>CAZEEN010000008.1:0-36911 GCA_964511115.1 uncultured Paludibacter sp. | reverse complement strand
GTTGGTTAGAATGCCGCCCTGTCACGGCGGAGGTCGCGGGTTCGAGTCCCGTCCGTACCGCAGATTAAAAACGCTAAGTCCTTATTATAAAGGGGTTAGCGTTTCTGTTTTTAGGAATTTGTACAATATGATAGTGTTTGGGATTAATAAATGAAAGGTTAATGGAAACTTTAAACTAACATATCCCTGATAATGATATGTTAGTTTGAGGGATATGTTTCCCGATAATCATACCATAGGCGCAAACGACACGAAAAGCGTTTTTTTTATGGGGAATTCATTGGTTTGTGGAGTAATAACCAACGTAGGGGCTGAAATAGCAAAAAGACATTAAACCATAAGGTTTAATGTCTTTTTAATTTTAAGGGAATAAAACAGCAACTTATTCAGCTACAACTTCGAAAGCAACTTCAACCGATACTTCTTTGTGAAGTTTCAATGTGGCTTTGTACGAACCAACTTCTTTAACTGGTTCTTTCAGCGCAATTACACGACGGTCAACTGCAAAACCTGCTTTTTCGAATGCTTCAGCAATTTGGATAGGACCAACTGCACCAAAGATTTTTCCAGTAGTGCTGGTTTTAGCACCAACTTTCAGTGTAATATCTTTTACTTTTTCGGCCAATTCAGAAGCTTCTGTTTTCAAGCGTTCCAATTTGTGAGCGCGTTGTTTCAAATCTTCAGCCAACATTTTTTTAGCCGATTCTGTTGCCAAAATAGCTTTTTTTGTTGGGATTAAAAAGTTACGACCGTATCCAGCTTTTACTTTTACAATATCGCCCTTGTAACCTAAATTGATTACATCTTCTTTCAATATAATTTCCATACTTTTTCCTCCTACTTTATTATTTCATCATATCGGTTACATAAGGAAGCAACGCAATGTGACGTGCTCTTTTAACTGCTTGAGCTACTTTACGTTGAAATTTCAACGAAGTGCCTGTGAGTCGACGAGGAAGAATTTTTCCCTGTTCGTTCAAGAATTTTTTCAAAAATTCAGGATCTTTGTAGTCGATGTAACGAATGCCGCTTTTTTTGAAACGACAGTATTTTTTCTTTTTAACATCCACCGTTGGAGGAGTTAAGTATCTGATATCTCCGTTATTTGCTGCCATTTTTTAGTTCTCCTTTACTTCTTTTGATTTAACACCTTTTCTTTTCTCTGCATACTCATAAGCGTACTTGTCCAAACGGAAAGTAAGGAAGCGAAGCACACGTTCGTCGCGACGGAATTGAGTTTCTAACTTTGCGATTACGGTTGCATCGCCATCGAACTGAAGTAACGAATAAAATCCGGTCGATTTCTTTTGAATTGGGTAAGCCAATTTGCGTAGGCCCCAGTTCTCTTCATTTGTAATAGTCGAGCCATTCTCAATAAGAGTAGCTTTGAACTTTTCTACCGCTTCCTTCATCTGTACATCAGACAAAACGGGAGTTAAAATGAAAACGGTTTCATAATGATTTAACATACTGTTTACTAACTTTTTAAAATTTATAATCTTGATTTTCTTAAAGCGGCTGCAAAGATACGAATAATTCTTTGACTGACAAATACTTTTTCCCCTTTTCTAACTTCTAATTTCCAACTTCTAATTTCTAACTTCAAACTTTTCTTGGGCGTGCCCCTACGGGTCGGGCTTTCCGCTCTTGTGCCGCCGAAATACGGCACCACGCCGCTCCAATCCCTCACGCATCGCAGCACCACCGGAGTTTGGTTTTTTTGCCGAAAATTTTGTATCTTTGCACTCCCAAAAATGGTAAATAGAAAACTGAAATATAGTAAATAAAAATAATGGCAAAAGAATTGACTTCGCGCAGCGAAAACTACTCGCAATGGTACAACGATTTGGTGTTGAAAGCCGATTTAGCCGAAAATTCGGCGGTTCGTGGTTGTATGGTTATTAAACCTTACGGTTATGCAATTTGGGAAAAAATGCAGGCCGAACTCGACCGCATGTTCAAAGAAACCGGTCACGTAAATGCTTATTTTCCGTTGTTTATTCCTAAATCGTTTTTGAGCAAAGAAGCGGCTCACGTCGAAGGTTTTGCTAAAGAATGTGCTGTGGTTACACATTACCGCTTAAAAAACAGTCCTGATGGCAAAGGCGTAATCGTTGACCCTGATGCAAAACTCGAAGAAGAATTAATTGTTCGTCCTACCTCCGAAACTATTATTTGGAGCACCTACAAAAACTGGATTCAATCCTATCGCGATTTACCATTGCTAATAAATCAGTGGGCCAATGTGGTTCGTTGGGAAATGCGTACACGTTTGTTCCTTCGAACTGCTGAGTTTCTGTGGCAGGAAGGGCACACTGCTCACGCTACCGAAGCCGAAGCCATGGTGGAAGCACGTCAGATGCTCGATGTTTATGCCGAATTTGCCGAAAACTTTATGGCAATGCCGGTGCTCAAAGGCGTAAAATCGGCCAACGAACGTTTTGCTGGCGCACTCGAAACATTCTGTATCGAAGCGTTGATGCAGGATGGAAAAGCACTTCAGGCCGGAACTTCGCACTTTTTAGGACAAAATTTCGCCAAAGCATTCGATGTAACTTTTATGGACAAAAACAACAAGCAAGATTTTGTTTGGGCTACATCATGGGGAGTATCAACCCGCTTAATGGGTGCACTTATTATGACTCATTCCGACGATAATGGCTTGGTGCTACCTCCAAAACTAGCACCTTTTCAAGTTGTTATTGTGCCAATTTACAAAAACGAGGAGCAATTAGCTGCCATTTCGGAAAAAGTAAACGAGATAATTCCAAAACTCAAAAAATTAGGAATATCTGTAAAATACGACAACAACGATAATAAAAAACCGGGTTGGAAATTTGCCGAATACGAATTAAAAGGTGTACCCGTGCGCTTGGCTATGGGTGCTCGTGACCTCGAAAATGGCACGGTAGAAGTGGCTCGTCGTGATACCTTGACCAAAGAAACAGTTGCAATTGATGGTGTTGAAAACTACATCGAAAAACTGATGACTGAAATTCAGGAAAATATCTACAAAAAAGCATTCGACTACCGCGCTTCGGTTACCCGCGAAGTAAATTCGTACGACGAATTTAAAGTGGAAATTGAAAAAGGCGGCTTCCTGCTTTGCCACTGGGACGGCACTCCCGAAACAGAGGAGCGCGTAAAAGACGAAACCAAAGCAACCATTCGTTGTATTCCGTTAGAAGCGAGCGAAGAAGGAACTTGTATTTTTACAGGCAAACCTTCGAAGCAACGGGTGGTATTTGCTAGAGCGTATTAAAATATTTTTTATAAACATTTAAAGTTCTGTTGTGTATAGTGTTAATTAAGTATTATTGTACGGATAATTGCAGTACATTATTTTGTAATTACGGATATTTTACGTACGTTTGCATAAAATATAATAATTATGAATACAACAACAGTAGAACATGCCCGGTTTGATGCCAGACTTCCAAAAGAACAAAAACAATTCTTTGAAAAAGCGGCATTTTTAGGGGGTTATCGGAATCTTACGGATTTTGTAGTTCGGGTAGTGCAGGATAAAGCGAAAGAAATAATAAAAGAAAGAGAACAGATAATTGCCTCTGAAAGAGATAGTGAAATATTTTTTAATGCAATAAATAATCCTCAAAAACCGTCCGAAAGTTTAAAGAATGCGTTAGACGATTACAATTCTTTTATTGCAAACGCAAAATAACAAATGATAGAACTTTTAGATAAAAAGCATAATCGGAAAGATTTTGATTGCGGAAAAGAACTTTTAAATGACTATTTGAAAACTCAGGCAGGACAAGATGTTAAGCGCAAACTTGCTGCTTGTTTCGTATTGGCAGATAGTGAAACAAATATTATTCAAGGCTATTACACCCTTTCGAATAGTAGTATTCCATTGAGTAGTTTTTCAGTTCAAATTCAGAATAAACTACCAAAATCGTATAAAGCAATTCCCGCGACATTACTTGGTCGTTTGGCAATAGATAAAAATCAGCAAGGTAATGGAATTGGAAAAATTCTATTGATTGATGCACTTAAAAGAAGTTACAGCATTGCGAATGAAATAGGTTCATTTGCTGTAGTAGTTGACCCAATAGATGATGAAGCAAGAGGGTTTTACCAGAAATACGATTTCATTGAACTTCCTGACAGCAAAAAAATGTTCATTGCAACGCAAACTCTGAAAGAATTATTTAATTGATTTTAATTGAGTTAGGAATTTTAAAATAAGCGATAATAATATATCAAGCTAAAATAAAGCCCGAAGTAATAATTTAGTTACTTCGGGCTAATAATTTTCAATCAAAACGAATTTATTTTACCTTAACTTTTAAAGGTTGTTTAATTTGTTTGCTAAATTTTTCAACCGCATCAAACCAATCATTGTCAGTTGGGAATTTCCATTTGCTCCAGCCACCACCAAAATAATAGGTAAAATTACTTTCGGCTTTATAATTGGCTGTTATCAACAAGTGATTATCCTGATTGGCAATAGTTTTTGCTTTACATGGAATAACAACTCCCACATAGTTTCGTCCAGAAGGCACTTTGGCGCTCGAAACAGCATCTTCTGCATACGCAACAACTCCCGTTTTTAAGTTCGAATGTTTTACACCTTTTCCATCGTGTAGTACTATTCCGGCAGCTAAATGAAATGGTAGTTTTCCCGAATAAGTAACTACAGCTTTGTTGAGCGTAGAACCCGCAATCGAAGAAATCGTAATTTTCTGACTAACTACGGCATCTGCTACTTTTACTTTATCGTAATAAAGTATAAATGTGGAACGAAGTGGTCCATTTTCAATTATTTCGTAACGATTGTAATGGTCGCCAACGAAAAGCTTGCCATTTTGGTAGGGTGCAATACCACCACTGCCAAGCGTATGACCAACTGCATAACAATCAAGTCCATCGCCCCAATCAATATGATAGGAAAAACCACGTTGAAGTTCATCGCGGTAACGCTTGCTAACCACAGTATCCGAAGTGCGTTTTAGCCAAAGGTCTACACCATTGCTGGGGTTTTCGTTTGCCAATGCCGGTCCATACATGCGGTAAGCCGCCAAATCGTTTTCCCATGCAAAATCGTCTTTGCGCTCAGGAACAAAACGAGCATGCGTCAAAAATTTAACTACAGAAGGTTCGCCTTCGCTAACCTGATAAGTAGTTGTTGATTTTGCTTTTACATCAGTTTGAAAAATAAAACTGCTAACGGTTTTATTCTTATCAAACACCAACTGATACCCAATTTCTTGACCTTTTTCATTTTTCAAAACAAATTGTTTGCTTAAAAAAACTGTATTTTTCTTGCCAACCTTCACTTCCACCATTTCGGCAGTACGGTCAAAGTCAGCTGTGTTTTTTACCACAATTTGCTTTTGAGCAAAAATGCCCGAAATGCAAAAAAACGCAAGAAAAAAAATAAATATAATGTTCTTCATAATTTCTCACTTCTAATTTCTAATTTCTAACTTCTAATTTCTAACTTCTACCTTTATTTCGGTTGTTTACCAATATATGCCAAAATACCACCATCAACATATAGAATATGACCGTTTACAAAATCCGAAGCGTTTGAAGCTAAGAAGATAGCAGGTCCCATTAAATCTTCGGGAGTTCCCCAACGTGCAGCCGGAGTTTTAGCGATTATAAACGAGTTGAAAGGATGACCATCTTCGCGCAGTGGCGCTGTTTGTGGAGTAGCAATATAACCAGGGCCAAGACCATTACATTGAATGTTGTATTCGCCATATTCCGAAGCAATATTCTTGGTGAGCATTTTCAAACCGCCTTTGGCAGCAGCATAAGCGGCCACTGTTTCGCGACCTAACTCGCTCATCATGGAACAGATATTGATAATTTTGCCGGCACGTTTTTTCATCATTCCTGGAAGTACAGCTTTGGCCATAATGAAAGGACCATTCAGGTCAATATCGATTACCAAACGGAATTCGGCAGCAGTCATTTCGTGCATCGGAATACGTTTAATAATACCTGCATTGTTCACCAAAATATCAATCACACCTACTTCTTTTTCAATTTGAGCAATCATAGCATTTGCCTGTTCCTCGTTGGTTACGTCGCAAACATAACCGTGTGCATTAATGCCGTCGGCTGCATAAGCTGCAATGCCTTTGTCAACCATTTCCTGATTGATATCGTTAAAAACTACAGTTGCACCTGCTTTGGCATAGCCACTTGCAATCGAAAAACCAATTCCGTACGATCCGCCTGTTACAAGCGCGATTTTTCCGTTTAATTCAAAAGGATTCATATTATATTTTGTGTTTTGTGTTTTGTGTTTCACGTTTCGTGTTTTGTTTAATATTAAACCAGAAACTCTAAACGTGAAACACGAAACAATTTAATTATCTCAGTTCCGTATGTTTGTAAAAATTCTGGTCGCTGTAATCTAAATTTTCGCCGGCCATACCCCAAATAAAGGTATAATTGCTGGTTGCAGCAGCCGAATGTATACTCCATTCGGGTGAAATAACAGCCTCTTCGCCCTGCATCCAAATGTGTCGTGTTTCTGTTGGTTCGCCCATAAAGTGACAAACTGCATTTCCTTCGGGCACTTCAAAGTAAAAATAAGCCTCCATGCGGCGACTGTGCGTGTGTGCAGGCATGGTATTCCAAACACTTCCCACTTGCAATTCGGTCATACCCATTTGTAACTGACAAGTTTCGAGCACCTGACAAACCAACATTTTGTTGATGTTGCGGTGATTTGCTGTTTCCAATGCACCAAGTTCCATAACTATTGCATCGGCCTTCGTTATTTTTCGGTCGGGGAATGTTTTATGAGCTGGAGCTGAGTTAAAATAAAACTTAGCTGGATTTGCAGCATCGTTGCTTTCAAAAGTAACTGTACGGTTACCAGCTCCTAAATACAATGCTTCTTTGTAACCAAGTTCATAAGTTTCACCATCTACAATAACTTTTCCCGCTCCACCTACATTATAAGTTCCAAATTCGCGGCGCGAAAGGAAAAATTCTGATTTCAATGGGTCGATAGCTTCCAGTGTAAGTGTTTCGTTTATGGGAGTTGCACCACCTACTACTAAGCGATCAAAAAGCGTGTAGACCATATTTACTTCGTTGGCAACAAACAAATTTTCAACCAAAAATTCTTTGCGTAAACGAGCTGTGTCGTACTTTTTTGCATCTTCGGGATGCGATGCGTAACGGATTTCGTAATTTGTTTTCATATGCTTTTTTTGAAATAATTTATGGATTAATGGCGTTTAAAAATAAAATTGGTTGACCAAAATTACTGCTTTTTTTTCAAACACAAAAATTTAATTGAGTTTTTTAGATAAATACATTGTTAAAACTTATTTTACTGTATTCACTTTTCCTAATTTTATGAATTATTACATTTTAACACTAAATCTATTGCATTATTGAACTTAAATCCACATCTTTGCGTTACTTTATGAAATGTTAAAATAAAAATAGGATGAAATGTAGAAAATACTCTAACTACATTTAAGAAATTCTTTTTGTTTATGATTACTAAAAGAGAACGAAAACTTTCAAACTTAATGATATTAATACAGGTGTTGATTTCAATACTTGTATTTTTACTTGTTGAACTTATATATCCCTCACCCGTTATTGTGCCATACGAGAAAGTCTTTTTTTTGTCTCAAATTGCCATTATATGGTCGGTTTTGTTTTATAAATTCCGTCTAGGTGTCATTTTCAGGGTAAGTAATTTTTTGAGTATGATTCGCGGGTATTTTGTTACGCTTAGTATCGCAGGCATTTTGCTGTTTATTGAATTACGTATTTTAATACTCATCGGACATTACAGTTTTTCGGCATATTATATTTTATGGTTCTGCATTATTGACTTGGTAGTACTAGTGCTGTTTAAACTTTTGTTTTATAAGATTATGCGTTATTTGCGTAAAATTGGGCGTAACACCCGCAATGTGGTAATTATAGCCGATGCAAGTGCCAAACCATTTATCAAGTCGTTTATCAACTCAAAAGATTGGGGTTATCGTATCAATGCAATTATTAGTCCTGATTCCAAGCTTTCCAAATTACATAAAAATACACACATTATCAGAAATCAGGATGATATATTTAAAAAAATAGTTTTAAGAGGAATAGATGACATTTTTTATTGCATGCCTATTTCAGATGCTAATTATAATGTTGAAAAAATAATTGCCGAAGCTGAGCAGATTGGCATTTCGGTGCATATTATGCAGGAAGAGTTTTTTGAATTTATTAATGAGAACGACACACTAACTCAAAAGTTCGACAATTCGTTTATTACACACCAATCTACTCCAACTAAGTATTTGAGTTTAAAGTTGAAAGAGGTTTTTGATATTTTATTCAGTGCTTTTGTTTTAGTGCTTACTTCGCCAATTATGTTTCTTATTTCATTGCTAATAAAGTTGGAAGATGGTGGTCCAGTATTTTTTAAACAGGAACGGGTGGGGCAAAATGGTCGAAGATTTGTTTGTTTCAAATTTAGATCGATGATACCTGAAGCTGAAAAGTTGATAGAGGAACTGCAACATAAAAATGAATCAGATGGTCCTACTTTTAAAATTGAAAATGACCCACGTATAACTAAAATTGGTCGGCTATTGCGTAAAACTTCGCTCGACGAATTTCCTCAGTTTTATAATGTGCTTAAAGGCGAAATGTCGGTTGTAGGACCTCGTCCGCCACTACTCAGTGAGGTGAAACAGTATGAAAAATACCAACTACGTCGCTTGAGCATGAAACCCGGAATTACCTGCATTTGGCAGGTAAGTGGACGAAATTCTGTTTCGTTTGTTGAATGGATGAAAATGGATTTGGACTATATTGATAATTGGTCGATAAGTTTGGATGTTAATATAATTCTGAAAACTATTGGTGTAATTTTTAAAGCAAACGGACAGTAGAGACGGGGCGTGCCCCGTCTCAAAAATTTGAATTCAAAAATTTGAAAATAAGAAATACTAATAATCACAAGACTCTCTAAATAGTCTTTTTTTGAGGCACTCCAAATGCCTTTGCTGTCATTTTTTCAATATCCATCACCCATACTTTCACATTTTCAATGGCTGGTTTCGAATATTTAAATTCGTTTTGGGTGTAATGTGCCATTAATTTGTTCATAAGCAATATTTTATCTTCTATGGCTTCTACAAAGCGTACTTTGCCAAAACAGATGACACTTTCGGCGCGCATCCGGTAACTACAAGCCACTTCTTTGTGTTGATATACCAATGTGCCATCGGTGCAAAAAACCACACAAATATTATTGTTATGTTCAATATTTTGCAAATGTGTGCCGGTTGGGGCGGAGTGGAGTATAATTTGCCCATTATGATAAGCAAAGTTCATTGGTACACTATAAGGCAGTCCGTCAGGATTAACTGTACTCACTACGCAATGCTTGCACGAACTGATTATCGCTTCAATTTCAGCTTTATTATCTATGGAAATGGTCTTCATTTGTTCAATTTTTCTACAAAAATATTAAAATATCTCCGAAAACGATTTATACTGATAGCATATTTGTAATTTTATTTATCTTTGTTATCTGAATTTTAAAATTAAATACTTATGAACAAAAAGCTAATTTCGTTATTTTGTGTTGTAATGCTCACAATGACAGCATTTTCGCAGGTCGATAAAATTGTTGGAAAATGGAAAACCATTGATGATGCCGATGGCTCAACAAAATCGATTGTTTCAATTTTTAAGTCAACAAACGGTAAATACTACGGTAAAGTTGAAAAACTTTTCAAAGAACCGGAAAAAAAATGTACCGAATGCGAAGGTACAAACAAAGGTAAGCCAATCTTAGGAATGATGGTTATAAACGGAATGGTTGAAAAAGAAGGAGGTCTATCCGGTGGAACAATTTTAGACCCTAATAATGGTAAAGTTTACCGTTGCAGTATTTCGCTCGACTCTAAATCAGGGAAATTAAGTGTACGTGGGTCGTTGGACAAAATGGGAATTATTGGTCGCTCACAAACCTGGATTCGCGAGAAATAGATTTAAGAAGAAAGAGCCAAGTATCAAGAATCAAGATTATATATGTTGATGCCTACAATTATTACCCGCATAATTTCGAGTTCGCGCAGTGCTTTACCAAAAGCCGGAAAAACTATATGGTGGTTGCTAAAAATTATTCTTCCAATTAGCTTTTTGGTTAGTTTGATGAATTATCTAGGCGTAATCGCACTGATTGCCACCTATCTTTCACCTGTTTTTTCGGTAATTGGCTTGCCCGGCGAATCGGCTATAGTATTTATATCCAGCCTGTTTCTAACGCTATATGCACCAATTGCCATTATGGCTACATTGGCACTCGACATGCGTGAGATAACGATTTTGGCATTGATGTGTCTTATATCACACAATATGTTTGTGGAAACTGCCATACAGAAAAAGACAGGTTCTTCGGCAGTGGTCATGTTCACCTTGCGACTTTTCACATCATTTTTAGCAGCTTTTATTTTAAATAAATTATTACCCGAACATATTGGTGTAAACAGTATTTCCGAAAAAGCAATTGTATTTGATAGTTTTACAGCCATGGTTTTAGCTTGGATGAAAGGTTCGGCTTGGCTAATTCTGAAAATCACGCTGATTGTGAGTGGTTTATTAATGTTGCAAAACATTCTCAAAGAATTTAAAATCATTGATTTAATTGCTAAGCCTTTTGCTCCTGTAATGAAAATTATGGGATTGTCGTCCAATACATCGTTTTTGTGGTTTATTGCTCAAATTGTAGGGCTCACCTATGGTTCTGTTGTAATGATTGAAGAAGTGCAACATGGCGATATTCAACCAGCCGATGCCGATTTATTGAATTATCACATTGCTATTAATCACTCACTATTGGAGGACACTTTGCTTTTTGTTGCTATTGGTGTGCCGGCAGTGTGGATTACCTTTCCGCGTATTTTCTTGGCAATTCTGGCCGTTTGGACGGTTCGATTGGTTCGAAATGTGCGAAAAAGCAACTGAAAAATATTTTTTTTCGAATTTCAACCATCATATATCGTTAATTCACAAACTATTCGCTATTTTTGCAGAAATACATAAAACATCGATTTCTTATGTCCAAAAAAATGTCGAATACAAAAAAAATGCTCATTGAAGTTGCTCGAGAACTTTTTGCACAACACGGCAAAAAAGAAGTGACCATGAACGATATTGCAGAGGCATCGAAAAAGGGCAGACGAACTTTGTATACATATTTCAACAACAAGGAAGAAATTTACAAAGCGGTTATCGACAGGGAATTAGAAACTGTTTTGGATCGTTTGAATAAAGTATCGATGGACGACAAAGAACCGGATGTTAAGCTTACCAACCATATCGTTACTCACCTGGATGCAATTAAGGATGTTGTAACCCGCAACGGTTCACTCCGTGCCGATTTTTTTCATGATATTTACGAAGTGGAACGTACGCGCCGAAAAATTGATATGAAAGAGATTGCTATACTTAAAAAAATTCTTTCCGATGGTGTGGATAAGAAAATCTTTAAACGAATGGATTTAGACTTATCGTCGATGATTATTTTTTACGCCATCAAAGGATTAGAAGTGCCATATATCCGACAAAATATCAGCGATAGTTTCGAAAAAAATAAAAATAGCATAGTTGAATTTGTATTTCAGGGTATTAAACGCCCTAAAATTTAGATTTTTATCACAGAAAGGTTTTAATTTGTTATCTGATTCATATTTAGTCGTTTAATGTTGATTTAACACAATATTAAACGACTTTTTTATGCATTTTAGTGTTAAATTTGCATTTTAATTACGGAAATATTTCTTTAATTAATTCAAAAGTACTACCTTTGCAGCGCAATAAAATTAAGGTATAAAAAGATGGCATTTGTAAACAACACTATGATTGTTCGACGCGTTTTGATGTCGAAAATAATTTCTTTGTTTAAAGAAGATAGATTATTAGAAGATATTGACCGTATCCCACTAACAATGTCGCCCAAAAATGCACAAGCCCGCGGCAGATGTTGTATTCACAAAGAAAGAGCAGTTCTCAAATATAAAATGCTTCCCATTTTAGGCTATCGCATCGACGAAGAGGAAGATGAACTCACCCCACTTTCAGTTTATGCAAATAAAGCATTGAATCGTACAGAAACTTCCAAATCTATATTAACCGTTGTAGATGAAGCTTGTACAGCTTGTGTAAAAACCAATTATGTAGTTACCAATTTGTGTAAAGGCTGTGTGGCACGGTCGTGTTCAATGAATTGCCCCAAAGATGCTATTACATTTATGGAAAACGGACAAGCTTATATTAACCACGCCAAATGTATCAATTGTGGTATTTGCAAAGAGGCTTGTATGTATCATTCTATCGTGTATATACCTGTTCCTTGCGAAGAGGTTTGTCCGGTAAAAGCCATTCAGAAAGACGAAAACGGTATAGAGCATATCGACGAAGATAAATGTATTTATTGTGGTAAATGTATCAATGCCTGTCCTTTTGGTTCTATTTACGAAATTTCGCAATTAGTAGATATTCTCACGGCCATTAAGCGAGGCGAACAATTGGTGGCTATTATGGCACCATCCATTATGTCGCAATTCAATAATTCTATTCACCAGATTGCTGCGGCAGTGGAGCAAATCGGATTTGTGGAGGCTATCGAAGTAGCGCACGGCGCAATGGAGACTACGCGTCGCGAAGGGACCGAATTGCAGGAAAAGTTGGAGGAAGGTCAGCAGTTTATGACCACATCTTGCTGTCCGTCGTACATTGAGTTGGTTAATAAGCATTTGCCCGATATGAAACCTTTTGTGTCGCACACCGGCTCTCCCATGTATTACACCATCGAAATGGCCAAAAAAAAATACCCTGAAGCCAAAATTGTGTTTGTAGGCCCATGTGTTGGTAAACGCAAAGAAGTAATGGACCATCCCGATATTGATTATATACTTACTTTCGAAGAGATTGATACGCTTTTTACAGGCTTGAATATAGATTTGGAAAACATGAATGTAGATGACAGACAAACGGCACCACTTGAGGGCAGGGGATTTGCACGTGCAGGAGGCGTTATTACGGCTGTTCAATCTTTATATCCGAATGTAGCCATTAAGCCAATTTCGGTTGCAAATTTAAATAAGAAAAACATAGCGTTGCTCAGAGCGTACACCAAAGGAAAAGCACCTGGTAACTTTATCGAAGTAATGGCTTGCGAAGGTGGCTGTATATCAGGACCTTGTGGTAAGGTCGATTACGGGCAAGCTCAAAAGTTTTTCAAAAAAGCAATGGGCGAAGTATAAAGGTCAATATAGAACATAATTAAGCGTTAGGAAAGTAATTTCTTTGCGCTTTTTTTATTTGTAATTATTCCAATTGTTAAAACTGTGCAAAAATGCAAATAAATACATTTTTCGGTAAACAACTATGCGTGTAAATCTGTTAATGATACTAATTAAATAAAATATTTTTACAAATTGTAAATAAAAAGAAAAGCTAATGAAGATTCACGAGTATCAGGCACGGCAAATCTTTCGGCAATACGGTATTCCGGTTCCCGACGATATTTTGTGTCACACAATTGAAGAGGTTGAGAAAGCAGCACGCGAACTCAATCGAATGGTAGTAGTTAAAGCACAGGTTTTGGTAGGCGGTAGAGGGAAAGCAGGTGGTGTAAAACTGGCCAAAACAGTGGAAGCGGCGGTAGAAGCAGGTCAGAAAATTCTGGGTATGGACATTAAAGGCTATACGGTTGAAAAAGTGCTGGTTGCCGATGCGGTTGAAATTCAAAAAGAGTATTATGTAGGACTCACCATCGACCGAAATACAAAATCGGTTTTGTTTATGGCTAGTGCCGAAGGTGGTGTCGAAATTGAAGAAGTGGCAAAAGTAAATCCGGATGCTATTTTTAAAATTCCAATTGACCCTGATTTGGGAATGACGGATTTTATGGCACGCAAGATTGCTTTCAAATTGTTTTCCGACATTACTTTGGTAAAACAAGCTACCGATATTTTCAAGAAACTATACAAAATATTTATCGAAACTGATGCTTCGATAGTTGAAATCAATCCATTGGTTATTACCGATGGAGGCAAATTGTCGGCTATTGATGGAAAAATGAATTTTGATGATAATGCGCTTTATCGTCAGCCGAATATTGAGGTACTCAACGAACCTACCGAAGATGAAAAGAAAGAACTTTCGGCTAAAGAGAGCGGTTTGACCTACATTCGCCTCGATGGAAATATTGGTTGTATGGTGAATGGTGCTGGGCTTGCAATGGCTTCGATGGACGTTATTAAGCATTTTGGTGGAAGCCCAGCAAACTTCTTAGATATTGGCGGAAGCTCAAGTCCGCAAAAGGTAATCGATGCCATGAATTTGTTGATGTCCGACAAAAACGTAAAAGTGATTATGATTAATATCTTTGGTGGAATTACCCGTTGCGACGATGTGGCAAAAGGATTGGTAATTGCACTCGACCAATTGAAAGTGGATATACCGATTGTTATTCGTTTGTCGGGTACAAATGCCGAAGAGGGACTTCGAATTATAAAGGAACACAATCTCCCTACAGTTGGGTCGCTTAGCGAAGCCGCTCAGGAAGCTATTCGTTTAGTAAACAGTTTGTAACTTTAAAACATTATGAACTTTATAAACTTTATGAACTTTAAAAACTAAACAAAATGAGCATTTTAATAAATAAAAATACAAAAGTCCTTGTACAAGGCATTACCGGACGTGACGGCGGTTTTCATACTGCTAAAATGATTGCTTACGGAACAAAAATTGTGGCTGGTGTCTCGCCAGGTAAAGGTGGACAAACAGTACACGATGTGCCGGTTTTTAATACCGTAGAAGATGCTGTAAATGCAACCGGTGCAACTGTTTCGGTTATTTTTATTCCTGCACCTTTTGCAGCCGATGCCATACTCGAAGCAGCCGATGGCGGCATAAAATTGGTAATTTGCATATCGGAAGGTGTGCCAACATTAGATATGGTAAAGGCCACAGCATACCTCAAAAAGAAAGGTGCACAGCTGATTGGTGCAAACTGTCCGGGATTGATTACGCCCGAAGAGTCAATGATTGGTATTTTGCCCGGAAATATTTTCAAAAAAGGAAATGTAGGGTTAATGAGCCGGAGTGGAACTCTGACTTACTTAATGGTTAGTTTGCTCACACAAAACGGATTAGGTCAAAGTACATGTGTGGGTATTGGTGGCGATCCTGTTGCCGGATTGTACTATCAGGAATTGCTCGAAATGTTCGAAAACGACCCCGAAACCGAGGCCATTGTGCTGATTGGCGAAATTGGTGGCGATGCCGAAGAGCGTGCTGCACAATACATAAAAGAGCACGTTACGAAACCCGTGGTTGCATTTATTGCTGGGCAAACTGCTCCTCCTGGAAAACGTATGGGGCATGCTGGTGCAATTATTTCGAGTGGAAGTGGAACTGCTGAAGAAAAAATTGCAGCATTCGAAGCTATTGGAGTGCCTGTAGCACGTCTACCTGTTGAAGTGCCTAAGTTAGTAAAGGCAGCTCTCGAAGCGCGTAAATAATTTTTTTTAATTGATATCCGTCGGCGAAAGTTGAATTTCGTCGGCGGATTTTTATTTTACTAAACCTGTATAACCATTGTCGGTCTTTACAAGTTCAAAAATCTTGGAGGGTCGAAGGTTTTCTTCATCGCGATGCGAAATATAAATAATCGCAATCTGATTTTCTGCAGCTATTGCTTGAACCATTTCAATAAAAAGGGCACTATTTTCGTCGTCGAGTTCAATAGTTGGTTCATCCAGAATAAGTAGTGGCGGATGCTTCACCATAGCGCGTGCCACCATCACCATTCGTTGCTGACCAATGGATAATTGCTGAAAAAGTTTATTTCGAAACGATGTTCCAAGCATCTCAACCCAACTCTGCGCTATGTCTTTTTGTAGGTCGGTAGGCTCCAAATACAATCCTACGGAATCATTCAATCCCGAAATAATCATATTTTCAACCGTATCGTTACGCGTAAATCGCACCATCATTGCAGGTGTAAAATAGCCAATCTGACGTTTAATATCCCAAATCGTTTCACCACTTCCTTTTTTGCGTCCAAAAAGCATAATGTCCTGCCCATAAGCTTTGGGGTTATCGCCGCAAATCATACTTACTAAGGTGCTTTTTCCCGAACCATTTGGGCCAACCAATTGCCAGAATTCTCCTTTGCTAATAGTCCAGTTTATAGAGTTAAGTACCTGCTTTTCTTCGTAAGAAACAGATACCGAACGCAATTCTATTAATGGATTTACAGTTGCGTAATTCGAAGTATATGTGTTTGGTAAAACAAATTTATGTTTTTCTTCTGCTGTTTTTGCGGGTTTACTCGTAAAATCATTTTTGTTTTGTTGGTTAGTAATGATGTTTCTTTTATCAAAAGTCAATACATTTTTTATAAAAGGTAAAACATCATTTTTACGAAATAATAATTGAATTATCAGCGTTGTTTCCGAGAGTGTTTCAAGTTCCCTCAAAATATGATGTTGCGTGGCTTTGTCCACGTTACTATACACATCGTCCAATACCAAATAATCGGGCTTTTGAGCAATGAGGTAAGTGAGGAGTGCACGTTTCTGTTGTCCGCTGGACATAGTGCTGAGTGAGGTGTTTTCGTTGGTGCAAACTACTATGCGGTCGTGCCTGAATTCTTCGTCAATTAATTTTTCGATAGTTTGGGCCGAAAATATAGTTCCCTTCAAATTATGCAAGTCAATAATCCCGTGAAGCAATTTGTTTTCAGTTAGTTGCGATAAAATCTGTTTTTTATCGGATAAATTGTTTAAATACAAACCAATATGCTGAAGATTCATTTTTTTTAATATTTTGTCAAAGATAAAAACTTTGTTTTAAATCTTCTACCTATTAGTAGGTATTTTAGGCTTTTACAACCTTCAGTATGCCCTGTTTTCAATTAATATAACTAATTTTGTGTGCATTTTTTAAACCAGCTATAGGTTTAACTTGTTATGCTGAAAAACATAACCCGAAATATAATGATAGAAAATAATAAGGAACGTAAAACGCTTTGGGTAGTACTGCTAACGGCAATTACCATGCTCGTCGAAATTTTCTACGGTCTCACTACCAATTCGATGGCTTTATTGGCTGATGGTATACACATGGGTTCGCACGTTTTTGCTATCGGGCTTAGTTGGTTGGCTTATATTGCCGTTCGAAAATTGGCTGCAAAGGATAGTTTTACAGGTAATAGTTCAAAAATATTGTCGCTTTCGGGTTATAGTAGCGGACTTATTCTGTTGCTTTTTGCTGTTTTTATTTTGGTAGAAGCTTTCGAACGTTTTTTTGTTCCGCAAAATATTGCCTACAATGAAGCAATACTTGTGGCGGTTATTGGGTTGATTGTGAATTTGATAAGTGCCGTTTTATTGCACCACAAACACGACGATTCGGATCATAATATAAAAGCAGCTTATCTGCATGTGTTGGCCGATGCGCTTACAAGTATTTCGGCAATTGCAGGTTTGGTTGCTGCTCGTACATGGGATATTCCGTTTATCGACCCACTTGTGGCTATTGTTAGTTCGGCTGTAATTATTAAATGGTCGGTAGGCTTGTTGAAGTCGTCGGGCAAAGTGTTGATTGATATTAAATAAGTAGGAAATGTCGAAGAAAACCAATTATTTATCGGAAGTTGAAACGGGTGGTGAGGCCTACATTACCAAAGTGCTGGGGCATGGAGCTTTTCGCAAACGTATTACCGAAATGGGTTTTGTGAAAGGGAAAAAAGTAAAGGTGGTTAAAAATGCACCTTTAATGGATCCGGTGGAATACGAAATATTGGGTTACAATGTATCTTTACGGCGTAGCGAAGCACAATTGATTGAAGTTATTTCGGCAGCACATTATATAAAACACGACGATGCCACTTTTAATGGCGTTATCGACGAGGAAAAGCTAAAACGTTCAATTCTCAAAAAGGGAAAAACAATTAATGTAGCTTTGGTCGGAAATCCCAATTGCGGCAAAACTTCCTTGTTTAATTTTGCTTCGGGTTCGCACGAGCGCGTTGGTAACTACAGCGGCGTAACGGTTGATGCCAAAGAGGCAAAAGTCAAAAAACACGATTATACGTTCAGATTAGTCGATTTGCCGGGTACTTACTCCATAACTGAATATTCGCCCGAAGAACTGTATGTGCGCAAGCACATCACCGAAAAACATCCCGACATTATAATCAATGTAGTAGATGCTTCGAACATCGAACGAAATTTGTTTCTCACAACGCAGCTTATCGATATGAATATCAAGGTAGTAATTGCCTTAAATATGTATGATGAGTTGGAGAAAAAGCGGGTGAAATTTGATTACAAAGCGTTGGGCGAAATGCTCGGAATTCCAATTATTCCTACTGTTGCGCCCAAAGGTAAGGGCATCGACGACCTATTCACTAAACTAATTGATGTGTACGAAGACCGTGACCCGATAGTGCGCCACATTCATATCAATTACGGTGAAATTATAGAAAAACATATTCGCGAAATTCAAACTGAAATTTGGAAAAATCCCAAGGTTCGTGATAAATTCTCGTCCCGTTTTGTAGCAATCAAATTGCTCGAAACGGACAAAACCATGCTACACGACCTCCAGCAATTCGAAAATTACGAAGATGTTAAGCGTGTTGCTGCTCAGGCTGTGGAAGAATTGGAAAAATCGATGAACGAAAAATCCGAAACCATACTCACCGATGCAAAATATGGCTTTATCGATGGTGCTCTTAAAGAAACCTACCGTGAAGGAAAGCTGGATAAACGCAAAGCAAAACGTGAATTCGATGATATTCTCACACATCGTTTGTTAGGATTTCCGATATTTATTTTCTTTATGTGGGCCATGTTTCAGGCTACATTTACCTTGGGGAGTTTCCCAATGGCATGGATAGATGCGGGCGTGGGATTGTTCTCGTCGTGGGTACAGGCAAGTATGCCCGAAGGTGCTCTGCGCGATTTATTGGTAAACGGAATTATTGGTGGGGTAGGAGGTGTTATTGTGTTTTTGCCTAATATTCTAATTTTGTTTTTCTTTATTTCATTAATGGAAGATACCGGCTATATGGCTCGTGCATCGTTCATTATGGATAAACTCATGCATAAAATTGGTTTACATGGCAAATCGTTCATTCCCCTCGTAATGGGTTTTGGCTGCAATGTGCCGGCAATAATGGCTACTCGTACGCTCGAAAATAAAAAGGACCGTATTCTGACGATGATGATTACGCCCTTTATGTCGTGCAGTGCGCGACTACCAGTGTATGTGCTAATCATTTCAGCAGTATTTCCCGAAAAACAAGGATTGGTTTTGTTTGGTATTTATTTTACTGGAATATTATTAGCAATAATTACAGCTCTTATTCTTAAAAAAGTAGCATTTGCCAAAAAGGAAGTACCTTTTGTTATGGAACTTCCTCCATATCGCCGTCCTACATTTAAAAACTCAACAAAACACATGTGGTTTAAAGGGCGTGAATACCTTAATAAAATGGGTAGCGTAATTCTTATTGCATCTATATTAATATGGGCGTTGGGTTATTTTCCAACGAATATTTCCTACAGTAAAAATTATTCATCGGAAATAGCGAAAGTAGAGCAGAATACACAATTATCGTTGGCCGAAAAGACAAAACTTACTGAAGTATTGGAACTCGATAGGATAGCCGAAAAACAGGAAAAATCCTATATTGGTCAACTTGGTCATGCTATCGAACCTGTAATTGAACCTTTGGGATTCGATTGGAAAATGGGTGTGAGTATACTTACAGGCTTGGCTGCTAAAGAAGTAGTTGTGAGTACGATGGGTGTACTTTATCATTCGCAGGGAAATACAGCCAACGATACCGAAACGCTGAAGAACCGTATAAAAGAACAAAAACACAGCAGCGGCGCATTGAAAGGCCGTGATGTGTTTTCGCCACTTGCATCTATTTCGTTTATGCTGTTTGTGCTAATTTACTTCCCTTGCGTAGCTGTAATTGCAGCTATTCGCAAAGAAGCAAACTGGCGTTGGGCAGTGTTTACAATGGTTTATACCACAGGTTTAGCTTGGTTGTTAGCTTTCGCCGTGTACCAAATTGGCAGCCTGTTTGTCTGATATTTATTTCCCGTACAATCGTTCGCGAATAGTTTTAATATCTTCCGAAACCACATAATCGTCGTAATCCATTTGTTTGTCGATAATGCCATTTGGTGTGAGTTCAATTATACGGTTACAAACGGTTTGAATAAATTCGCGGTCGTGCGATGCCATTAAAACGTTTCCTTTAAAGTTCACTAGCGTGTTGTTAAATGCTTGAATTGATTCAAGGTCAAGATGGTTAGCCGGCGAGTCGAGTATCATTAAATTGGCATTTTTCAGCATCATACGCGAAATCATACAACGCATTTTTTCGCCTCCCGAAAGTACACTTGCTTTTTTGTAAATTTCTTCACCTGCAAAAAGCATTTTGCCTAAATAGCCACGAATAAACGACTCCAGAGTGTCATTGGAGTATTGTCCGAGCCAATCTACCAAATTCAAATCGGTATTGAAAAACTCTGAATTATCAAGTGGAAGATAAGCATGTGTAATGGTAATTCCCCAATTGTATGTTCCTTCGTGATTTTTATCGTGCCCGTTTATAATTTCGAAAAAGGCAGTCATAGCACGTGGGTCGCGCGATAAAAAGACAATTTTATCGTTTTTCTCCACATTAAAATTCACATCTTTAAAGAGTACAGTTCCATCCTCAAGCGTTTTTCCCAATCCAGCAATTTCGAGCACCATATTTCCGGGTTCGCGTTCGGGTGTGAAAATAATTCCCGGATATTTACGTGTCGAAGGTTGAATTTCGTCCACATTCAATTTTTCGAGCATTTTTTTACGACTCGTAGCTTGTTTCGATTTAGCCACATTGGCACTAAATCTGCGAATAAACTCTTCCAACTCTTTCTTTTTCTCTTCGGCTTTTTTGTTTTGCGATTGTTGCTGACGAAGTGCTAACTGGCTCGATTCGTACCAGAACGAGTAATTGCCGGGGAAAAGTTGTACTTTGCCAAAGTCAATGTCAACTGTGTGTGTACTTACTGCATCGAGGAAGTGACGGTCATGCGAAACCACCAACACCGTGTTTTCATAATTCGCCAAATAATTTTCGAGCCACATTACCGTTTCCACATCAAGGTCATTGGTAGGCTCATCGAGTAGTAAGTTATCAGGCTTTCCGAAAAGTGCACGCGCCAATAGCACACGTACTTTTTCCATACCACTCAACTCTTTCATAAGCTGATAATGAAGATTTTCTTTGATTCCCAATCCGCTTAACAACGATGCTGCATCACTCTCAGCATTCCAACCGTTTATTTCCGAGAATTTATCTTCCAATTCCGAAGCACGAATTCCGTCGGCATCCGTAAAGTCTTCTTTTAGATAAATGGCATCTTTTTCTTCTTTAATTTTCCAAAGTACAGTGTGTCCCATCATTACAGTATCAATTACTGTGTATTCGTCGAACTCAAAGTGGTCTTGTTTTAATACCGAAAGCCGTTCGCCATGCCCGAACATTATTGTGCCGCGAGTAGGGTCTAAATCGCCACTCAACATGCGTATTAATGTCGATTTTCCGGCACCGTTTGCGCCTATCACACCATAACAGTTGCCTGCAGTAAATTTCAGATTCACATCCGAAAATAATACTCTCTTGCCAAATTGAATGGCCAAATTTGATACTGTAATCATTTTCTATCTTCTAATTTCTAATTTCTAACTTCTACCTTTTCTAAAATAAAAAATAGAACGAATCTATTTAAAAAGACTTGCTCTATTTTTCATTAATACCGAAAATAAGGTGTTATTCAATGATTCCCAAGGCTCTTGCAGCTTTTGAAATCTTTTCTATCGACTCATCAATTTGGTCAAAAGTATGTGTTGCCATCAACGAATAGCGTATCAACGAATCTTCGGAAGGTACAGCTGGCGAAACAACCGGATTTACAAACACACCATCATCCATAAGCATTTTTGTAAGTACAAAAGTTTTTGTATTGTCTCTTACAAATAACGGAATAATAGGCGATTGCGTAGGTCCAATTTCGAATCCTGCTTTCAAAAATCCGTCTTTAGCTCTATTTGTGTTTGCCCATAGAGCTTCTTGACGCCATGTTTCTTTTGCCATTACATCCAAAGCAGCCAATACACAGCCCGTTGATGCGGGAGTAATGGATGCACTGAAAATTAAGGTACGCGAATTATGTTTCAGGTAATTAATTACACTTTCGTCGGCTGCAATAAAGCCACCAATTGTTCCAAGCGATTTGCTAAATGTTCCCATAACCAAATCTACATCTTGCGAAACATTAAAATGTTCGCAAATTCCAGCTCCTGTTTTCCCAAATACGCCTAACGAATGTGCTTCGTCGACCATAATCGATGCATTGTATTTTTTTGCCAAAGCTACTATTTCGGGTAATTTTGCCATATCGCCTTCCATGCTGAAAACACCATCAGTAACAATTACTTTTACTCTGTCAATTTCGCATTTTTGAAGCATTTTTTCCAGCGAATCCATATCGTTATGACGATATTTCAAAAGCTTCGAAAAAGACAATCGTTTGCCTTCGAATATTGATGCGTGATCGTATTCGTCGAATAAAATATAGTCCTCACGACCTGTAATGCACGAAACAACGCCCGAATTAACGGTGAAACCCGTGGCGTAAACCAAAGCCGATTCTTTATTTACTAACTTTGCCAAACGGTCTTCGAGCTCAATATGAATGTCGAGTGTTCCGTTCAAAAAGCGTGATCCGGCACATCCTGTACCATATTTTTCTACCGCTTTTATTGCTCCCTCTTTCAACGCAGGGTGATTTGTTAAACCCAAATAGCTGTTTGATCCAAACATCAATACCCTTTTTCCGTTGATAGTTACAACGGTATCCTGATCCGATTCGATAGGGCGAAAATACGGATAAACCCCTAAATCTTTGTATTTTTGTGGTAAGTCGTATTTTGCAAGTGTTTCTGTGAATAAACTCATAAGCATCGTTTTTTTTAACGGGCACAAAGATACACATTTTATCCGGTTTATTTCATTTTTCTTTGTGTACAATGATATATTTTGGTAAATTTGCATGCCCAAAAATCTTCTAATAAACCGTATGGATAATAAAATAGACTTTCGATTACTTCCCGAATTAGTAATTAAAAATCAAGCAGATTGGATAAGATTTTTCAAAAAAAACAGAAAGAAAATTGAAGTTTCTGACCTCAAAATTCAATCTTTACATCAACGAATTTCGGGTCGTACCGATTGTTTAGCGTGTGGCAATTGCTGTCGTTCGTTAGGCCCACGTATAACCGACAAAGATGTGGAGCGATTGTCTAAAGTGTTGAGAATGAAATCAGTAGACTTTATTCTAAGCTACCTTAAAATAGATGAAGACGACGATATGGTATTTAAATCCATGCCTTGTCCGTTTCTGGGAGCCGATAATTATTGCGCTGTGTACGAATCGCGCCCCAAAGCTTGTCGCGAATATCCACATACTGACCGTAAAAAGTTTTTTCAAATTTATATGTTGTCGGTAAAAAATGCGGAAACTTGTCCTATAGTGTACGAAGTGTTGGAAGAGATAAAACTGATGTGATGATTCATTTTCTAATTTCCATTTTCTTAATTTCTAATTTTTAAATTGATGTGGACAAACTATCATAGTCATTGCACTTTTTGCGATGGTCGCGGGCACATGGAGGAATTCATCAAATATGCTATTGCAAAAGGAGTTACAAAATATGGGTTTTCGTCACATGCGCCCATTCCTTTCGAAACGCACTGGACTATGAAAGCGGATGACTACAATGATTATGTGGCTGAATTTCAACGTTTAAAATCAAAATATTCGGATGAGATTGAGCTGTTTATCGGTCTCGAAATTGACTTTATTGTTGGTTGCACCAATGCTAAAATGCCTTTTTTTAATAATAAAATTTTAGACTACAAAATTGGTTCTATTCATTATTTAGACCAATTGGCCGATGGAACCTATTGTTCTATCGACGGCCTTTTCAAAGAGTTTTACAAAGGTATGAATGAGCTTTATGATGGCGATATTAGAAAGGTTACAAAACGCTATTTTGAAGTTTCGAAACTTATGGTCGAAGCAGGTGGATTTGATATTGTTGGACATTTGGATAAAATAACCTTACATGGTGCTCGGTTTACCGATTTTGATATTAATGCTTCGTGGTATGTCGATTTATTTACTGATTATCTACAACTTATAAAACAAAAGAATCTCATTGTGGAAATAAACACAAAATCGTTACTCGAAAAAGGCATGACATTTCCAGATAAAAGATTTTTTCCATTGATTAACGAAATGCAAATTCCAATCACTGTCAATTCCGATTGTCATTATCCATCGAAGGTGATTGATGGCTTTCCCGAAACGTATGCAGAGCTAAAAAAGGCTGGATTTACAGAAACCTACCAACTAATCGATTCTGTATGGCAACCTGTAAAGTTCTAAACTGCAAATTACCCCAAGCCCCTAAAGGGGATGTGTGGTTACTTTCGTCTCATATATTTTAATTGTTTATTTATATCGAATCACTTCGAATACCACTCTTTAAGCCCCTTTAGGGGTTTGGGGCAGTATTATCTACTAGTTCTTGCTTTTTAACAAATCTTCCAATTTCATTAATTCGTCGCGATACTGAGCGGCTTCAAGGAATTCGAGTTTTTTTGCAGCTTCCTGCATCGCTTTTCGGGTTTTTGCAATGGTTTTTTCGAGAGCTGGTTTCGACATATATTGCACCACAGGGTCTGCTGCAATTCCTTGTTTCAATTCCGGTTCAATATAGGCGTTTGGTTCGTATGGGTTGAGCGAATTGCGTTCTCCTTTAATAATTGCTGTCGGCGTAATGTTGTGTTTTTCGTTATAAGCCAATTGTTTCTCACGCCTGCGATTTGTTTCCTGAATGGTTTTAGCCATACTATCCGTTATTTTATCGGCATACATTATTACGCGACCATTTAGGTTACGAGCTGCACGCCCTGCAGTTTGTGTCAGCGAACGATGCGAGCGTAGGAAACCTTCTTTGTCGGCGTCCAAAATTGCTACAAGCGACACCTCAGGCAAATCCAATCCTTCGCGCAATAAATTCACGCCTACCAACACATCGTATATCCCACGACGCAAATCTTCCAAAATTTTTACACGGTCAAGCGTATCCACATCCGAGTGAATATAATTACAACGTACATTCATTTTGGCTAAATAATCAGTCAGTTCTTCGGCCATTCGCTTTGTAAGCGTTGTTACAAGAACACGTTCATCTTTTTCGGCACGGATAACAATTTCTTCGAGCAGGTCGTCAATCTGATTCAGACTTGGTCGAACATCAATAATTGGGTCAAGCAAACCCGTTGGGCGAATTAATTGGTCAACAACAATGCCTTCACATTTTGCTAACTCGTAGTCGGCAGGTGTAGCGCTCACATAAATGGTTTGCGGATTAAGCGTTTCGAACTCCTCAAATTTTAAAGGACGGTTGTCTTTTGCCGAAGGCAGACGAAAACCATATTCCACTAAATTCAGTTTTCGCGCTGCATCTCCACCAAACATGGCTTTTATTTGCGATAAAGTAACATGACTTTCGTCAATCACCATCAAATAATCGTCGGGGAAATAATCGAGCAGGCAAAATGGTCGGGTTCCGGCGGCGCGTCCATCAAAATAGCGTGAATAATTTTCAATTCCAGAACAATAACCCAATTCTTTTATCATTTCGAGGTCGTATTTTACACGTTCGTAAATACGTTTTGCTTCGTAGTGTTTTCCTGCCGAATTAAAATAATCTACCTGCAACTGTAAATCACGTTCGATGTACGACATGGCAGCTGTAATACGTTCCTTAGTGGTAACAAATATACTGGCGGGATAAATTTTATAAGCATCGAAATGTTCGATAATTTTAAAGTTGACAGGTTCAACTGTCATTATTTCATCTATTTCGTCGCCCCAAAATACCACTCGAATAATATAATCGGCATAAGCGGGGAAAATATCCACCGTATCGCCTTTTACCCTGAAATTTCCTCGGTTCAGTTCTATTTCGTTGCGACTGTATAAACTATCCACCAACGAGCGCAGAAACACATTGCGCACCAATTTTTGTCCACGCTTAATTTCAATCAAATTACTTGTAAAATCCTCAGGATTTCCAATTCCATACAGACACGAAACCGACGATACAACAATTACATCGCGTCGACCCGATAGGAGAGAGGATGTCGTAGAAAGTCGCAATTTTTCAATTTCCTGATTAATGGATAAGTCTTTTTCGATATAAACATCGCTTACAGGCAAATAAGCTTCGGGTTGGTAATAATCGTAATACGAAACAAAATACTCAACCGCATTTTCAGGAAAAAATGCCTTAAACTCGCTATAGAGCTGTGCAGCCAATGTTTTGTTGTGACTCAACACCAATGTGGGGCGGTTTACCTGCGTTATTACGTTGGCAATAGTAAATGTTTTTCCCGAACCTGTAACGCCAAGTAGGGTCTGAAACGGCATATTGCTGTTCAGACCCTCTACGAGCTGACGAATAGCCTCTGGCTGGTCGCCTGTAGGGCTGTAATTGGAAGTGAGTTTAAAAGGCATTTATTTGTATGTGTCCGTAGAGACCGAGCGTGCTTCGTCTGTTCAAAAATCAGATATTATTATCTTCTAATGGCATTACCAACATTAAGATAAGGTAAACGAGCAAGCCCGGAAATCCAGCTGAAAAAATTGAAATAAGTACATAAGCTACTCTAACTAAAGTAACGTCGAGATTGAAATAGTCAGCAATTCCGGCACATACACCGGCAATCATTTTGTTCTGCGAACGACGAAGCTTTTTTTCCATAATGCAAAAATTTTATTTGAATACAAAGAAACGAAATTTCAACGAATTAAATTCTTTATGCATTTAAAATTATCGTAATTTTGTTGATGTAGAACAATTAAATCCTATTTCTTGTTTCAAAGATAAAATTAAATTCAAAATAATGCGCTATTTAAAAATAACTATTTTCTTAATTTTCTTATTTTCTGAATTTTTTGTGTCAGCTCAAAGAAGCAATAAAGAGTTGATTTATAATGCCTATATACAAGGCAATATGAAAAAATGGGAAAGTGTTATTGTTTCAATTGAAAAACATAAACCTTCTACTCTCGACGAAAAACTCGAACTGATTAGTTATTATTATGGGCATATTGGCTATCTGTTAGGAATTAAAAATTACGAACAGGCTGCCCGTTATATCGATAAAGGTGATAAATTAATTGCCGATGTATTGAAACATGCATCAAAAAATGCTACAGCCTTTGCCTTTAAAGGTTCTTTTATTGGTTTTCGTATCGGTATGAGTAAGTTTAAAGCCATAACACTCGGGCCGGAAAGTAGTAAAAGCATTGCGCATTCCCTTCAACTCGAGCCAGCTAATATTCAAGCTCATGTTGATAAAGCAAATGCACTTTATCACACACCCGGACTATTTGGTGGCGATAAAAAGCAATCGCTCAAATTGTTTTTGAAGGCTATTACATTACTCGAAAAAACAAAACAAACTGATAATAATTGGTTTTACTTAAATGTGCTTACGCTCACTGCTAAAAATTATGAAGCCTTAGAGCAGTACCAAAATGCAAAAGCCATTTACGAAAAAATTATGCGCATTTCACCTGATTACAAATGGGTTAAAAACGAACTCTATCCTGCCTTGTTAAAAAAAATGGACTAATTTTTTAATTAAATACTTAAGGATATATAATTATTATCCAATAATATATCGCAAGCGATATAAATATATTACTTTTGTATCGCAAACGATATAAATACAATAAAAATATGGAACAAAAATTTTATGAATTAAATGCAAATTCTTTACAAGGTAACGAAGTTAGCATGGAAGAATACAAAGGAAAAGTAGTTGTAGTGGTTAATACGGCCAGCAAATGTGGCTTTACGCCTCAATACGAAGGACTGGAGAAGTTATATAAAGACTACAAAGATAAAGGATTGGTAATTTTGGGTTTTCCATGCAATCAGTTTGGAAATCAGGAGCCGGGAAGCGAAAAAGACATTGCCGAAGGCTGCTTGTTGAATTATGGTGTGTCTTTCCCCATGTTTTCGAAAGTGTTTGTAAATGGTGAAAATACCCATCCTGTATTCAATTACTTGAAAAATGAATTGAAAGGGACATTGGGAAATAATGTAAAATGGAATTTTACTAAGTTTGTGATAGACCGCAACGGAAAGCCTGTAAAGCGTTTTGCGCCTATTACAAAACCTGAGAGTATGAAAGATACCATCGAACAGCTTTTAGCAAAATAACAAGAATCATGTACGAGCAATTAAAACTCGATAATCAGCTTTGCTTTCCGTTTTATGCAGTTTCGCGGCTGATTACACGTGCATATCAAGCAGACCTCGATGCGTTGGGTATAACATATCCACAATACTTGGTTTTAATGATATTGTGGGAAAATGATAATGTAACTGTAAATGATGTAGCCGATAAACTTATTCTTAATACAAATACAGTTACTCCTTTGTTAAAGCGCATGGAAGTATTAGGATTACTCACACGTAAGCAATCCAAAACAGACCAACGTAAGGTAATAATAAGTTTAACCAATAAAGGAAATGAGCTACAACACGAGGCAGCTCAAATACCAATTCGGTTAATGCAAAAACTTAATATTGAGCCAAATGAAAATCAGTTAGCTGATTTTCTGAAACTTAAAAATCAATTGAATTCTCTTATCGATTTATTAAAAAATAATGCATAAAAAATAAACATCATGAAAAAAGTAGTATTCCTCACATTAGTAATGGCAATAGCTGGAACTAGTGTTTTCGCTCAAAAAACAACTTCGTTTTACGATTTCAAAATGAAAGATATCAAGGGCAAAGAAGTTAAACTTAAAAAATATGAAAACAATGTGGTTCTTGTGGTAAATACGGCTAGCAAGTGTGGTTTAACACCCCAATACGAAGGACTCGAAGAACTCAATAAATCGCTTGGAAACAAAGGATTTGTAGTGCTTGGTTTTCCATGTAATCAATTTATGGGGCAGGAGCCTGGCAGTTCGGAAGAGATTCTAAGTTTCTGTACGAATAAGTACAATGTAACTTTTCCTATGTTCGAAAAAATTGAAGTAAACGGTAAAGATACACACCCACTTTATGTTTTCCTTAAAGAGCAACAAGCACTCGAAGGTAAAAACGATATTCGTTGGAATTTTGAAAAATTTCTCATAGATAAAAAAGGAAAAATTGTTAAACGTTATTCACCAAAAACAAAACCAGCTGATATTCGCGCTGATATTGAAAAATTAATAGCAGAGTAAGTACGCGAATTGAGTTTGTTTAGTAGATAAAAAAAGCCTGATAGTTATTTGCTATCAGGCTTTTTTTATGTGATATTTATAAGATCTATTCAGCTTTTACAATTACTAACTGATTCATTACAGATACTTTGTAAGGTTGAACTCGTCCGCCAAACCAGCTTACTTTAATGCGGTTGAAATCTATGCCGTAATCTTTAATTAATAGATTAGCTACTGTAATAGCACGTTTTTTAGAAATTCCATCATTATAATCATCGGTACCACTCGAATTACTTGCGTATCCATTTACTAATACTTTAGCTTCTGGATTTTGTTTCAAGTAGTTGGAAATGCGTGTTAGCGATTCGCGTTGTTTTTCTGTTATAACTTGTGCATTTTCTACTGCAAAGCTAATTTCAACTTTCGTTGCAGCTTCATTTACAATGGCTGAAATACCATCATTAAAGCCTTTGAATTCTTTTAGTTGTTCGCCTTCAGCAGTATTAACAATTACTACGCGGTTTTTCCAAGTTTCTGTAAACGGTTGAACTTTGCTTCCGAACCATTTTACCATTAATCTATTTGGATCAACACCGTATTTATTAATCAGATTATTTGCTACATTTATAGCACGTTGTTTCGAAACTTCATCGTTTATAGCATCAGTTCCACTTGCATTATCTGCATAACCGCTAACAACAACTTTAGCTTGTGGGTTTTTCTTTAAGTAATCAGCCAAGCGAGCTAAGTTTTCTTCCTGACTTGCAGTTTCAACTACGCGGCTATTAAATTTAAAGAATAAGTTTTCTTTTGTTGAAGGAACTACAGCAATAGGCTCTTGTTTAATTTCAGGCTTAACCTCAGGTTTTACAACTGGTTTAACTACAGGAACAACTTGTTTTGGAGTATCAACAACTGCAACTTGTGGTTTTTCAGGTTCAACAACCTTTGGAGTAATAACTTCTGGCTCAACAGGTTTTGTAATAGGTTTTACCTCAAGTTCTGGAGCAAAACCATCAGCTATTAAACTAGGTCTCTTTTTTTCGCCAATACGATAAGTAAGGCCAACTGAAATACCAGCAGCAATATCAACAGGAAGTGCAACTACTCCATCATTCGAATTATCTGTTAATAGGTTTCCATCAGCAATTAAATTTAAAGCTAATTGACGGGTTAAATTATAATCACCTTGAAGTCCAGCTCTTAAAGCACCTCCAATTTTAGAACTGGAAATGTTTGCATTGTAAAGTCCCACTCCTACTCCACCAAAAGCAGAAAGTGTCATTCTGCGTTCAGGATCGTAACCTTTATTGAGGTTAGTCAGATTTACTAATAAATCGAGATTTAATTTTTGACCGCTAAGTTGACGTCTTGACTCAATTCCGGCTGTCGATTTAGTTGCATAATGATAGCTATCAAATTCCAAACCTCCTTTAAGAGAATAAACAGGATTGAAACTATAACCTACATTTATTATTCCTTGTGAACCAATATTCTTCAGGAAAACAAGTTTGTTAGTGTTTTCAAATAAAAAATCGTTTCCTTCGGCCAAATACCAATTCATACCTCCATTAGCACCAATAAACCAACCTGGTTTAAACTTCGATGCCGGAGTTTTTTCTGTTTTTTGTGCAGTAATTGTAAATAGCAATATGCCAACTGCAAACAAAGCGATTATAAAATAAAGTTTCTTCATATAACGAGAGTTAATTGAGTTTTAAGAATTTGTATGTATATATAAATGAACAGAATACAATCTAATATTTTAGTTTAAGTCACAAAAATACATCATTTATTTTTAAAAAAGCTATTACAAATATACAATGCTTATAAAATTTCAATTTGAAAAAATTCTTTTTCTTTAAATTGAAATAAAACATACCATAATAATAATTATAATGTTCTATCTATTAGTTGATTGTAATTTTTGTTATAGAATTTAGTTTATTTGTTATGAAAATACAAATTAATTTATATTAACTTATTTTATTTTGTTTCTGATTGCTTAATTGATGCAAAATACACTAAAGTTATCTGTAATTACTACCACCCCTGATATGATAGGTAACTCCAATTAATAATTCAGGAAAAGCATCAATCTTTAAACCGTCAATACTTTCACTAAATTTTTGGCTTACAATATGTCCCGAAATACTTCCGTTTATTTCAAAATTGTAATTTATACGGTAATCGGCTTTAATCCCGCCTTTGTAAAGTAATCCGAAATATTCGTTCTGAAACGAAGATTTTTCACGGGTTATAAAACCTGTGCCGGCAAATAATGAAAAATCAAATGGTCTGTTCAGATTATAAATGTCAAAAAAATTGCTAACGTTTAAAAGCATTTCTAATGACATTGACATGGTTGAGAATTTTGTTACAGTAGAATTTGAAACTTTGGGCCAATTCATATTCGAAAATGAACCTATAACCCTGGCACCAAAAGTTTCCATAAAATTATATCCTATAAATACAGACTCAGATACTCCAATAGACCCATTAAACCCGTATTCCGAAAAACCTTCACCTAAAAATGCATTTGGACCAATATTTGCACCAATGTACATATCAGGAATAAATCGATAGGGTGAAATTCCTCTTCTGATTTGTGAATTAGCTGTCGTGCTAATTGCGAAAATAAATATGAAAATTAATATTGGCTTCATGTGATTAATAAATTCGAAAGTTAAAATTTACTTACTTTTCTTTTCCATAACCATAACCGTATCCATAACCGTATCCATAGCCGTATCCATATTTTCGGCTGTATGAATATCGATGAGCTTCAACATCAACATCGTTAATAACATAAAACATGCGTTTCAGCGATTTTTCCTGATGCGCCCTATTTGCAAATTCTAAATAGCGACGATCGGTATAACCCGCACGACAGATGTAAATTGTTAAATCGGCTACTCTGTCAATTAAGAAGGTATCAGAAACTGCACCAGCTGGTGCCGAGTCGATAATAATATAATCATATTCATTTCTGAAATCATTAATCATGGTGTCGAAACGTTTTTTCATAATTAATTCAGATGGATTTGGTGGTATAACACCAGCAGGTAATACGTATAGTCCTGGATAATCCTCAGATTCATGAATCATTGATTTGTAATCATTATCCTGCCCCGAGAGGTATAAACTTACTCCGTTGCTTTCTGAAATATTGAATATTTTAGCCAACTGTGGTCTGCGTAAGTCAAGTCCAATTAATAATACCTTTTTGTCGGCCATCGACAACATTGCCGAAAGATTCACACTTACAAATGTTTTTCCTTCTCCAGACATTGTTGATGTAATCAATACCACTTTATCGGAAGGTTGGTCGAGTGTAAATTGTAATTTCGTTCTAAGCAGTCTGAATAATTCAGAATTTGTACTTGAATTAGCGCTTAGGTCAATCATTGCACCTTCCGTTTTGCTATGTGCTAATTCGGTAAGAACAGGTATGTCACTGTATTTTTCCACGTCCATGCGGCTACGAATCATGGTATTGAACATTTCGATAATGTAAATTAATACCGCTGGGATAACCAACCCAATTAAGAAGAAAATGATTAAAATAATATTCTTTTTAGGGCTAACATGTGTAGCATCGTCTGGTGCATTCAGAATCCTTCCTTTTGGCACTGTTACAGCCATATTCAGCGAAGCCTCTTCGCGCTTTTGCAATAAGAATGTATAAAGAGTGGCTTTTACTTGTTGCTGGCGTTTAATCTCAATAAACTCACGTTCCTGACGTGGTATATTTAAGATTTTGTTTTGCATGCGGGCGTTCTGCTGACTTAAATCAGACCTATTAATTTGTAAGCCTTTACGTGTGCTAGTTATACTTGTTTGAATAGCTCTACGCGCGCCGTTAATTTGAACGTTCAGCGTTTTTAACGAAGGATTTTGTTCCGAAACTCCCACTGAGATACGTTCACGAGTCATCAATAGCTCGTTGTAGGCTTGAATTACCGTCATTAAACCAGCATCAGTTAAGCCTAAGTTAGGTACCAATGCATTGCTATTTGAAGGGTCACGCAAAAATTCGTCAACATATTTTATCAGGTTTTGTTGCATTTCTACATCAATCTCACGCTGATCGTACAAATTGGTTTTTTCCTGAAAAATACGCGCATCTTCATTTATATCTGTTAATTTATTGTCTTGCTTATAATTTTCAACTTCCTTTTCTACATCATTCAACTCACGCGCTAATAATTGTAAACGTACATCAATAAATTTTGCTGTATTATTTGCCGACATATTATTTTGTTCGGATGCATCCTGATTATATATTTCGGCAAGTTTGTTTAAAATGTCTTGTCCTTTACGAGCATTTGTTGCTTTAATAGACAGTTCAATTACGTCTAGTAATTTACCAACTTCCGTTTTTAGAGCACCACGTGCAAACGACTTTGCAATTCTAGAAGGATTTGATATTGAAATCTCAATTTTTTCTTTCGGGAATTCAAAACCTTGACGAATCTGTATGTAAACTACGCCAGCAGGAGTTTTAATAATGGCAGGTAATTTAGTGATTTCGTTACTAAAGTTAAAAACACTGTAACTTCCTTCGATTTTCAACACCCCATTCTTAGGCTCTATCTGCATCGATAGCGTAGATTTTAAACCATAGAGAGAGGCACTGTCGAGACGAACATAAATTGGGGATTGAGTGTATAAATCAATTCGTTTTAAGTACTTAACTTCGGTATATGAGGTGTGCAGTTCTAGTTCCTTAACTACACGTTTCATTAATGATGTTGAGGTCAAAACTTTTTCTTCGTTATTTATCATCGCAGTAGAACCACTAGATCGTAAACCAGCAGCATCCAACTGCTTGAGAACAGACATCTCATTCATTTGCCCACTACGCGATTGGTCAATAATTAACATCGTCGACTTTACTTCAAATACATCTTGTTGCATGCGAGTAAATACAAAGCCAGCAATAAGTGCAATAATTACTGAAACAACAAACCATTTCCAATGCATGAAAAGTTTTTCAAAAACCTCACGCCAGTTAATAGGCTTTTCTCTCAGTTCGTCTTCTAATTGGTCAAAATAATTATCCATTTAGTATATCTGTATTTTATCTTTTATAAATTATTTAACAAATCAACTATTTTATAATGTTGATTATTAATGAAGTCAACGAAATTAAAGTTCCAACAACCGAAATAGTCAATGCCTCAGCCGCTCCTAATGCAGCACCTCTCGATCGTGGATTATTAGGCTGAACATATAGAACATCATTTTGTTGTAAATAAAAATATGGTGAGTCTATTAACCGCTTGTCACGTAAATCGATGCGATAGGTTGTTTTCTTGCCGTTTTGGTCTTCGCGAATAAGTAGAATATTATCTCTTCGTCCATAGATAGTTAAATCGCCAACCATAGCAATAGCTTCAAGCAAATCGAGTTTTTCGTTGTTTACATCATAAGCTCCAGGGCGATTTACTTCACCCAAAACCGAAATTTTATAATTTGCAAATCGAACAGTAATAATTGGTTCTTCTGATATGTATCGAGGATAAATTTTGGATTTTAAAAGTTGAATCAGATCATTCTTTTTGATGCCAGCAACTTGTATTTTCCCCAGCACAGGAAAGTTTAGATTCCCATCAATATCAACGAGATAGTTTTGAATACCTGCTCCACCAGAAATGCTCGTTTTGGAAATTCCGTACGAATTCATACCCTCGCCACCAGGAACAAGAGGCAAATTAAATGGTTGAGCTGCTTCAGGAGTGTTACTATTAACGGTGATGGTTAATAAGTCCCCAGGTTTTAGTGTTGCATCGGGGCGGACTGATGCTTCGCCTGATTTATACTCAATTGGAGTACCAGCATCCTGTAGGTATGCTATATCTTTTATGGTATTACATGATGCAAACAAAATGCAAACAGCAATAATTGGAATTATTTTTTTCACTGTAAGTAAATATAATATTTATATTGTTTTTTCAAATATCTAACTTTTAACAAGCCTGAGCAACCAAATGTTCGGGCTGACAAGATGCTATTCGACAAATCATTCTGCAAATTTTTCTGCAAATATACAATTAATATTACAATCCATAATCATTTTGGCAAACAAAATAGACGCTAAGTTGCAGTGACATTATAGAATTTGCAGAAAAAAGAGTTGACTGTTTGATGTTTAGAAAAATTTGACTATCTTTGCAGCCCAAAATCAAACGAACAGTTTTGTGATGAGTGCAAGGCTGGGTTTGTATTTTTTTATAATCAAAATTCTATTCATTATCATGTATTTAACAGCTGAAAAAAAGCAAGAAATCTTTGGTAAATACGGAAAGTCTAACACTGATACTGGCACATCTGAAGGCCAAATAGCATTGTTTTCGTACCGTATCAACCATTTAACTGAGCATCTCAAGTTAAACAAAAAAGATTATAGTACAGAACGCGCTCTTGTAATGTTGGTAGGAAAACGTCGGAGTTTGCTCGATTATTTGAAAGCAAAAGACATTAATCGTTACCGTGCAATTATCAAAGAGTTAGGACTCAGAAAGTAATTTCTGTTTTCTTACAAAAACATTGAGGAAGGCGTTTCAAAATTTATTTTTTGAAATGCCTTTTTTCGTTGCATATACAATTAGAATTTTTTAAAATGAAATAGTTTTTGTATTTTTGCTTCAATTTACGAAGCTAAATATACAATAATTGTTGACAAGTGCTCGATGGATATGATTTTAAAAATAGATTATTAATTTTCACAAAAAGATGAGCGATGAAATACAATTTATCATTTCAGGATCGAGCAATATTAAGCACGAGTTTATTGTCAAAGCAGTCCTCAACGACCTTACAAGAAGCCAGAAATCAAGCTCTTTGGTTAAAACAGACAAGCACTTCAAAAGAGAAGAAACAGAGAGATTAAAAATTAGTATCAATAGTATGAACTTATGGGTTTCGGATATTGATTTGGAAAACTACGTTTCTGAAGGAGCTGAGCAAAAAGTTTATTTAAAGAATGGGAAATCAGTAATAAAGTTAAATGATGCCATATATTATATTTCGTGGATTGACTATTTACACAATTTACTTCTTCATAATTATTTCTTTCCCGATACTGCATATCAACTATTAGGCTTTTTTGAAAACAACTCTGAGCTTTATGCGGTTGTTGAACAGCCTTATGTGAAGGCGACAGAGAAAACCGATTTAAGTGCAGTAAAACAATTCATGGAGGTTAACGGCTTTAAAAATGTCCGAAATAATGATTATTTAAATTCTGATTTGGGAATTATTATTGAAGATTTGCACGATGAGAATGTACTTACTCAAAATAGTGTATTGTATTTTATTGATACCGTTTTTTATATCATTTAAAAATATTTATTTTTCACAAAATTACAATTCTACCCTTTTCTAGGGATTACAACCTATGGCACAAAAACCATCAATACCAAAAGGAACACGCGATTTTACACCATCCGAAATGGCCAATCGCAATTATATATTTAATACTATAAAAGACGTTTTTCGCCTCTA
>CAZEEN010000007.1:2981-37206 GCA_964511115.1 uncultured Paludibacter sp. | reverse complement strand
TTATAATCAGTCATTCAAGCTTCGAATCATTAAACTCACCAACAATTAGTTGTACACACTTTTTGTCGCAATTACTTTTGTTTCGAAATCTGATAAATAAAAATCAGTCCATTAAATCAAACATTAAAAAAACAACAAAAATGAAACGTACAATTTTAATTTTAGCAGCTATTTTGACAGCTTTATTTGCACAAAGTCAAAATATCTCGGGACAATGGAGCGGCAAGCTCGACATGCATGGCAGAGAAATAACTGTGGTATTTGACATCAAAAAAACGGTAAATGGCTACAAATCGACCATGTATAATGCGCAAAAAGGGAAAAACGGTTTGGAGTCAAATTCAATTTTAGTTTTTGATTCAATTGTAAATATCCAGTTTGCGGATGCCAAAATTGAGCTTTTTGGAAGTATTACAGATGCTAATACTTTTTTAGGTGCTATTAAACAAAACAATGAACTATTTCCGTTGGTTTTAAACAAAGGTAAAATTAAATTTACACAATGTGAAAAACCAAAAATCCGACGTCCTGAATCAGTTAAGGATGTGTACTCGTATTACAACGAAGAAGTTGTTTTTGAGAACAAACGCGAAAAAATGGTTTTAGTTGGTAAACTATCCATACCTATCAAAAAAGAAAGTTCGCCGGTCATAATTTTACTTTGTGGAAATAAGCTATATGCTACCGAAAATGAAAAAAAACCGAATACACAAGTTGAAGATGTTGTGGATTATCTGAGCTCATGTGGTGTGGCGGTATTCCATTTCGATAGTCGTGAGAATCATGCATATACAAGCAATGTAAGCCGTGAATCAGTAAGCAAGTGCACTACCGATGTGGAAGCCATAATCGAATACGTCAAAACAAGAACTGAAATAAATGGTACGAAAATCAAAGTAATTGATCAAAGCAACTGTGGTTTATTAGCTCAACTAATGGCAGCCAGCGAAGGCAATAATCTGCTTGCCGAATTACCTGATTTAAATCGACTGTTCATCGAGAATAAATCAAAAACTGACTTGGTTTACAGAAGCTTAAATAATTCAATAACAACTGATAATTTGTATGAACTTGGTAAATGGGTTTTGCAAACGAACTAAATGTATTAATTTTAAAAACTAAAATTTAAATGAAAACTTTCAGCAATATCCCTTATCATATTTATGGCCTGTTAATAATGCTATTGGTTTATGTAATTATTGGTTGTCAATTTATAAGAAAAATAATCATTGATCAAAAATAAAACGCATGAAGGATATCAAACATTTTTCAGAAAAAATCGTATTTTTGCAAAAAAGAACAAATTATTTAATTCTCATATTTATATCCATGCATATGAACTCATTAGCACAAATAAACGGCTTTTTTAAACCTGGTTTTGAGCCAGTTTACCGCGAGTTCATGAAGAATTTTGATAACAAAAAAGAATCGGGAGCCGCATTATGCGTTTATCATAAAGGAGAAAAAATAATTGATCTTTGGGGAGGAATAGCCAATAAAAAAACTAAATCCACATGGGATGAAAAAACCTTGGTTTTATATTTTTCGGCTACCAAAGGAGTTGCTTCGCTGTGTATTGCCAAGCTGCATTCCGAAGGAAAGATTGATTACGATCAGCGAGTTGCATATTATTGGGAAGGCTTTGCTAAAAATGGAAAAGAAAATATTACCGTTCGTCAACTTTTGTCTCATCAATCGGGATTGTGCCTGTGGGATGGAAGTTTATCCGTTTCGGAATTGGCTGATAGAGAAAAATTAGCAGCAAAACTTGAAAACACTTCACCCTATTGGACTCCTGGTGATTATAGTGGCTATTCGGCTGCTTTGGCGGGACATTATATGAGTGAACTCATTCGGCGCATTGATGAAAAACAACGTTCGCTGGGTCAGTATTTTCAGGAAGAATTTGCCCGTCCATTGGGAATAGAGTTTTACATTGGTTTGCCCGATTCCATTGGCGATGAACGCATGGCACGTATAGAAATGAATAATCCATTAAAACGATTATTTATGCTCGATAAAAGTCCCAAAGGACTTATAAAACAAATGATGAATCCATCGTCGCTATTTTTTAAATCGATGACATTGGTAAAAGGTTACAATGTAAATGAGCGCGAAACCTGGCGTATAGAAGAACCCAGCGGTAACGGAATTGGCACTGCCGAAAGTTTGGCAAAACTTTACAGCGTGTTTTCATTAGGGGCAAAAGAGCTTGGAATCCAGGAAGAAACCTTGAACGAATGTGCCGGATCTGCATTACATGCTTCAATGTCAAATGTAGACAAAGTTATGGGAATTCCGCTTTATTACCGCAATGGATTTATGAAAAATGGCGAAGGCTCTACTCCTTTCCCAAATGACTCTTGTTACGGTTTTGGTGGCGCAAGTGGCTCCATGGCATTTGCCGACCCGGTGAATCAAATTGGTTATTGCTATGTCCCCAACCGAATGGGTTACGATTTCCCTGATAGTCGCGAAATTAATATCCAGAAAGTACTTTATTCCTGTATCGAAAAATAGAAGAAGTCATTCATCACCCAAAATCCGTCATTCACCTAAAAAAATCGGTAATTTATTGAACTTTATTGTGCGAAATAAAGACAAAAAATGTATTTTTGACAATTCATAACCCGTAATGTATATGATAAGCGCAACAAATTTCGACCAAAAAGAACTCAATAAACTCCGCTTAGTGTTTGAGCAAACGCCCGGAGCCATTTTTATACTCGATAAGGAATTCAAATTCGAATTTGTAAATCCAAGTTTTGAGCGCCTTTCGGGCTATTCGAAAGAAGAACTTATTGGCAAAACGGTTAAAGAATTATTTTACAACGAGGAAATACATGAATCGCGCCGCGAAGTAGTAGAAGCAATGCAAAGTGGAGACAAATGGCAGGGTGAATTGCTTACTCACAACAAAAACGGAACAACCTATTGGGCAAATACCATAGCTGCTCCTTTTAAAAACGAAGCTGGTTTTGTAGAGGGCTATATTATGATTCAGCAGGATATAACCGACCGAAAAGCAGCTGAATCGGCTTTGCGAGAAAGCGAGGCCAAATACAAAACATTAGTTGAAAACTCGCAGGATGGCATTCTGATTGTGCGCGACAATATTGTGTTGTTTGCCAATGATACTATTTGTAAGTTGCTTGGTTATTGCCCTGATGGTTTATCTGCTGAAGATTTAATTCATCGCGAAGATATTTTTAAAGTTGCTCAAATTGGTGTTCGTCGTCGCAATCAGGACTTTTCGACCATTAATGAATCATTCAGGTTGCTGGCAAAAAATGGTGATATTAAGGAATGCGATACAACGTCAACTCTTATAAAGTTTAAAGGTGAATGGGCAAGTTTCTTTACAATTCACGATTTGACCGAAAATAAACGAATGCAATATGAATTGCGTCAAAGTGAACAAAAATACCGTGAACTGACCGAAATGTTGCCACTTACTGTATATGAACTTAATGCTGATAACTTTCCAACCTACATAAATAAAGCAGGAAGAGAATTATTCGGATTAAACAACGAAAATGCAGGAAATAATGCCTTGAGTTTCTTTGTGCCCAATGATAGGGATCGAATGAAAGATGTTTTAAAAAATGAAAAACAAAAAGCTGAAAATTTAGTTGATACAATAAATCCCGATCCATCTGACCCTGCCGAATATACGATTCAGAAACCAAATGGAACTACCATTCCTGTTCTGATTTACGGTACAGCCATTGTTGAAAATGGAATACCTGTTGGTTCGCGAGGAGTTATTGTGGATATTTCGGAACGTAAAGCCATGGAAAATGCGCTTCGTCAAAGTGAACAAAAATACCGCGAACTGGCCGACTTTTTACCACAAACCGTATTTGAACTCGATATTAACGGAAATTTATTATATGTAAATAAATCGGGGGTGGAAATAATGGGTGTTTCAGATGCCGACATGGGGCGTTCGGTTCTTCGGTTTTTTGTGCCAGAAGATCATAAACGAATGGCCGAAAATCTGAGCCGCCGTGCCCGCGAAAATCGACCAAATGCCATGAACGAATATACCGCATTAAGAGATGATGGCAAAAAGTTTCCGGTAATAATCTATGCTTTATCGGTCATAAAAGAAGGAAATCCTGTTGGTACAAGAGGTATAATCATCGACATTTCGGAGCGTAAAGCCATGGAAAATGCGCTTCGTGAAAGTGAGGGAAAATACAAAACATTGATAGAGAACTCCCAAGATGGTATTTTTGCTATTGTAGAAGACAAGGTGCTTTTTGCAAACAGTACTTTTTGCAAAATGGTTGGTTACACTGCCGATGAACTGTATAATAAATCAGCCGTAAGTATGGTACATCCCGATGACCGGGCAAAAGGATTGGCAATAAGCGAACTACGAAAACATGGCAACCACGAAACGATGAATGATATTTTTCGATTTGTAGCCAAAGATGGTTCGATAAAAGAAGGGGATGTTTTTTCGTCGGTTTTGGAACTTAACGGACAAGTAGTAAGCTATATAACCGTACATGACTTAACCGAACTAAAGCGTGCCGAAAGTGAATTGAAAGTAGCGAAAACCGAACTCGAAAAGCTAAACAGTCAGCTCGAAAAGCGCGTAAAAGAAAGTTCGAAACGACTTACCGAAGCCCGCACACAACTTATAAACCTGCAAAAAGAAAACTTGCAATCGCAATTTGATGTACTTAAACAGCAAGTGAATCCGCATTTCTTGTTTAATAGCTTGAATGTGCTTACTTCTCTTATTAAATTGGAACCCGATTTGGCGGAGAAGTTTTCAGAACAACTTTCGAAAGTGTACCGATATGTGCTTGAAAATAAGGATAATGAATTAGTAGATTTGAATACAGAACTGAATTTTCTGGATGCATATATTTTCTTGCTTAATATTCGCTTCGTAGGAAAGTTGAATGTCAATTTAACAATACCAGACGAAAACCGAAATGACAAGTTAATACCTTTAGCCATGCAGTTGTTGATTGAAAATGCTATCAAACACAACATTATGTCGAAAATGAATCCGCTTGTTCTTGATATTTTTATTGATTCAACAAATTGCTTGAATATAGTAAACAACTTACAAGAGCGACCATCACAAATCGTTTCAACTGGAGTAGGACTAAAAAATATCCTAAACAGGTATAAACTTCTTGAACTGCCAATTCCAACTTTCGAAAAAACAAAAAATCAATTTATAGCTAAAATACAATTAATTAAATAATACATCATGAGAATAGTAATAATTGAAGATGAGGTCTTTGCAGCACGACGACTCGAAAATATGATCAAAGAAATTGATTCTGAGATTGAAGTATTGGCTAAACTCGAATCAGTAAGCGAATCGGTGGAATGGTTTAAAACTTACGAACAACCAGATTTGATTTTTTTAGATATTCAACTGGAAGATGATCTGAGTTTTTCCATCTTTAGGGAAGTTGAAATCAGTTGCCCCATAATTTTCACCACCGCAACCGATGAATATGCTACGCGTGCATTCATGTTGAAAGGAATAGACTATCTGCTTAAACCGATTATTCAGATAGATTTGGAGAGGATGATAGCTAAATACAGAATTGTGCCAAAAAACTCAGAACCAGTAAATCCCGATATTTTTAGAGAAATCATAAATATGAAATGAAATTATGAGAACAATCATTATCGAAGACGAAGAGTACGCTGCCCGCAGGCTTGAAAACATGATTCACCAATGTGACCCGAGCATTGAAATTGTAAATAAATTTGCCTCGGTACAAGAATCGGTGGCTTGGCTGAAAAGCAATGTACAGCCCGACCTAATCTTTTTAGATATTCAGTTAGAAGATGACCTGAGTTTTGCCATTTTTGAGCAAGTACAAGTACGTTCGAAAATAATTTTCACCACAGCTTTCGACGAATATGCCATAAAAGCCTTCAAGCACAACAGCATTGATTATTTACTAAAACCAATTAATCAGGAAGAACTTTGCAGGGCAATTGACAAATTCCGTTCATGGACTGCTGAATCAAATCCGGTTATTGATGCTGTAATGCTTCGCGATTTGCTTCGTCCACAACAAACGTTCCGTGAGCGCTTTATGGTTACTGTTGGCGACAAACTTAAAACAATAAATGTTTCGGACATTGCCTATTTCTTTTCGGCAGCCGGAATTACATTTGTAGTAATGCATTCAAAAACACAATATTCGCTCGATTTTAGTTTGGATAATCTCAAGGAAATGTTGAACCCCAAAGAGTTCTTCCGTGTAAACCGACAGTATTTTATTGGCTTAAAATCAATCGACAAAGTAGTGGTTTATCCTAAAAGTCGCCTGAAATTAGTGCTTAATCCTCCAACGGATGGAGACTTATTTGTTAGTATTGATAAAGCACCTGAGTTTAAACAATGGTTGGATGGAGAGTAGCTCCCCAATCCGTCAGTTGACGGAGAGAAAAGAATACAATTTTTGAAACATTGATAAAAGAGAATGGCAAACATATTTAAATCGCTTCCAACAGAATTAATACGCGAAGAACGCATCAAGGGCGCCTTAATGAGTATTTATTTCAGATGGCTTTTGATAGCAGTGGTGATAATTACACTCTCTATTCAAATGTTAACCGGCTACAGCTCCGAGTCGATATATTCTATTGTGCTGACGGCTATATATTTATTGCTTAATATTGTTCTTTGGATAGCTGCACGTAAACAATACGACCCTGCATATTTAGGATATTTAAGTGCAATTATCGATGTATTTGTCATTACGCTCAATTTACATTTTTCGGGAATGCATCACGATAAAATTGCTGTAACAGCGGCTGCTTCGATGTTTTTGTATCCAATTTTATTTGTATTATACACTTTCCGTCTGAATAAATCGTTGCTAATTTTTATTATACTGCTATCACTCTTCCTATTTAACTTGAATTATTATTATGCTTACTTTCAAGATATTGATTTCTACAGCACCTATCTTTCTACCACACCGCAATCGCATGTTTTCAAAAGCATTTACATATTTTTTATTGGATTTTTATGTGTTTATTTTCAACATTCTATTTCTGTCTTTTTACTCAAACAGCTTTCGCAAGCCGACGAACGTGCAAAATTAGATGTGAAAGTGAAAATTGAAGAACAGAAAAATAAATACGCCCAACAATTAATCGAACAGGAAAAGGAACAAAACAAAAAACTCGAGCACGAAGTTAAACTTCGTACCGAAGAGCTTACACGCGCCAACACACAATTGCTAAAACTGCAAAAAGAAAACCTGCAATCGCAATACGATGTGCTAAAACAACAGGTCAATCCGCATTTTCTGTTCAATAGTCTGAATGTACTTACTTCGCTTATAAAGTTGGAGCCCGACTTGGCCGAGAAATTCTCAGAGCAATTATCTAAAGTTTACAGATATGTGCTCGAAAATAAAGATTATGAACTGGTAGATTTAAATACGGAACTCAACTTTCTGGAAGCCTATATTTTTCTGCTTAATATCCGTTTTGTAGGCAAACTACGTATCAATACCAATATCGCCGACGAACATCGCAACGATAAGATTATTCCGCTTGCCATGCAGCTACTTATCGAAAATGCTATAAAACACAATGTTATGTCGAAAGTAAATCCACTCATTATTGATATTTTTATTGATGATGAAAACTACCTGAATATTATCAATAATCTCCAGGAACGTCCATCGCAAATCAGCTCTACCGGCATTGGACTGAAAAATATTATGAATCGTTATCAACTGCTCAATTTGCCTTTGCCTTCATTCGAAAAGACAGAAAAACAGTTTGTGGCAAAAATTAAATTAGTAAATTCTTAAATATTTTCCAATGAATAAGCTTAAGCTTATTAAAACGACTCATACTGCCAAATGGTTGCGGGAGCCATTCAAATCTACTTTTGCGCCATTCATCTCCTACTTTTACGCCCTCACTATCTATTAATTGTGCATGTTTTTCAGCTGAATTACTTTTGTTTCGAAATCCTGACTTAAAAACGGATTATAACAAAAATAAGAATTAAACAAAAAACAATTTTTTAAGGTATGAAAAAAACAATTTTAGCAATCGCTATGCTGCTTTCGGCTGGAGTATGTATTATGGCTCAAAACGAAGAAACTAAAAAAAATCAAGAAGTTCAGTATCATTTTTTCACAAACAACATTCCTTCCGATTGGAATTATCCGCTCATTGGGTTTGTAAACAATGTAAATGGTAATCATGCCAGTGTGCAAATTGGTTTAATTAATTCTACAACCGAGAATTTTGGTGGACTACAAGCCGGATTTATCAACAATGTTGGAGGAAATGTTTTGGGCGTTCAAAGCGGGTTTATCAACAGTGTAAATGGTGAACTTAAAGGTGTTCAAAATGGATTTATCAATTCGGTAAATGATAACTTTATTGGTATTCAAAACGGGTTTATTAATTCGGTTGACAAATCGTTTTATGGTGTTCAAACAGGGTTTATTAATTCTACCAACGACAAATTCTATGGAGTTCTGTGCGGTTTTATCAATTCGGTAGGCGAAATGCATGGATTGCAATATGGTTTTGTAAATAGTGCTAAATCACTTCGCGGAGTTCAACTTGGTTTTATCAATTCAGTTGATAATTTAGAAAAAGGCTTACCTATTGGATTTCTGTCGTTTGTAAAACATGGTGGATACAAAGCCATTGAGGTTTCGTACAATCCTATCAGTCCATTAAATGTGTCATTCAAAACGGGTGTCCGCAAGTTATATACCTATCCCATGTTGTCCTACGATTGGCGTTTAGCCGACGACCGCTTGTCGTTTGGTTATGGTATCGGTTCAAACTTAGACCTTAGTAATCGCCTGTTTATCAATCCCGAAATGGAATGGTTGCATCAAGTTTCGCTCGACTTTAACCATTATTCAACCTTGCGTTGCAACTTGGGTTACAACATTAGCGATAATTTCGAATTAGTAGCCGGTCCTTCATTGGTATGGCAGTTCAAAATTGATGCCGACGATTTTCATCAAAACTATACCGAGTGGGTTCCTTCCATAATTTCGGTAAATAAAATCTCCTTAGGTTGGAGTGCTGCTTTGCGATATAAATTCTAAGTTTTTTAAAAGGTATAAGAAAGATGTTTAGACTCAGACCCTGGCATGAAACTGATGCTACAATAGCAGCAGAGTTGGTAAGTACTAATATAAGCCGATTTATGTCAGATGCATTTCCCGGAAACGATGTTGAAAAGTGGAAAAAGTTTATCCAAAATACTAACGGAAATCCGGCAGCATTTTACAGGGTTATTGAAGTTGATGGAAAATTTGCCGGGAACATAGGCGTACTCATCTGCAATGATATATTGCGGATGAACGCCGAGCTCGGTTACTGGATTGGCGATCGGTACAAATGTCGTGGAATAATGACTGAAGCTGTAAAGGAAATGGTACAGTTGGTTTTTGAGAATTTCAGCGTAACTCGTATTTATGCCACACCTTTTGGTAATAATTTTGCTTCGCAACGGGTGCTCGAAAAAGCTGGATTTACACTCGAAGCCATGTTTGAGAAAATTTATGTCAAAAATGGCATGAAACAAGACGAATTGGTATATGCTATTAGAAGATAAACATGAAAACAAATCCTCTACAATCCGAAAGTTTCAATCTGTTTTATCGAAATGCAGAAATAAACGACATTCCAAAACTTCAACAAATTTGCGATAGCTGGACTGATAAATTATTAGTTGAAGGAGAGGAATTTGAACCAAATTATATCGCCAATTGCATTAAGAATGGTGATTTACCTCCAATAGAAAATGCAAAAGTTGAAAACTATTCCATCAAAGCCATTTGCCATAAAAAGGATAACGAGATAATTGGTTTTTTCGATATTTATCAGGGTTATCCAAGCAATGATGTATTGTGGATAAGTATGTTTGTGATTGATAGAGCCTTTCAGAAATCAGGTTTTGGTAGCGAAATAATTGATTTGCTTAGCCAAAATGCTAAAGAAAACGGCTTTAAAGCATTGGGAATCGGTGTTCATTTGAAAAATCACAAAGCTCAATTATTCTGGGTAAAAAACAGATTCGATAAAATTTTAGAATTTCAGTACGATATAAAATTTAATGTGGATACATCACCAGTTATAAAGATGATGAAGATTATTTAAATCAAATTCCATTGAAATATTTCAGAGAATTATTACTTGAATCGCTTCTATTGGTCAAGAGCAAAATGATTAAATTTGAAGTAATGGAGTTAGTTCCATATACAGGTTTTCAACAAATTATGAAATAAAAAAATTGGTTTTACCCTGAAAATTATTGATGGTGAATTTTTAAAACAGTATATTTGTATTCAATAATAGTTTAAAAAATTCAACTTAAAAGTAATGTTCAAAATAGTTTTCGACTTCGATCAAACATTGGCATATCGTGATGGGATGTGGACAGCAAGCCTGTTTGAAATTCTGCAGAAAAATGGTTACCAACATATTAAAATGGAGAATATCCGTAAATATGTTCAGTATGGATTTCTTTGGGATATTTATGAAAAGTCGCACAAGGAACTTTTGAACGGTCAATCGTGGTGGGAGTTTCACGAAAAATTTTTTGAACGAATTCTGATAAGCAATGACATTTCAGAATCGGAAGCAAAAAGAATGTCAGTGTTAGTGAGAAATAAATATCTAGATACTGAAAAATGGTTTCTTTTCGACGATACCATTAGCGTTCTTGAACAACTGAACTCTGCCGGTTACGAATGTTATATTCTTTCCAATCACACGCCCGAACTGGAAATGTTGGTGGATTATCTGGGATTAAACCGGTTGATTAAGAAAATATACAACTCGGCGCATATTGGATACGAAAAACCAAATTCGCAAATTTACAAGTTTCTTATAAACGATTTAAAAGTTCCGCCAACTGAAATAATCATGGTAGGCGACAATTATATTTCTGATATTACAGGCGCACGCAGCAATGGTTTGAATGCCATTCTTGTACGAAGCCAAAACACTTTTAACTATAGGCTTTACTCTGAAAATCTTGATGGAATTATAACTTTAATATAACAACTAGATTAAAAATAACGTAATACAAACAAAATATTATGTCATTGTATTCAAAACTAATCCTTTATTATTTTTCCGGCACTGGAAATTCAGCCAATGTTGCCCAATGGGTGGCTAATATTGCCAATGAGAAAGGTATAACAGCGGAGCTAATCAATATTGCTCATATCAACCGTTTGCAAATCCCTGCACCTCCCGAAGATGCTTTGGTTGGATTTTGCTCACCTGTTCATGGGTTCAACTATCCGCCTGTAATGCAAGCCTTTATCCGCAGGTTTCCAAAGGGTAAAAATCCGGTTTTGTTGCTTAATACCCGTGCCGGCATGCTTATTGGTAAGTGGATAACACCGGGTTTGTCAGGTATTACATTTTACTTGTCGGCATTGATACTATGGACGAAAGGTTACCGAATTAACGCCATGTTTCCGGTTGATTTACCGTCGAACTGGATTTCGGTGCATCCGGGATTGAACCACCGTACCGTAAAATTTCTACACGAACGCAACAAAGAACGTATAGAAAAATTTGCATACAAAACACTCGAAGGAAGAAAAGATTTTCGCTCCCTGCGCGAAATTATTCAGGATGTACTTATAAGTCCCATTTCGTTAGCTTACTTTTTCGCAGGGCGATTTTTTATTGCCAAAACCTATTATGCATCTTCTGCTTGCAATAATTGTGGTCTTTGTATCAAACAATGTCCGGTTAAAGCCATAAAAACTGTTGATAATCGTCCGTTCTGGACTTTCAACTGCGAAAGTTGTATGCATTGCATGAGTTATTGTCCGCACCGTGCTATAGAAACTGCACATGGAGCAATAATTGGGTTTATGATATTTTTTTCGATGGTGGTTTGGAGCGCTATAGAAATAACTTTTGGCAAAACGCTTCATCTCGATAATTGGTTTGTGAATTTCGTGGTTCAATCTGCTTTAATGATTGGTTTATTAGCCATCTGGTATCGCATCCTGCATTTTCTACTTCGCTACAAATGGTTCAATAAATTGATTACATTCACTTCGCTCACGTTTTATAAATTTTGGGGACGAAGGTATAAGGCCTTGAAGGAGAATAATATAAATTAGATCTCAGTTTCTTGAAATATTTTAAAAGGATTGCCCCGCATCGAGCAGAGCAATCCTTCTTTATTTAAAGCTTCTTACCTATATAAAATACATAACCGTAATAATCTTTGTACTTTTTGTAAAGTTCAGCTTCGTGTCGTTCGTTTGCAATTAATTCACGAGCAGTTGGGTTGTCGGGATATTTCTTCAAAAATAGTTCCTGTGCAGCAACCTGCGGTTCGTAAAAGTTTGTTGTCCAGCAGTATTCAGGCAAACAAAATGTGGCCACCGGAACATAGCCCGCCTTTTGTAACTGACCAATTTTTACAGGAATAGTGTCGATTTCGGGATATGCTGCATACCAAAAATCGTTGATTTCAGCCGGACGTTCGTCGGTAAACCACGAAGCCTCGGTTACGGCAATGTAACCGCCTTTTTTCAGGTAATTGCGCCATTCGTTTACGCCCCGTTCAAAGCCAACATTGTAGATAGCACCTTCGGACCAAATTAGATCTAAGGATTCGGGTTCAAATGGAAGTTCTTCCATCGAACCTACAACGCCGTTTACTCTATGTTGTAAATTTAAACTCGCTGCATTTTCGTTAAAGCGGTCGATAAAAGCAGGAAACAAATCCATTCCTAACACTTTTCCGGCAGTTTGTTGCGCAAGTGTCATGGTTTGTCCGCCCGTGCCACATCCCAAATCGGCAATTACTGATTGTTCATTCAGATTGTCGATAAAACTTAGTGCTTTAATGGTCATTTCAGGGCTTCCAGGCCCCTGGCGTTCGATAAGTGAAAAGTATTCGCAGATTAAATTAAAATCAAAATCGTGTATGTTGTTATTTTCGTTACTCATGTTGGTAAAGTTTTATAAGTTAAAGCTTTGCAAAAATATGCGTAACTTCAACTTTATTGTTATTTTAAAAAAAATATGATGAAAACCTCAGACAAGAATATGCCTGAGAAACCGATGGGATAATCAGATTGCAAAATCAGCAATGATTATTTACTTTACCAAATCCGAAATTAAATTAAACATCCAATTGTTTTAGTGCTGCAAAGATAGACATTTTTCAGATAAGCAAGATGTTTAAATCAGCAAAAAACATAATTTCCTGTTTTATTTTGGTTGATATATTAAAAATGGATTATTTATGGATATTCATCGCTATATTTCCGTCATTCATCAAAAACTTTTTCCTATAAAAAACAAACTAACTAAATTTGTACCGAAATAATATATTTTTCTAAACATCAATTTAAAAAAGAAAGTATGAAACGATTCAATCAAACCACATTATTTCTGCTGCTAACTTTTGTTATCAGTTTTTCGATTGCCGTAGGGTACAAATTATTAACGGGCGAAACTGTTGGCAATGTAAGTTATACCATAATGGGCACTATTTACATGTTCGTGCCTATGATTTCGGTTATTATTGTCAAAAAACTGATTTTCAAAGAAAAACTTCGCAATGATTTGCAAATTTCCTTCAAAATCAACAAGTGGTTTTTTGCAGCATGGCTCATTATGCCGATAATTACTTTTGGTGCATTAGGTATTAGTTTATTATTTCCGGGAATAACATACAATTCCGAAATGACAGGACTTGCCGAACGATTCGCTTCCATGTCCTCGCTGGAGCAGGTAGAACAAATGAAAACACAAATTGCTGCACTTCCAATTAGTCCTGTTTGGCTAATACTCATTGGAGGAATGTTTGCGGGTATTACCATTAACGGACTTGCTGCTTTTGGCGAAGAATTAGGTTGGCGGGGATTTTTATTGCATCAATTCCGTAACATGAGTTTTGCAAAAGCATCCATTCTGATTGGCTCTATTTGGGGAATATGGCATGCTCCACTAATTTTGATGGGTCATAATTACCCACAACACCCCTATTTTGGAGTTTTAATGATGGTGCTTTTATGTGTAATTATCACGCCAATAGTGATGTATTTTACCATCAAAGCAAAATCGGTAATTGCAGCTGCCATTCTACACGGAACTATGAATGCCACGGTTACCATTTCAATTATTCCGGTGACTGGAGGAAATGATTTGTTGGTGGGAATGACCGGATTAGCAGGTATGATTTCTATGCTAGTGGTTATAGCAGCTATCTGGATTTATGACCAATATATAAGTAAAGATAAGATTTTGACAAACATGATTATCAAATCGAAATAACTCATTTAAAGTCAGAAATAACTTATTCAACCATCAAAATAAGGCGTTCATTAATAATTAATTGTATGAGTTTTTCAGCAGAATTACTTTTGTTTCGAAATAAAATTAATTCAGATTTAAAACAAAATTCAAAAAAAATTATGAACACTAACAATTTCTTTCGACTAGCAGTAATTACTGCTCTAACTTTTATGACTACTTCATGTTTATACTACAATGTAGATGGTGTTGTAGGTAAAGGTTCCATCATTGCTGAGCATGTATCTTTAACCAGATTTAATGCAATCGAATCAGCTTCATCGGCCGATGTGGAAATAACAAAAGGCGACTCCTTGCAAGTTATCCTTTCGGATTATGAGAATTTACTTGAGTATTGGGACATAAAAGTGATTAACAATACCTTGATTATTCAAACAAAACCATTTTCGTCATTAGTAAATACACGTGCAAAAGTTACAATTGTAATGTCTGACGAACTTTATGAGGCAAGAGTTGCAGGAAGTGGAGATATAGCTTTAAACTCGCAGTTTAGCAATCTCGAAAAAGCTACAATCATGGGAAGTGGTAGTTTCAATGGCAATGCAAATACTGTTTATTCGAACTTAAATCTCACCATTTCGGGCAGTGGAAATATAAACCTAAAAGGCTCTGCCAATGAACTTATAACGAGAACATTAGGAAGTGGCAAAATGCGACTTTCAGAACTTGCTGTTCAGCATGTTGATTGTACAATATCGGGTAGCGGCGATGTATATTTAGACGTTGAGAATACATTAAAAGCAAGGATTTTAGGCTCAGGTGATATTTATTACAGTGGACGCCCCATCATTGATATTTATGGAGCTGGAAGTGGTAAGTTGATTCACAATTAATTTCATAAGTGAATATCGCTCAAAAACCGAAAAAAGAGTAACTTTGTTAAGAATTAATAGTGATTAAAAAAAATATATAAACGCATGAAAACCTTTCTTTCAATTCTTATCTTTCTACATGGTGCAATCCACGTACTTGGCTTCTTAAAAGCATTTCAATTTGCTAAGGTCGCTCAGTTAAACATTCCAATTTCAAAACCATTAGGGATTTTGTGGTTACTGGCATTTGTTTTATTTTTAACGGCAGGAGTTATGTATCTACTAAATTCCCCTCAATGGTCTTTTGTAGCTATACTGAGTGTTGCTATTTCTACTATTTTGATTATTTTTTCGTGGAGCGATGCGCGTTTTGGTATGATACCAAATATAATAATTTTGATAGCATGCATCTTTGCTATTGCTTCATGTAGCTATAAATCAGTTTATCTGAAAGATATAAAACAAGCTGCTGATAATTCATCTATCGAAAGAAGCACATTAACTGAAAGTGACATTTCACACCTGCCTGTTCCTGTGCAGAATTACATTAAGCTTTCTGGCAGCATAGGTAAACCCAAAGTGAGCAGTTTTAAAGTTGAATTCGAAGGTCAAATTCGGAAAAATGAGCAATCGGAATGGATGACATTTACATGCGAGCAACATAACTTTATGGCAAATCCAACCCGACTGTTTTTTATGGATGCACGCATGAAAGGACTACCTGTGGCAGGGTATCATCATTTCAAAAATGGTAAAGCAGTGATGGATATTCGTTTGTTGTCATTAATCAAAGTTCAATATGCCGAAGGAAACGAAATGGATATCTCGGAAACAGTAACATTTTTCAACGATATGTGCTGCGTGGCGCCAGCAACATTGATTGATAACAGAATTAAATGGTTGGAAACTAAAGGAGATAGTGTAAAATGCTCGTTCACAAATAAAAACATCACCATTAATGCCACTTTGGTATTTAATGAAAAAGCAGAACTCGTTAACTTTATTTCATCAGATCGTTACGCTTTTGGCGAAAATGGTAATATGACTCGCGTTCCTTGGCAAACTCCAATAAAAGCATATAAATCTATCAATGGTTATTACCTAACATCTTTTGCTCAATTGATTTATAATTATCCTGAAGGTGATTTATGTTATGGAGAGTTTGATTTAAAAGGCATTCAGTATAATGCTAAGCCATAATGCATTATCTAATTCAAAGAAATTTTAAATATTTCGTCGAATTTTGTATGTCATTGCAAATCTCAAAACATATTCATTTCAAATTAAATAGTATTCAACTACACAAATAAGGCATTCGTCTACTTAAATTTTTAGTATTACTTCGTTGAAAGTAATTTTGTATTATAAAAATATAAATTTCAATTAATACAAAATGAAAGCTAAAATGAAAACTCATTACAATTTATTATTGGTACTTTTCCTTTTTTCCATACAAGTGTTTGGCGAATCAAACAGTATGATTAAAGGACGTGTTTTAAATGTCGACAACAAACCCGTAGAATTTGCAACAGCTGCTATAATCAACGCTGAAACAAAAGAACTTGTAAAAGGTGAGGTTTGCAATGAAAAAGGCGAGTTTATTATTGACAAAATAAAACCTGGCGATTACATACTTTCAATTAGTATGGTAGGTTTTGTCAAATCAGAATCGGAGAAGATTAGCGTAACAAAAAAAAGTGAGACTATCGAGAAAACGATTTTATTAAAAGAATCATTTAAACAACTCTCAGATGTTGTGGTAATTGGCAAACGTCAATTTATTGAACAATCGGTTGACAAAATGATTGTTAACCCCGAAGCATCAATTACATTAGCCTCCGAAAATGTTTATGAGATATTAAAAAAAGTACCAGGTGTGCTTATCGACAATAACGATAATATCACTCTCAAAGGAATGCAAGGCGTAAAAGTGCTTATTGACGAAAAACCTACTTATGTTTCTGCTCAACAATTGACTACGCTTTTAAAAGGTATGCAAGGAAAAAACATTGATCGTATTGAAATCATCGAAAATCCATCGGCTCGATACGATGCTGAAGGAAATTCAGGGATAATCAATATCAAAACCAGACACAATAAAGCACCTGGCTTTAATGGGAGCATAAATACTGGATTAACCTTAACTCGCTCGTTAGGTGAAAATGCTGGGCTTGATTTAAATATGAATTACGGTAAGCTGAATATTTATGGTAATTACAATTTTTACGATTGGAAAGGTTGGAATGCGTTTGAAGCTAGCCGAAGATTTACTCAAGGCAGTATGGCAGGTGCTTATCAACTTATAAACAAAGAAAATAATGCCAATGGAAATGCACACAACTATAAAATTGGGGCTGATTTTTTCTTGCGAAAAAACCATGTTTTAAGCTTTATGTATCGTGTAAATACCGGATTTAATGATAACACCGACATTGGAGACACAAAATTTACTGATAAATTTCACCAAATTGACTCAACACTTACCAGCAAAAGCGTCCGAGAATTCAACTGGGATAATAAAACGGCCAATATAAATTACAAATGGGACATTGATACCACAGGACAGTCGCTTACAATGGATGCTGACTATGCCTACTTCAAATTTTACTCCACGAGCGATCAGGTAAACAAAAACTATAATTCAACTGGAATTGATAAAAACCGAGATTTGAATTTGTTAAGTTCGCAAAACAGCGACATTTATATTTATTCTTTTAAAATGGATTATACTTTACCGATAAATAAAGTATATAGATTCGAAAGCGGGCTTAAAAGTAGTATTGTAAACACTGATAATGTTGCAAAAATGAATGGCTATTTAAGTCAGAATGACAATTTTAAATTTGAAGAGTATATTCAGGCTGCCTACATAAATGGGAAAGCCCAATACTCCAAAACCGCACTACAAGTAGGCTTGAGGCTCGAAAATACGATTTCGAAAGGAAACTCAGTATTAATAAATCAGGTAGATAAAAACTCCTATTTAAAACTATTTCCATCAATATTTATCCAACAAAATTTAAAACCTGACCAAACGATTGGTGTGAGATATAGTTATCGAATTGGGCGACCAAGTTATCACGATTTGAATCCATTTCTTTGGCTAATTGATCCATACACCTACAATCAGGGAAATCCATCGCTAGAACCTCAATTTACACATTCTGTTAGTTTAAATCACAATTACAAAGGTAAATTAATGACAAATATTGGGTATAATTACACCAACGAATTGTTTACAGAAGTGCTTGTTCAAAACGATGAAACAAAAACTATTTATCAAACTATGGACAATTTAAGCAATGCTAAAGAGCTGAACTTGTCAGAAACTTTACAGTTGCAACCTGCCAAATGGTGGCAAATTAATGCAACAGGTACAGGAATGTACAAAGAAGTAAATTCGGAATTAGCTTCTAATGCACAATTTAAACGTTGGAGTTTTATGGGAAACTTAAATAACAGTTTTACTTTGCCATTAAAAATCAGCATGGAATTAAGCGCAAATTATATGTCGAAACAGCTTGTAGGTAATTTCACAATGAAATCGCGTTATAATATTGATTTTGGGATTCAACGTAGGATATTCAACGATAAGGGTACTATTAAACTTGCAATTTCTGATATTTTTAACACAGGATCGGCTGGTGCTTATACAAAATACGGAAATATCGACCTAGATTTTAATAACAAATTGGAAACCAGACGTTTGAATTTCACATTAAATTATCGATTTGGCAAAGATGATTTAAAAAATCGTTCGAATAGATCAACAGCCTCGAGCGAAGAAGCTAGTAGAAGTAATAAATAAGATTAGTTGTTTTTTTATTTGATTGTGAGGAAGTGATTCTGAAAGTCACCTCTTCTTCTATTCTAAATCAATATTTTATTAATTCAATTATTACACATGCAACCTAAATAAACAGCTTCAACTATCAAAACTACAGGTTTGTCGTAATTAATTTTCAAACAGTTGAGTTTGCTTTTAATTTTGCATAAAAATTATAAAACAAATTATTTATGAAAACAAAAAAATTGTTGATAAGCGTACTAATTACGATTTTATCATTTAGTGCATATGCACAAGAGCAAGCCCGTTGGGGTTTCGAACTGAGCGGTGGTTCATCGGTAGCAATTGGAAAAATTGGAGATGCCTCAACTAAAATTGGTGGAGGTTTCGAAGGCATTTTTCATTATCGTTTTATGCCTCATGCAGGATTATATGCAGGTTGGGGATGGAACTCTTTAGCTGCAAATAATTCTTTTTTAGGAAATAATGTAAACTTCGAAGAAACAGGATATGTTTTTGGTTTACAATTTAAACATCCTATTGATAATTCAAGACTGTCATATTTTGTACGTTTAGGTGGTTTGTATAATCACATTGAAACAGAAAACACTACAGGAGATATTATTCATGACACCAAACATGGGTTAGGATTTCAATCATCTGTAGGTATCGACATTCCCTTAGGAGGTAAATGGAGCATTACTCCAGGTATAAAATTCAATTCATTATCTCGCACAATACAACCTATTGCTAGTTTTGATAAAATGAATTTAAATTATCTATCGTTAAGAATTGGTATCTTAAAACGATTTTAATCAAAAAAACAACTTCCATTTTTAATTCTAGAAATGGAAGTTGTTAGTATCTATTATGTTACACCATTAATTGTACGAATTAAATATTATTTATTCAAAAATAATATCTTTCTTTGCAAGAAAATAAACAAACACAAAACATGCTCCAACAACCGATTAACAAACTATTTCCATTTGTAAAGCTAATCAAATTGTTACTAATATTATCAGTTAGTTTGCAAATTATAGTTATTTCTCAAGTTTATTTCTTTGGGAATCAACATGCACATTCTACTAATGAACTCTTAATACAATTTTTACGTGGCTCAGTTCTTACAGTGCTTGGTTTGTTCCTTTTGTCGTATCCTAATCTTTTTCTTATTAATTATCTCAACAAAACCTTTCCTTGGAAGCAATTTGTTGTTAAACGTTTTGTAATTCAATTTCCGGTTAGTATTTTTATCGGTGTATTAATTACTCCTTTAATTTTATTTTTTGCATCAAGAATTATGACTTTCAAAGAAGATTTGCATGTGATATTTATAAACAATGCATATTATTTTTCGTTGGCCAATTTATTTTTAATGGTTATTCTTGAAGCCTGGATTTATTTGTCAGAAAGTTTACAAGCAAAAATAAAGGCCGAAAATCTTGAAAGAGAATTAATTGGGGTAAAATTCGAAGTTCTAAAAAATCAGATTAACCCACATTTTATGTTTAATAGTTTAAATGTATTATCGAGTTTAATCGAAACTGACATTGAAAAAGCCCAACGTTTTATCGAAGAGTTTTCGCATATTTACAGATATGTTTTGGAAACTATTGAAAAACCTGTAGTCACAGTTAATGAAGAATTAAGTTTTGTTCGATCTTATATATTCCTACAACAAATTAGGCATGGTGAATCTTTGCAGTTTAAGGTGGATATTCCTGCAGATTCTTTAGCAATGCTTTTACCACCTTTATCCTTGCAAGTTGTACTCGAAAATGCCATAAAACACAACAAATTAAATAACAATCAACCATTGAAAATTGAAATTTCCGTTTTACAAAACACCTTGTTTGTGAGCAATAATATCCAGCCAAAAATATCATTAAGCACATCAACTGGGCTTGGGCAATCAAATTTGACAAAAAGGTATGATATTATTAGCGACAGACTACCAAAATTCAGAGTTCAAATTAATCAATATATAGTTGAATTACCATTGTTAGAAAACTACAAATATGAATGTAATAATAATTGAAGATGAGCTATTGGCAGCGAATAGACTCGAAAAGTATTTATTGGAAATCAATCCCAAAATTATTGTTTTAGCCAAAATTGATTCAATAAAAGAATCGGTTAAATGGTTGACGAACAACACAACCGATTTAATTTTTCTGGATATTCAATTATCTGACGGTGTAAGCTTTAGCATATTCGACCAAGTGTCAGTACGCACGCCAATAATTTTCACTACTGCCTACGATAAATATGCCATAGAAGCATTTCAGGTAAATAGCATTTCATATCTATTGAAGCCAATTAGTAAAAATGATTTATCTGAAAGTCTTAATAAGTACAAAGAAATGAAATCTGTCTTTGGGCTTGATTTTGATAAACTTATTTCGGCAGTTCAAGGAACTAAAAATCAATTTCGAAAGCGATTTTTAATTCAAATTGGCGAAAATTACAGGCGTATTGAAATTGAGCAGATTGCCTATTTTTATGCTTTCGAAAAAGCTGTCTATTTGAAAACCAACGATGGAAAATCTTACCCGCTTGATATGACGCTTGATAGTTTAGAACGCGATGTAGACTCAAACATGTTTTTTAGAATAAATCGAAAATTTCTTATCAACATTCATGCTATCGAAAAAATGTATGCCTGGTCGCGTTGCCGCATAAAATTGACGCTAAAACCGCAACCCGAAGATGACTCTGAAACAATAGTTAGCATCGAAAGAGCAACTGATTTTAAAAGATGGATGAACAAGTAAAAAGCAGATTATTCAATTAAAATACTAAAAATGAAACTACTAAATAAAGAGTCGTATTCGTTAGCCTTTGAGGCTATCAAAAACGTCGAAATAAATACTCTTTTTGCACTTGCAGTGATTGAGCTTAAAGTTGATGGTGAAATTTATGTTGAAAATACAGATAAGCCAACTACGTTTTTAGTAAAGCATCCTTACGGCATGTCCTTACTTTTTGGCAACGAGCAAAATGCAGATTTTAATGATGCATTACTTCGATATGCATTTAATGCTAACAACAAACGAACAAAAACTGAATGGCTACAGGCTTATCCGTCGGTTTGGAACGAAAAATTGGCTGAACTTTTCGAACAGAAAACAATTCGAGAAGAAGACTTAAACGGAAATGAGCAACATGGAAAAATCGAACTCAGCACACGTGTAAATTTCAAATTCAACATTGAAAAATACCAAAATTTTAAAAGCAATTACAACTTCGAACCTTATGAAATTGTACGTACTAACGACCAACTTTTCGATGAAATTGAGGGAACAGTGGTGCCGAAATATTTTTGGAAAAATACAACCGATTTCAACAACAATGCCGTGGCATTTAGTCTTATATACAATGACAAGCCAGCCTCAACTGCTTTTTCAGCATTCGTAAGAAACGACAAACTGGAACTTGGCATTGAATCATTATCTGAATTCAGAGGCAAAGCTTTTGCTATTCACACTTGCGTTGCACTTATAGACTATTGTATCGAAAATGGATATGAACCAATCTGGGCATGTCGACTACAAAATGTAAATTCTTATAAACTAGCGCAAAAACTAGGTTTTGAACCAACAATTTACATTACATATTATAAGCTTGTTGTTGCTAAAACGCTTTAAATATAACATTAAAATGAAGCTTTACCACTTTCAATACTATAAACGTAAAAGTATTTGTTCAATGTCAATCGTATTTTCATTATTTTTTTTCATTACAATTGGTTTTGTATTATTGTTTTTACTGCTAAGTCCAGGAAAAATTGAACCATTTCTTGACAAAAATGGACATGTGATGAAAGGTAGCATTTCAGAAAAAGTATTTGTGACAATAAATGGAGTTAAACAAGGAATGTTTATACAGAGCAAAGATTCTACAATGCCTGTATTGCTTTACTTGCATGGCGGGATTCCAGATTATTTCCTAACAAAGAAATATCCAACAGGACTTGACGATCTTTTTACTGTGGTATGGTGGGATCAGCGTTGGGCAGGTATTTCATTTAACCCTGATACTGCCAACGAATCAATAACATTACAGCAATTAATTTCCGACACAAAAGAAGTGACTAATTATTTGCGAAAACGATTCGGACAGAATAAAATTTATCTGATGGGACGTTCTGGCGGCTCATTTATAGGTATTAATGTAGCTGCACAAGCATCAGAATTATACCATGCATATATTGGAGTTGGGCAAATGTCGAACCATTTCAAATCGGAAAAAATGGCTTATGAATATATGCTGAAAGAATACAAGAGTTTAGACAACAAGCAAATGGTTCGAAAGCTAGAATCCTCGCCGGTTACTGATTATATTCCTTACAGTTACCTCAAAATACGAGATGAAGCCATGCACAGCATGGGTATTGGTACAACACGAAATATGCGCTCCATTGTAACTGGCATATTCATACCATCACTTACATGCAGAGAATACACATTATTTGAAAAAATGAATTTGTGGCGAGCCAAAGCCCGGGCTGGTGTTCACCCGCTTTGGAACACAATCATTACAACTGACTTAACAGAACAAGTACCAGAATTGGAAATACCAGTCTATTTTTTTCATGGCATTCACGATTATACCGTTTCATATCCCTTGGCAAAAGAATATTTTTTGAAAATAAAAGCACCACTAAAAGGATTTTACACCTTTGAAAAATCAGCACATAGTCCAATATTTGAAGAAACTGCTAGAATGAACCAAATTTTACTTGAGGATGTATTGAAAGGAAGTAATAGCCTTGCCGATAAAAAAAAATAATATTATGAAACCTAAATCACTAAAACCCCTAGCTATCAGCTTTTTTATAAGTGGAATATGGGATACTATTGCAGCCATTCTATACATTTTTGTAATAGGCACAGGGCGCATTATTGAGAATCCCCCAATTGATCCATTTTTTGCAATTTTTCTGGGTTCATTCTTTTTATGCTTTGCCTATCTGCAATTTTTATCTGCATTTAACATCAAACGATATGCATTCAATGTTGGTTGCCTGATTATTGGAAGGGCATTTTACGTTATCCAACTTTATGCTTATATGCTTTTTGTTGTTGATTTTCCTACTACATTTTGGTTTACGGGAATAATTGATGGCTTGTTTTTGGTTCAATATTTTATATTTGCCTTACAAGGAGGATTAAGTTTGCGAGATATATTCCTACCAAAAATTGATAATTTACGGTAACTAAACCTCATACCATGAAACGCCCAGAACTTGCCATTACAATATCGGTATCTGACTTTAAAAACCATTATTGGTTAAAATCAGAGTTATTATCTTTTTGCAGAGCCAATCGAATCAATACATCGGGCGGTAAAATGGAATTAGAATGATTTATTGAAAACTCTTTCAACTATCAATATCCCACTTACAAACGCATATTTCGGACATTCAACCAATTTCCTTTTTTTATTCATTTTGAGCCAATTACCTTTGTATCAATAAATTTATCAACTTTTAAAGATTCGAAAATGAAAATAGTTTATTTTGCCATTTTGTGTGCCATACAATTCGTATCTTTCTCGTGTCAAGACCACCATTTTGACAATAGTTTTGGTTTTAATACTACTTATAATCAAAATTCGAACGGAATTACAATAATGGATGTAAAGCAATCAGCTCAGTTTGTTTACTTAAAAGGAACAATTAGAGCCAATTCAGGAGAATTAGAAGTGTGGCTTACAGATGGAAATGGCGTTACACAATACCAGAAATTGATAAAAAGCGAAAACAGCGTTGTAACAATAAATGAAAAAATTATTGCCAGTGCGGGATATTGGAAACTTCACTATAAAAGTAATCAGGCGGTGGGTACTATCGATTTGCACATGAAATTGTAAACTGAAAACAAATTTATAATCTTATTTTGAAAACAGGAAGGAATGATTTACATTTGCTCCGTATAAAGATGTTATGAATTTAAATAAATAATAATGAATTTATTACAGCCGCAAGATTATCACAAAGTTGTTGACCTTCTCGAAAAAGTGGAGTTCAACACTTCCTTCGCAAGATCGGTAATTACATTCACACAATTATTTAAATATTATGTTAGCATATTCAAAACTAATCGTTTATTACTTTTCAGGTACTGAAAATTCGGCTAATGTGACTCGCTGGGTGGCTAATGTTGCTCAAGAGAAAGGCAAAAACAGGGTTTTGCTGATGAACACTCGCGCCGGAATGCTGATTGGCAAATGGATAACGTTCTATTGGATACTATTTTGCAGGCAGATTTTTTATAGCTAAAACCTATTATGCAAGTATTGCCTGCAATAATTGTAATTTTTGGATTAATCAATGTCCAGTCAAAGCCATTAAGACAGTTGAAAATCACCCTTTTTGGACTTTCCACTGCGAAAGTTGTATGCATTGTATGAGTTATTGCCCACACAAAGCCATCGAAACTGCTCACGGACCAATCATTGGATTTATGCTGCTGTTCTCGTTTCTTATTTGGAGTACCATCGAACTGTATTTTGGCAAATCACTTCATCTCGATAATCCGATTGTAAATTTAATTATTCAGTCAGCATTAATGCTAGGTTTACTGGCTATTTGGTATCGCATTTTACACTTTTTACTTCGCTACAAATGGTTCAATAAAATTATAACTTTCACTTCGCTTACTTTTTATAAATTTTGGGGACGAAGGTATAAGGCTCTGAAACACATGAAAATATCGAATTAGATATTAATTCAAACAACAATTTCGATTATTTGGAAATTAAATAATTTTGAAACACAAAGTTAACGCGATTAATGTTGTTTTTGTTGAAATAGCCAAAAAATATATCGATAAATAATAAATAATTATCGATATATTTGCACAATTCAATTATTCATTCTATTTTTGTGGTCGATAAAATCAAACAACATAAATAAAATTCCACGAACAATGAAAAAGATAATTTTGGTGCTTTTCCTGATTGTACCTATTTTAATGACTGCTCAAAATCAGGCAGCTAAATTTACTGTTAAAGGTCAGGTTGTTGATTCTATTACCGGGGAAACCTTGCCTTATTCCACCTGCTCTGTTGTGTTAACTAAAAATCCACAACAAGCTATTAGCCGATTTGCTACAGATATCGATGGTAATTTTTCGGGTGAATTAAAAGCGCCCGGAAACTATACCTTGTTTGTGTCGTATGTGGGTAAAGTGCCTGCTAAAATTAACTTCACGGTAGATGCCTCAAATGCGAGCGTTCAATTAGGCAAAATCGGGCTAGGCAATAGTCAGCAATCACTAAAAGAACTAAGTGTTGTTGCTGTAAAACCATTAATCAAAGCCGAGGCCGATAAAATAACCTACGATGCCGAACAAGATCCTGAATCGAAAACATCTACTGTGCTCGATATGCTTCGCAAAGTGCCCATGGTTACTGTTGATGGTCAGGACAATATACAAGTTCAGGGTTCATCCAATTTCAAGTATTTTCTGAATGGCAAACCTACCAATATGTTCAATAATAATCCGGGACTGATACTCAAAAGTATGCCGGCCAATATGGTTAAAAATATAGAAGTAATTACACAGCCCGGCGCAAAATACGATGCCGAAGGAGTGGGAGGAATTCTCAATATTGTGACACTTCAAAATACATCGGCTCAAGGATATTCTGCTACTATAAATACACAAGGGTCAACACGCGGATCAGTTGGTGGTGGATTAAATTTGATGGTGCAAAAAGGCAAATTCAGTTTTTCGGGCAACTATAATTACAATATTTTCAAGCAGTTTCCGGTAGTTACAACTTCCGAACGCAACAACTACATGGCGAATGCGCCTTATACTTTTGGTAAACAAGTAGCAACCGTCAACAATAAAACACCCATGCAGTTTGGTAGCGGGCAATTGAGTTATGAGCTCGATACGCTGAATTTGTTTACATTTTCGTTTAACCGCCGATTTGGTCGCCCTGAAAGCAATACTACAGCTACCACCGAAAATTTTGAGGATGTAAATAAGGTGTTTTCGTATACGCAGTCGAGTCTTCAGAAACAAAGTTGGGGTTCAACCGATTTCGGACTCGATTATCAGCGCTCGTTTAAAACAAAAGGTGAATTGTTGACTTTTTCCTATAAATTGAGTAATACGCCTAATAACAGTGATTATACAGCAACCAACATGCCTTACATAATTATAAAACCTCAGTTCAGATTTGCTGAAAAAATTACAAGTGCAAATACTGCTTCAACTAATGAGCATACATTTCAGGTAGATTATACAAAACCTATTGCCAAAGGTCATACTGTGGAAATGGGAACAAAATATATTCGTAGGTTAAATAGCAGTGAAACTAATGAAAGCTACGATTATTATGATTTTGGACTTTTAGCACCTGTTTTGCCCTACCTGCACACCGATAGTAGCATGCAGTTTAGTAATAATCAAGATATTTTGGGAGCTTATGCCAGTTACACCGGAAATATCAAGAAGTGGAGTTTAAAAGGCGGTTTGCGCTACGAGCATACCTGGTTAAATGCCGAATTCGACAATACGACCCGCAATTTTGCCACCGATTATCCGGCCATAGTTCCATCGGCAATTGTTACGTACCGCCTCACCGATATGAATAGCCTCAAGTTGGGTTATAACAAGCGCATTCAACGTCCAAGTATAGCGTATCTTAATCCATATATCGATCGCCGCGACCCCAACTACATTAGCTACGGAAAGCCCGATTTGGATCCCGAAAACAGCCATAACATTACATTGGGATACAGCAGTTTTTCGCAAAAATACAGCTTGAATGCCGAACTGGCCTATATGTTTATAAACAATGGTATCGAACAGTATTCGTTTTTAAACAGTGTTACAGGTGTACAGGAAATTACGTATGGCAATATTGGTCAAAAGAATCAAGTTGGTCTCAATATTTTTGGTAGTTACCGCGGATTGAAATGGTTGAATGTGTACACAAATTCAAGTCTGAATTATGTTGATTTGAAAAGTGCAACGATTAATTCCGAAAATAGTGGCATTACCGGTCGATTCTATTTAGGAGGTACTTTTATGTTGCCTAAAGATTTTAAAATCAGTACCGGTGGTGGTGCCAATTTACCACAAATAACCCTTCAAGGTGGTCAGTCGGCATTTTATTTTAGCTACATGGCATTGTCGAAAGAATTCCTGAAAAAGAAATTGACGGTTTCGGTTAGCGGTGTTTACTTACCGGTTTCGCATATCATTATTACCACAAAAGGAATGGACAGTACAACCGGAGCTTTAACATTCGACCAAAAGACCGATGTGAATTTAACAAAAAACACCGAGTTTAGATTAAATGTGTCGTATCGAATCGGAAATTTAAATGCTCAGGTAAAGAAAACTAAAAAAACGATTACCAACGACGACCAAAAAGAAAAAGACAATAGCAGTGTTGGCGATTCGCCTATGTAATAATGTTTATATTTTCAGCACATTTTTGTGCTCAAATAGCAATTATAAAATTTAGCTTTGTATCTTTGTAAAAATTTACGAGATACGCTTATGTCAAAACCTGTTATACCTATCAGTGGGCATTACAAATCGCTTTTGTTGTCGCACTCAACCCTTTTTACCTTTGCCGAACGCCGTCAATTAAGGGCACTTCTCAAAAAGTGTTTTGCACTCGAAGCATATTCTCCTGAGCAAATTTTAAAATTTATTCAGCAAAAAACTGCTATCGTTGATGCTCTGCTCAACGAAGTAGGATTGGGGAAAGCGGCTGTTTTGAGTGTGCTTTTTCAGGATTTTATTCAAAAAAACAGAATTACTGTCGACGAAATTGATAAAACATTCTCCACTTCTATAAGCGCCATTACCAAGGGTTTAATTCGTGTGCGCGACTTGTACGAACGAAACACCTCGCTCGAAACTGAGAATTTTCGTAAACTTTTACTGACTTTTGCCGAAGATGTGCGGGTAATTTTGATTATTATTGCCACTCAGCTTTACCGCATGCGTACACTCGACAGTGAGCCCGAAGAATCTCGCAGCCAAGTAGCGCGCGAAAGTTCGTTTTTGTATGCCCCATTGGCACATCGTATGGGTTTGTACAAAATAAAAACCGAACTCGAAGATTTGTCGCTGAAACACACGAGCAGAGATATTTACAAGGAAATTGCTCAAAAAATTAACGAAACAAAACTTTCGCGCGACAGATATATTGCCGAATTCATTGCGCCACTCAAAGAAAAATTATTGGAACTTGGTGCCGAATTTGAAATTAAAGGACGTACAAAGTCTATTCATTCTATTTACAATAAAATTAAAAAGCAAAACACGCCGTTCGAAAATATTTACGACTTGTTTGCTATCCGCATAGTGTTCGACGTGCCGCTCGAAAAAGAAAAAGCACTTTGCTGGCAGGCTTATTCCATAGTTGCCGACTTGTACCAACCCAATCCGAAACGCTTGCGCGACTGGCTTTCTATTCCAAAATCGAATGGCTACGAAAGTTTGCATACCACCGTACTCGGCCCGCAAAGCAAATGGGTGGAAGTGCAAATTCGCACCGTGCGTATGGACGAAGTGGCCGAAAAAGGGCTTGCTGCACACTGGAAATACAAAGGTATTAAGGGCGAAAGCGGCATGGACGAATGGCTGAAAAATATTCGCGAAATCCTCGAAAATCCGGAACTGAATGCCGTTGATTTTATGGACGAATTCAAACTCAACCTTTACGACAAGGAAGTGTTTGTCTTTACGCCGAATGGCGACTTACATAAATTACCAAAAGGAGCAACTGCGCTCGATTTTGCATTTTCCATTCACTCTGCCTTAGGCTGTAAATGTGTGGGAGCAAAGGTAAACGGCAAAAACATGCCGATAAAATACGAACTGATTAATGGTGACCAAGTAGAAGTACTCACATCGCCCACACAGAAACCAAATCCTGCATGGTTGCAAGTTGTAACAACTTCGAGAGCCAAAAATAAAATTCGTCAAGCGCTCAAAGAAGTAGAATTTAAAGATGCCGAAATAGGCCGCGAAACCTTGATGCGACGTTTCAAAAACTGGAAAATTGAACTCGACGAAGGGAAAATTTCCCGCTTGGCAAAAAAGAAAGGCTTCAAAACCGTTAGCGATTTTTATCAGGAAATTGCACGCGAAAAATTAGATGTGCTCGCTGTGCGCGATGCGTATTTGGATTTGGATAAAAAAGAGTTGAATCCGGATGTTGCCGAAATGCGTAGTGCCGAAGGATTTTCGAAAGAAAAGCACGGGCGCGACAGCGACAATAAGGAAGATGTACTGGTTATTGGTGCCGACTTGAAAAATGTGGATTTTAAACTTTCAAAATGTTGCAATCCCATTTACGGCGACGAAGTATTTGGTTTTGTGGCTGTTACGGGCGGAATAAAAATTCATCGCACCGACTGCCCCAATGCGCCACAAATGATAGAGCGATTCAATTACCGCATTGTAAAAGCTAAATGGTCGGGCAAATCCATCGGTTCTCAATATCCTATTACTTTACGCATTGTGGGGCACGACGATATTGGTATTGTTGCGAATATTACATCGCTTATTTCGAAGGAAAAAAGTATTAGTCTGCGCTCCATTTCGGTAGATACCAATGCCGGATTGTTTCAAGGTAATCTGACTATAATGGTTAGCGACAACAAAGATTTAGAGCTGATTATCAAGAAAATAAAATTGGTAAAAGGTGTGAAAAATGTATCGCGGTCGTAGAATATATATATCGTAGATCGTATCTTGCCCCTTTGTCATATTTTCACTACTTTTGTAGTTGAAATAAAAACAATCTAAAAACTGCTACAAGTAGTCTAAAAAGTCTTGAATCTTGGTTCTTGACTCTTGATTCTAAAAATTATAAAAATGAAAATTCTTCTCCTCGGTTCGGGTGGTCGCGAACATGCATTGGCTTGGAAAATTGCTCAAAGTCCCAAATTAACACAACTTTTTATTGCTCCCGGAAACCCCGGAACGGCTCAAGTGGGTACTAATTTGCCGATTGCTGCCGATAATTTTCCGGCTTTGAAAAAGGCTGTCCTCGAAAATAGCATCGATTTGGTCCTCGTTGGTCCCGAAGATCCGTTGGTGAAAGGCGTGGTCGATTTTTTTGCTGCCGATACGCAAATTAAGCATGTTCCGGTGGTTGGCCCTGATAAAATTGGTGCGCAACTCGAAGGAAGCAAGGATTTTTCGAAGCAATTTATGTTCCGTCACAATATTCCAACTGCTGGTTATTTAAGTGTTACAGCTGATAATATCGACGAAGGAGTTGCTTTTTTGAAATCGCTCTCGGCACCTTATGTGCTCAAAGCCGATGGTTTGGCTGCCGGAAAAGGAGTTTTGATTTTAAACGATTTGGACGAAACGATTTCCGAACTAAAAGCTATGCTCGATGGCAAATTTGGTGATGCCAGCAAAACGGTTGTTATCGAGGAATTCCTGTCGGGCATCGAATGTTCGGTGTTTGTAATTACCGATGGCAAAAACTACCAAATTCTACCCGAAGCTAAAGATTACAAACGGATTGGCGAAGGCGATAAAGGACTGAATACGGGCGGTATGGGCGCAGTTTCGCCTGTGCCATTTGCCACAGCAGAGTTTATGCAAAAAGTGGAAGACCGCATTATTCGCCCAACAGTGGAAGGACTTTACAGCGAAGGTATTAACTATACAGGTTTTATTTTCTTCGGACTTATAAAAGTAAATGGTGAGCCTGTTACCATCGAATACAATGCGCGCATGGGCGACCCCGAAACCGAAGTGGTTATGCTTCGCCTGAAATCGGATTTGGTAGATTTGCTCGAGGGTGTAGCGCAAAAAAACTTAGACACTCGAATTGTTGAATTTGACGAACGCGCTGCAGTTACCGTTATGCTTGTTTCGGGCGGTTACCCCGAAGAATACGAAAAAGGCAAAGAAATCAGCGGATTGGATAAAGTGGAGAACAGCATTGTTTTTCATGCTGGTACAGCATCGAAAGATGGTAAAATTGTTACCAACGGTGGCCGCGTAATTGCTGTAAGTTCGTATGGAGCCAACAAAGACGAAGCACTCGCGCAATCGTTCAAAAACGCCCGCGTCATCACTTACGACCAAAAATACTTCCGCAGCGATATTGGGTTTGATTTGTAAAAAATGCTGTTTCATTCAATTCTAAATCAGAACTTTTGTGCGAGACCTTGGAATCTTTTGTTTTCATTATAACCGATTGGTAGTCAGCTATAAAAATACAAAGTTTCAAGGTCTTTTCCAAATAAAACCCAACTTATTTTATTGATATTCAGAATTTTACATTCTGTGTGATTTTTATCATGTACTGAAATGAATACTAATCAATGGAATTCCGTGCATTTAATTCTCGATTAGATATGTTGTAATATTCGCTCTCACCCTTTTTTTAATTGCCATTTTTCAATCTCTGTTATAAGAAGTCAAAAGTAATTTGTATTTTTGCATTTCTTCGTTTTTAATCCTTAAAATTTATCGTTTAATAATTATGGGATACATAATACCTCGCCTGCCTTTTGCACAGGACATTGAAACCAAAGCTGTATTAAAGAAACTGGCATTGGCACATAAAGCTTTGGCAGAACTCAATGGTGTGTCCGAAACCATTCCAAACGAAGTAATTATTCTCAATACCCTTTCGCTTCAGGAAGCAAAAGATAGTTCCGCTATCGAAAATATTATTACCACACACGATGAATTGTTTAGTAGCGACAATTTTGCAAAACATTTCACGAGTTCTGCTGCCAAAGAAGTATATAACTATGCTACGGCGTTGAAAGATGGATTCTCAGTGGTACGTACACAAGGTTTACTTACTTGCAATCAAATCATTGATATTCAGACTACTTTAGAAGAAACAAGGTCGGGATTCAGAAAGTTACCCGGAACTGAACTAAAGAATGAACAAACCGGAGAAACTGTTTACACGCCTCCTCAAAATCACGAAGATATTGTGGAATATATGTCGAACCTCGAAAAGTTTATGAACGATAATGAATTGTGCGATTGGGACCCATTGGTAAAAATGGCTGTTATTCACCACCAATTCGAAAGCATTCACCCTTTTTATGATGGTAACGGACGTACAGGTCGCATTATCAATATTCTATTTTTGGTCAAAGAAAATCTTTTGAATTTGCCCATTCTATATTTAAGCCGCTACATAAACCAAAACAAAGGCATGTACTATAAGCTATTGCAGGAAACCCGCACTACACAAAATTGGGAACCATGGCTGATGTTTATGTTGGAAGCTGTGGAGCAAACCTCCATTCAAACTACTGCTATTGTACGAGGCATAAAATCCTTAATGATGCAACACAAGAAAAAAATAAGAGCTGCACTGCCTAAAATTTATTCGCAAGATTTGATAAATAATTTATTTAACCACCCTTATACTAAAATTGACTTTTTAGTGCAGGATTTACAGGTTACTCGTAAAACTGCCGCAAAATACTTACATACATTGTGCGAAGCTGGTTTTCTAAGTGAAATAAAGATTGGTAAAGAAATATATTTTCTTAATGATGAATTATTTCACTTATTGGCAAATGTGACTAGTCTAAAAGCGGAGTAATTTACCTATGAGTTGTGCAACATGGGTAAATTTTGGAGTATTTTACCCATGTGATGATAAACGTGGGTAAAAAATCGAAAAATGTACACATGACAATGAAAACATGTGTAAAAAATAAAGTAACGTATACATAAGGTTTATCAAGTAATATAACCCTATGGTTATAAAACATAAATTAAAACACATTAGCTTGATGCGTGAACCATACAGATTTTATATGAAATTACAAGCAAGATAATAAGTTGTTTTTTGTAAACATTTAATCCAACAGAAATACGGTTTATTGAAATTTTGCGCTACTTTTGTGGTTCGATAGACAGATAAGATTAAAACAATATATTAAACTAATTTTAAGAGAATAAAAAATAAAATAATAAACTAATTTTCAACATATTAATTAAATAGCATTCTGCTATTGTTCGCGCCTCACAGAAACCTAGGAAATTTCTTTAAAGCGAACACACAGAAATGGAGTAATGAGCAAAATGCTCACGTCGGAAACGGCGTGGGCTTTTGACTTATCATTTCTGTGTAGCCTTTCCTAGGGGCTTGTGAGGCGGATAAGACAAAGTTCACGCTTTTTTGCATCTATAAAGCTGAACTACAACTCTTATCTGACCAATGGCTGAAGCTGAACCAAGCTAAAGCCCATGAACCAAAAATTTTTCACCAATCAGGACGAAAACACGCTGAT
>CAZEEN010000007.1:1610-2881 GCA_964511115.1 uncultured Paludibacter sp. | reverse complement strand
CCTTACGAATTGTATATCAAAACATTGATTGAATATTTTGGTGATAGCATTGATTACAGCATCGAAAATAATTTTGATTTACCAGCCCATTTTAAGCGCATGGAATATCAATTGGACGCTGTACTCGATGGATACCAAAAACTGATAAAATACGATGGATTTTTCCTTTCGGATGTGGTAGGACTTGGAAAAACGGTGATTGCTACCATGATAGCCAAAAAGTTTCTGATTGAAAATGGATTAGGCAACACCAAAATATTAGTGGTTTATCCACCTGCTGTGGAGAAAAACTGGAAAAATACTTTTGCACAGTTTGGTATCGACAAATTCACCAAATTTATTACCAACGGCAGTTTATCAAAAATTTTAGACACCGACAATTACAATTATTGGAATGCCGAAGAATACGATTTGATATTGATTGACGAATCGCACAAATTCCGCAACCATACCACCGGTATGTTTCGCGAAATGCAGGAAATTTGCAAATACCCCCGTGCAAACAAAGGAAAAATTGAAGGTACAAAAAAGAAGGTAATGCTTATTTCGGCAACACCGCTCAACAATACGCCCGAAGACCTTTACAATCAAATTTTATTGTTTCAAAATCCCCGACGTTCTACCTTACCCGGTGTAAGTAACTTAACTGCTTTCTTTTCGCCTAAAACGAAACAATTCAAAGAGTTACGAGCCAACGAAAAGCTGAATGTAGATGCCTTGCTGAAACTTTACGAAGAGATACGCGAAAAAGTGTTGAAGCCTATTACCGTACGTCGCACACGTACCGATATTGAAGCCATAAGTCGTTACAAAGCCGATGTGGATGATTTTCCGAAAATCAAAAAACCAGATAAATTGGAATATGTGCTGGATGAAGCACTTTCGGAATTATTTGACTACACGGTAAAGATGTTGATTGATAAAACTGATGGATTAAAATACAGTCGTTATCAAGCCATTGCGGCATTATTGCCTCATATTCAAGACGAATATTACGAACAAGCCGAGCGGGTTTCGAAATCGCTGGCATTTATTATGAAAAATTCGTTGGTTAAACGCCTCGAAAGCAGTTTTGAAGCTTTCCGAACTACGCTAAACCGTTTCCGCTTAGCCAATGAGCGCATGATTGCCATGTTCGAGAACCAAAAGATTTACATTGCGCCCGACTTAAATTTGAATAAGTTTTACGAAAAAGGATGGACATTAGACGAGATTGAAGCGAAGATAAACGAAGAAAATGAGATTAACCCAAAGAATCAAATTTTCACTCC
>CAZEEN010000007.1:0-1510 GCA_964511115.1 uncultured Paludibacter sp. | reverse complement strand
TACAATATCATACTTTCGACCGAAGTATTAGCCGAAGGTGTAAACCTGCACCGAAGTAATATTATTATCAATTACGATACGCCGTGGAATTCAACCCGACTAATGCAGCGTATCGGACGTATCAACCGTATCGGGTCAGTTGCAAAAGAGCTTTACAACTATGTGTTTTATCCTTCGGCACACGGGAATAAGGAATTAAAATTGATAAACAATTCCTTAGCTAAAATTCAGGCTTTTCACACTGCTTTTGGCGAAGACAATCAGATATATTCGACCGACGAAATTGTGGATTTGAATTTGGATAAACTTTTTGAAGAAGGTTTGCCAGCAGAAGAAATTAACAAAGAGTTGCAATATTTAGAGTTTTTACGCGAATTCCGCAAGAAACATCCTGCAGACTTTAAGCGCATCGAAAAACTCAGTTTGCGTAGCCGTAGCGGACGAAATGCAAAACAAGTAAAAGATAAATTGCTTACAAATGGTTCGTTGGTATTCCTGAAAAGCAGCGGATTAAACAGCTTCTTTTATGTAACCGACATGCAAAGCGAAGAATTATCGACCTTGCAGGCATTGGATTATTTCCAAGCCGAAAAAGACGAACCACGCGTAGCTCGTATAGAACAACATCACACGCAAGTGGACAAAGCCAAGCAAACTTTTGTGGCAAACTTACAAGCAGCTATCACGCAACAAGAGCGAGTTGTGGCAGCAGGGAGGCAAGTTACATCGGCTATGGCATTTGTACGCAGGCATTTAACCATGACCGAAGATGCGGCAACCCGCCAACAACTCAATCAACTGATAAAACTAATTGAATGGGGAACCATTTCCAGTTTAGCTGTTGAACTAAACCGCATGGAAAAAATAGTGGCCAAAAACAAGCATAAACGAGAGGATATTTATCTTGAAATTGTAGAAATGGCAAGGCGTTATAACATTTATTTTATCGACGAAGAAAATGCCGATAAAGTAGATATTCCGTGTATCATTCTTTCTGAATCATTTAATTAATTGCCCCTAACCCCTAAAGGGGAACAGAAGTTAGTACATATATTAAAACAATTATGAACCCTGAAACTCTTAAAAACGCCTATAGTCGTGATGATTGGCGCAATTTATTGAACGATTTATTTGGCATAAACTTCAAACCATTTAGTCGTGTTGAAGATTTGCAGGTCGAAAATCAAACAGCCAAAACAGCTATTCAGTTGGGCGAAATCACCCTTGCAAGTGGTGATGTACTGGCTGTGTACGAAGTGCAATTACAAGAACACATACAAGTTGAACGCAACAAAGTAGCCATTCGAAACCTGTTACGCACGCATTGGAACAAATACGATGGCGCATTTATAGCCAGCTACAAAGCTTCCGAAGCTGTTTGGCGATTTTCGTTTGTAAGCGAAACCCGCCAATTCGATGCCGATGGCAATTATGGCAAAGTAATTACCGCTGCCAAACGATTTACCTACGTGCTGGGTAAAAACGAAAGTGTCCGCACAGCAACCGACCG
>CAZEEN010000006.1:23555-37922 GCA_964511115.1 uncultured Paludibacter sp. | reverse complement strand
TGATTTTCTGCACCCTCCCGCAATTAAAGGTGTTAATAAGATAAAAAGTGAAATCAAGGTACTGCCTACTCCGAAAGCAATAGCTTGTGCCAGAACCTTTGAAAACTATTTGCTACACCCACAAAAAGAGCAGTTGGCGAATGCTCTGAGAGAAAATATAACCACCGAAAAAGGTAAAACCATTCGGCTGTTGATAGAAACATTGAAAACAAGCAATCCGCCTTTGCTGACAGTTGCCAGAGGCGAAGGAGTGGCGTTTTACGAGGCTTTGCAGTTGTTTTTTAATAGGAATATTGGCACCTATAATTCAATTTTTAATTATACAATTACCGGTAACGATAGCGAAGCGATGGAGAGTATGAAAACAAGGTTGAATTTTATAGTGGAGCAGTTGAAGTAGTCCGGCACCGCTGCTATGAGTCATTCTGCATCGGGAGTAGGTGTGCAGCGGTATTGTTTCCCCTTCAATGGCTTTGTCATTCTGAGTGGAGAGCAACGGAGCGAAGAATATAATGCCATTCTTGCTGTAAGTCAATATTATTTTGGAATGTTTTAATTAGAAAATCGTATGAAGATACACATTTATTATGTTTACATTTTGACAACAAAAAACAATAAAATGCTCTATACTGGTGTTACAAATAATCTTGTTCGTAGGGTTTCGGAGCATAAACAAGGAGTAAATGAGGGTTTTACAAAGAAATTTAATATTCATAAACTCGTATATTTCGAGACCTTTCAGTATATTGATCAAGCAATAGCCCGTGAAAAGCAAATAAAAGGATATGTACGTGCCAAAAAAGATAAACTAATTTGGGATTCTAATCCGGAATGGGTAGAATTAAGTCCAAAATGATATTCTTCGCTTCGCTTAGAATGACAAAGGCGTCATATCCTTCGCTGCACTCAGGATGACAAAGGCGAATTGTTTGGACTATTTCCGTCGCCGACTGGCTATGCGTTGAGAAGTTGTGTTTTGCGACGGGTGCAGAGGGCATTTTTGCACCGCTGATATAAATCATTCTGAGCGAAGAGCAACGGAGCGAAGAATATAATGCCATAGTAAATGTTAGAAAATAAATTGGCTTTAACCCCCCAATAAATACAATATGAAATTTGAAGAAGTACAAAAAATAATAGATGAAATAATGCTCAAGCAAAACTCGACCATTAATCGTGATTTTGATGGTTATTCGCCTATGGAAATGCATCAAATTCTGAATTTTCCTTTCTCGGATACGTGTCCGATTAAGATGCGCAAGTTAAGCAATGAAGCGTATGAGCAGATACCTATTTTTAATCTTACAAAATATCTTATATCCCAAATAGTTAAAGTAGGTGAGCTTAAACTGACAAAAACTGGCGCACTACCTACAAAAATTGTCGCTGAACTCTATAATCAGGGTTTTTATAAAGAAAAATATATTGAAAAAGGCCTTGTAAAACTATACAAGGAAGCTGATTCGTTTTCGGTTTCGTTGACTCGAATACTTTTGGAAATTTCGGGTATTGCCAAAAAAAGAAACGGTAAACTGAGTTTGACTAAAAAAGGCGAAAAGCTAACAACTGATAATTATCAATTATTCGTAGCGTTATACGAAGCATATACATTAAAATTTAACTGGGGGTATTACGATAATTATGATTCGAAAAATATTGGTAGGCTAGGAAGTGCATTTTCGTTGATATTGCTTTTGAAATATGGTAACGAAAAACGTATCGAGGATTTTTATGCCGAAAAATACATTAACGCTTTTCCACTGCTGCTTGATGAGGTTACAGAAAGATATCGTACTACCAAAGAAATGGCTTGGCATTGTTATTCATATCGCAGTATCGAACAATTTATGCATATATTTGGGCTAATACATTTAGAAGATAATGGAAAATTTTTCGACAAAGTAAATTTTATTACCAAAACCGATATTGTTGACGAATTGTTTTATATAAAATAAGAAACATTTATTATAAAGTCGTGAGGGTGTTTTTTTTCAAAAACGAACAATTATAACTATATTTGCCACTGAGAAAAATGAAATAATAAAAATGCGATTATCAGATTTTGAAATACGAACTATACAAACACTTGGCAAAAAGCATTTTGGCAGTGAGTCGCGCGTGTTTTTATTTGGTTCAAAGGTTGACGATAGCCTGAAAGGGGGCGATATTGATTTATTTGTTAGTAGCGAGGACACAAGTTATTTAAATATTGAAAATAAAATCCGGTTTTTAGTTGATTTAAAAAGAACCATTGGCGACCGTAAAATTGATTTGGTGCTTGATACTGCTTCAGCCCGCAGGCGTGAGTCGTTCTATAACACCATACTGTTAAGTCGCATTGAACTTACAAATATTGAACAAATAAAAAATGAATTGGTATGATTTTGTTTGAAAAAAACGATAAGTTAAATCAGGCATATCAAACGTGCCGGATGCATTTAACACGCTTAGAATTTGCGTTTTCAAAAATTGAAGGATATTTCCCCATATCATCCGATACTTATCAGCTCATTACCAATGAGGAAATGAGTTATTTCGACCAGTTTATTTATCGTTTCACAAAACTACAAGATGCTATCGGGTCGAAACTGTTTAAGTCCATTCTTATAAATTTGGGCGAAGATACACAAGATTTAGCATTTATTGATGTAGTTGAAAAATTAGAAAAACTACAAATAATCAGAAGTGCCGAAGAATGGTTTCAGTTGCGCGAAATACGAAATTTATTAACGCACGAATATCCATTTCATGAACAGGAAGTATTGGATGATTTGAATTTATTATTTAATCGATATCAACTTTTAGTATCAAACTGGACACAAATCGAAGCCTTTGTACTTCGTAAATTTACGTATTTGATAGAAAGGTAACAGGAATAATTTTATTTTTGATAAGAGAGGGTGTCTTTGTATAAAAGATGCCCTTTTTTGTGTTTGTATTACTTGTATAGTCTTGTATAAACTTGTACAGACTTGAATCAACTTGTATGTTCTTGTATACAAGAATATACAAGTAAGTGTTTGATTTATAATTGAAAAGCTGACATTATCTTTGCATCGTGCAATTCGAAATAGGAATTGTGTGATGCATTTTTTTTTGTTCAGAATTAAAACAATTATCAATAGTAACAACATGAAAAATACAACAAGAGCACCGCCGAATGTTTCGGAAAAGAACCCAAGGGGTTCATATATTTATAGCTATAACGGAATGTTGGAATTTGTACGACCCCGATGGGGGTCGAATGATAAAAACATCAATAAAAAACCTGCCCCAAGCCCCTAAAGGGGATGTGAATTAGTACCGAATGGTCTTTTCTTTAAGCCCCTTTAGGGGTTTGGGGCTGAAATAAAATTATAAAAAGATGAAACATATAAAAACCCGTTGCTTACGCGGCAACAAGCAGTATTATTTAATAACAAAAAAATTTAGTAAAAAACAGAAAAATGGCAGAGTTTAATTCTTTGACCTTCGGAACAATTTCCGGACGTCATGGTAGCGCCGTTGCTACCACAACGAAAAACGGCAAAAGTATTTTGAGAGTATTTCGTAAATCGGTAGATGCAAAAACCGATAAACAAGTGGCTCATCGTAATAAATTCAGTTTTGCTGTCGCATTTCTGATGTGTATGCGCGAAATCTTTCAAATTACATTCAAGAGTAGGGGCGGCTATAAATATGGTTTTGCCTTGGCTATGAAGAGTGCGATAACAGGTAATGCGCCTGATTTTGAGGTAGATTACAGCAAACTGTATTTTGCGGAAGGTAGTTTGATACCTGCCAAAGAGCTTGTGTTGACCAAAACAGCAGCCGGAAAACTAAAGTTAAGTTGGAATACTTCCAATATAAACGCAGTAGTAAAAGGCGGTGCAAAAGCCAATGAAGGTGTAAACTTGGTATTGTACAACGAAACCGAGAAAGAAACCATGTTTCTGGAAAATGTGGTGGAACGCAGTGCAGCTGAGGCCGATGTGGAATGTCCGGATTATTGGGCAGGTGGAAAAGTGCAGGCCTGGATGTATTTCAGCAGAGCCAACGGAAGTATGCATTCGGTAAGTGCATACGCAGGTCAGGTGCTATTGTAGTAGAAAGAATTTTAAGGTATAATTAAAATAGTCCTGTTTCGGAGTAAAAACGAAGCAGGACTTTTTTTGCTGTTATAGAGTTTATAATTTAGTATTTTTCCGACTCCCAAGCCTCCTAATGGGGGTCATACTCACAACATATCACTACATCTTATTTTCTACTTTTTCCATAAATTGCTTTAATTTTGTATGATTAAATTTGCTTGTTTTGCACATAATGTATATTTTTGTGCAATATTCAACATCTTTTTAATTTAGTTGAACGATTTTGATACTTTATTGTTAGAAAAAAGGAAAGCTTTATTTTACACACGAATAATGAATAAAAACAAAGTATTTGAGCAACGGCTAAAGGCCTTGCAGGAAATGGAATATAATGCTGCACACAAACAGCATTTAAAGGGCAAACTCACCGCCCGCGAACGTATTAATATCCTTTTTGACGAAGGCACTTTTTTTGAACTCGATGCCTTTGTATCGCCCACACAACATCCGATAAGCAGTAGGCCAACTAATTTTGGCGATGGTGTGGTTGTTGGTCGTGGATTGGTGCAGGGACGAAGTGTATTTGCTTATGCACAGGACTTTACGGTGCTTGGTGGTTCGCTGGGGTTTGCTCACGGTATGAAAATTGCCAAAGTGCAGGAAATGGCGCTAAAACTCGGTGCTCCCATTGTTGGGCTAATGGATTCGGGCGGTGCACGTATTCAGGAGGGCGTGAAAAGTCTTTCGGCTTATGCCAAGATATTTAGAAATAATGTAAGTTCCTCGGGTATTATTCCGCAGATTTCGGCCATATTAGGGCCTGCTGCCGGTGGTGCAGTGTATTCGCCTGCCCTTACCGATTTTATTTTTATGACCAACCAAACGTCCTACATGTTTGTAACGGGCCCGGATGTGGTGCGCGAAGTGCTGAACGAGGAAATTGACATGGAAGGCCTTGGTGGTGGCAATGTGCATGCACAAAAAAGTGGTGTGTCGCATTTTGTTTCCGACGACGAAGAGCATACTATTCTGCTCATTCGTAAATTATTATCCTATATTCCTTCGAATAACTACGATACATTACCTGTGTCGCATGTGGTGAAAGTAAATAGTTCGCGTCAGGAATATCTGAACAAAATTATCCCCGACGACCCTAATCGTCCGTACGATATGAAGGAAATTATCAATATTCTGGTTGATAAAGATACTTTTTTTGAAGTGCACGAAAAATATGCTCAAAATATATTGGTTGGTTTTGCTCGCCTCAATGGAAAAACCATAGGAATAGTGGCCAATCAGCCCAAAGTGATGGCCGGAACGTTGGATATAAACGCCAGTGTAAAAGGAGCTCGCTTTGTGCGCTTTTGCGATGCGTTTAATATTCCCTTGTTAATTTTGGAAGATGTTCCCGGATTTTTGCCAGGTATTGAACAAGAGCACAACGGAATTATTCGTAATGGGGCTAAATTATTGTATGCATTTTGCGAAGCTACGGTGCCAAAAATCACCATTATAACCCGCAAAGCTTATGGCGGTGCCTACATTGTAATGAGTAGTAAAAATACTGGTGGCGACTTTAACTTTGCATGGCCTACAGCCGAAATTGCTGTTATGGGACCTGCAGGCGCAATTAAAATTGTGAACAAACACGAGTTGGCTAAGGCTGAAAATAAAGCCGAAATGGAAAAAATGCTGACTGATAAATACAAAGAAGAAGTGGCTAATCCGTACAAAGCGGAAGAACTTGGGTTGGTCGACGAAGTAATATTACCTTCCAAATCGCGCGAGATATTAATTACAGCTTTCGAAATTTTATCCAACAAACAATATCATAAACCGGCGCGCAAGCACGGAAGTATACCTTTGTAAGTTTGTTAAGTTAAAAAGTTTGTAAGGTTTATAAAGTAGAGACGTTGCGTGCGGCGTCTGAAATAAAACAAAAGATAGATGAAGAAAAGACTTTTAATAGCTAATAGGAGCGAAATAGCCATTCGTATTATACGGGCGGCACACAAACTGGGCATGATAGCAGTGGTATTTAAAAGCGACCGTGAGCCGGAAGCAATGTATATGCGTTATGCCGACGAAATTATTCCTTCAAAAGATAGCAATTACGAAAAAGCTATTTTTCTGGACCCACAGCGCATAGTACAGCTGGCACTCGAAAACAATATTGATTTAATACATCCCGGATATGGTTTTTTGTCCGAAAACCCCGAATTTGCACAATTATGTGTGGATAATGGATTGAATTTTATTGGTCCATCGCCACAGTTGATACGTGAAATGGGTCTTAAAACCGTAGCAAAAAGCATGGCTATCGAAGTTGGCTTGCCTTTGGTGCCCGGTAGCGATGGTCCGGTGCGCGATGCACAATCTGCTAAAGAATTTGCCGATAAAATTGGCTATCCAGTTATTCTGAAAGCTTCGGCAGGTGGTGGTGGACGAGGTATGCGCATTGTTGAAAAACTCGAAACCATTGAACGTAATTTTAAATCGGCATCCGACGAGGCATTGGCTGCCTTTGGCAATGGCGATATGTTTATCGAAAAATACCTGCAAAATCCGAAACACCTTGAGTTTCAGATTATGGGCGATAAGCATGGCAATGTGGTACATTTGGGCGAGCGCGAATGTTCGTTGCAGCGCAAGCACCAAAAAATTGTGGAAGAAGCACCATCGGCTAGTGTGACGCCTGAAATGCGCAAGGAAATGGGCGATATGGCAGTTCGTTTTGCAAAAGCAATTGGTTATTTTTCGGCGGGAACTATCGAGTTTATAATGGACGAAGATGGTACGTATTATTTTATGGAAATGAATACCCGTATTCAGGTGGAACATCCTATTACGGAGCAGGTTACTGGTGTCGATTTGGTAGATTGGCAAATACGCGTAGCGCTGGGCGAAGTATTGACTTTGAAACAGGAAGAAATAAAAATTAAAGGTTGGGCTATCGAAATTCGTGTAAATACCGAAGACCCGCAGAATCGTTTTAGTCCACAAACCGGCTTAATCGACCTGATAAAATTCCCCGAAGCCGAACATATTCGTATAGAAACGGGCGTTGAAAGTGGTTCGGTGGTAACACCTTATTTCGATTCGATGGTGGCGAAAATTATTGTAAGTGGCAACGACCGACAAGACTGCATTGATAAAACACTCGTTGCACTTAACAATTTTGTAATGAATGGTTTAAAAACCACGGTGCCTTTCTGTCGTGCGGTGCTGCAACATCCTGCTTTTGTGGATGCGAGCTACACTACGCGCTGGGTCGATTCGGTTTTCACACCCGATATGCTGGAGAGCGAAGACGACGAAATGATAGGCGCCTTGTCAGCTACCATTATGTATGCACAAGAGTACCTGCAATTGTCGTCGGATATTCCTTCGTACAAAAGTGATAGGCTGAATGTGTGGGTGCTCAATAAACGATTGAATTATTAGAGCCCCCTTTATCCCCCAAGGGGGGAATCTTAGGGTACTTCAAAATTTATTAAAACTTAATTAAAACCATATTCCCTCTCCTCTGGAGAGGGTCAGGGAGAGGTCAAAAATGGGAACTTCATATATTTATAACCGCGATGCTTCACGCTTATTTATTGCTGTACGCGATAATGGCAAACGTCACAAATTGTTTATTCCAAAAGAGTCGAAACCGGCAATCGATGGTATTGAACGCGATATTGACTTTGTAGAACAGGAAGATTTTCACTACACTTTTGAGTGGAAAGGCAAGCGCTTTCATTGCGAATTGGTATCGCGAGACCAAAATAAGGCTGTAGTAAAAGTTAATGGCGTAGAATACAAATATAGTATCGAATCTATTTTTTCGTACGTTCGACGTGGGATGATAAATAGTGATGCCAATAAAATTGATGAAAATAATATCATTGCGCCAATGCCTGGTAAAATTGTCGAACTCTTCCTTTCGGAAGGCGATTTGGTAAATGCCGGCGAAGCAATACTTACACTAGAAGCCATGAAAATGCAAAACGAAATTTCAGCAAATTGCAATGGCGTAATTCGCAAAATAAAAGTACAACCCGGACAATCGGTTATGAAAGACGAGTTGTTGGTAGAGATTCAGTCTATTGAGGTTTAATGTGATGATTAAGTAATTCTGCCCCAAGCCCCTAAAGGGGATGTGAATTAGTGTCGAATGGCATCTTTTCTTAAAGCCCCTTTAGGGGTTTGGGGCAAATTAAATCCATGTTGATTTTCTATTTTCTAATTTCTAATTTCTAACTTTACAAATGACCTTCACAGCAATAGATTTCGAAACAGCGCATGCCCAATATCCTTGTGAAATTGGGCTTTCGCTTGTAGAAAACGGAGTAATTACCGAAACGAAATCGTGGTTGATAAAGCCGGCTTGTTTTCCGTATATGAATCCGTGGAACGAACGGGTGCATGGTATTACGTCGGCCGATTTGGTGCATGCACAAACATTTGAGGAGCTTTGGGTAGAAATAAAACCCTATTTGGAAGACCAAGTTGTGGTGGCTCACAATGCAGCATTCGATATGGGCGTGTTGCGTGCTTCGTTGGCGCATTACGATTTGGCACTGCCGTGGATTGATTATTTTTGCAGTGTCAGCCTTTCGCGCAAAGCATGGAAACACCTTCCAAGTCATTCGTTGGGCGCACTTTGCGAGTTTCATGCCATCCGTTTTAATCACCACCGTGCAGGCGACGATGCCCGTGCTTGTGCTTTGATTACGCTTTCGGCCTTCGAAACATTAGGTGCAACATCCCTTGAAGCTGTGTTGCAACTCACCAAGCTAAAACTGAAACGCCTAACAACCATGTGACAGCTGCAATTCAAAACCGCTTCTCCCTCTCCTTATGGAGAGGGTTGGGGTGAGGTATTCCCGCTTTTATACAATTTTATAGATAAACCGGACTTTGCTTAACGTTATTTCCGAATGTTAGTAAGGTGAATTATGTATTTAATTGTATTTTTGTAGATTGAAAAAAATAATATTAAAATATGGATAAATTGCGCTTTCAGAGTTTTGCAAGCGGTAGTAGTGGAAATTGTTATTATATTGGAAATGCATCGCAGGGAATTTTGATAGATGCGGGGATAGGAGTGAAGACCATACGTAAATGTTTGAGAAATATAGAATTGGACTTTGAGAATATATTGGGCATATTTGTTACTCACGATCATGCCGACCATATAAAGTCGGTGGGAGTATTGGGCGAAAAATTTAGTATCCCTGTTTATAGTACCGAATTGGTACATCAGGGTATTTCGCGTAATTATGGTGTAACCGAAAAACTATTTCAGAGCAAGCGTTTTATCGAAAAAAATTGTGCATTTACAATTGGCGATTTTACGGTAACAGCATTTCCTGTATCGCACGATGCTACTGATAATGTGGGTTATACAGTAGAGTATAAAGGCAAACGCTTTGTATTTGCTACAGATTTAGGATGTGTGGGCGAGGAGGTATCCCTGCATTTAGAGCAGGCACATTACATGGTTTTCGAAGCCAACTACGACGAACAAATGTTGGATGGTGGTTTGTATCCGCCTCATCTAAAAATACGTATCAAGGCCGATACCGGACATTTAAGCAATACACAATGCGGTATGTTTTTGGCAAAAGCATACAAAGAGCACTTACAATATGTATTTTTATGCCATTTGAGTCGCGAAAACAATATGCCCGATATCGCTTTCGAAACAGTTAAGAGCTTTTTGGATGAAAAAAATATAGCAGTAGGCTCAGATATTCAGCTAGTTACATTAAATAGATATACCCCTTCTGAATTATACATTTTCGATTGATAAATATTTAATTTCCCTGAATTATGGATGCCAAATTAGTAATTATCCCTACGTACAACGAAAAAGAGAACATCGAAAATATCATTCGGGCTGTTTTCAAGTTGCCTGAATTGTTTCACATTCTGATTATCGAAGACGGTTCGCCCGATGGTACGGCTGCTATTGTAAAGAAGTTGCAAACGGAGTTTGATGGGCAGCTTTTTATGGTGGAGCGAAAAGGAAAAATGGGCTTAGGTACAGCTTATATTGCCGGCTTTAAATGGGCGTTGGCGCATAATTACGACTATATTTTTGAAATGGATGCCGATTTCTCGCACAACCCAACCGATTTACCCAAACTCTATCGTGCTTGTTCTGAACTGGGTGCCGATGTGGCCATTGGTTCGCGCTATGTAAGTGGGGTGAATGTAGTTAACTGGCCAATAGGTAGGGTGTTAATGTCGTATTTTGCTTCGAAATATGTGCGTTTTGTGCTCGGAATGAAAATTTCGGATACCACAGCAGGTTTTAAATGCTACCGCGCCAATGTGCTGAAAACAATTGATTTGGATAAAATAAAATTCAAAGGATATGCTTTTCAGGTAGAGATGAAATTTACAGCCTACAAATGTGGTTTTAATGTCGTAGAAGTGCCTATTATATTTATTAACAGAGAATTAGGTACATCGAAAATGAGTGGAGGAATTTTTAGCGAAGCCTTTTTGGGTGTTATTCAACTAAAAATGAATAGTTGGTTCAAAAAATATCCGCAGAAGTAAACCTTAACAGTTATAATCTTAAGAAATAAATAGCAGAGATGTTATATTGTGTTTTGAGTTTATTAAAATTCCAATTGGCAATAAGCCAAAAAAAATGTACCTTTGCAGTGAATTTTGAAAAGCGTTCTAACTACATTTATGATTAATAGAGAATTACTCCGTACAAAAGTCGTTCAGACTCTATATTCGTTCCACAAAGGCAATGCTGCAACGCACCTTATGGCCGAAAAAGAATTGTTTCACAACATCGAAAGAACGTACGATTTGTATTTTCAGTTGTTGCAATTGTCGGTCGAAATTACCAATTACGCAGCTGCACGTATCGAAAATAAACGTAATAAACTGCGTCCTACGCACGAAGATTTAAATCCCAATCCCCGTTTTATCAACAACCGTTTTGTTAAGCAATTGACTGAAAACCTTCAGTTTAACGATTATTTGACAAAACAAAAACTGTCGTGGGTCAATTTTCCCGATATTATTAAAGGCTTATTCGAAGATATTACGGAAAGTGAATTTTACATCAATTACATGTCGGCACCCGAATCTGATTATACTGCCGATAAGGATATTTGGCGTAAAATCTACAAAAAATTAGTGCTCGAGAGCGAAGAGGTTGACAATGCCATTGAGGAACAAAGCATTTATTGGGTGGACGATGTGGAAGTGGTTTTGAGTTTTGTAATAAAAACCATTAAGCGATTCGAAGACGAAAATGGACCACGTCAGCCTTTATTGCCCATGTTTAAAGACGATGAGGATGAGGAATTTGCACGTAAATTACTTATTGGTACACTCAAAAATGGTGAAATGTACCGCGAGTTGATTGATAAAAATACACGCAATTGGGATTTGGACCGCATTGCTTTTATGGATATTCTGATTATGCAGGTGGCATTGAGCGAGATTATGGATTTCCCAACTATTCCGGTGAATGTAACACTCAACGAATACATCGAAATTGCCAAAAAATACAGTACCGATAAAAGTGGAACTTTTATTAATGGTGTGCTCGATAAAATTGTAAGTGAGCTTAAATCGGAAAATAAATTGATTAAAGTAAAAACATTTAGCGATAAAAAATAAAATTATTGCTATATTTGCATCTTAATCGTTTCGTGTTTTGCGTTTCGCGTTTCATGTTTCGTGTTAAAGATATTTTCTTATTTTCTTATTTTCTCAATTTCTTATTTTCCTAATTTCTAAAATTTAAAAAAGACAAATATGAATTTACTTAGTATTTTATTACAGGCAGCACCTGCAGCAGGTGGAGCAAGCAGCTATTCAGGAATTTTAATGATGGTGCTTATTTTTGTGGTGTTTTATTTTTTCATGATTCGTCCACAACAAAAACGTCAGAAAGAAATTAAAAAACAACGCGAAGCCATGAAGGCAGGCGATACAGTTGTAACTTCGGGTGGAATTTACGGAAAAGTAAAAGACATTAAAGATACAACCGTTACTATCGAAATTGCTGAAAACGTACGTATTAAAGTAGACAAAAACTCGGTATTTGCTTCGTCGGAACAAATTCAGGAAGGCGCAAAATAATGCCTTTCCTTAAGTCGGAAAAATTGCATTATGCACTTTATCAAACTCTATTTTACAAAGCTTAAAGCATTCTTTTTATCAAAGGATGTTTTAAGCTTTTTAGTATTTTTACTACTTGCTTTTGCATTTTGGTTTATCAATATGCTCGACAAGGAACGCTCAACCGAACTTACTATTCCGTTGCGCTATAGTGGTATGCCACAGCAGTTTGATATTACAAAATCGAATGTAAAATCGATACGAATTGTTGTAAAAGACAAGGGTTTGAATCTATTTGCTTATTCCGACAAAAAATTGAAGTTGTTGACAATTGATTTGAATCGGAACTTCAATCAACGGGGAAAAATTATTCTCAATAACGACGAAATTCGAACACGATTATTGAAGTATTTACTTCCAACAACTTCAGTACTCGAAATCAGACCCGATTCGTTGGTGTTGATTTATGAGCGCTTGGCTACGAAGGAATTGCCTGTGGTGCTCAACGCCAAAATAGAAACTGCTCAGCAATATATGTTGAGCGACGACGTTTTAATTGAACCATCAACCGTAACAGTTTATGGCCCATCAAGATTACTCAATAAGTTGCATGAGATAAAAACAGAATACATTGAAATTTTGGAATTAGACCAAGATAAACAATTGGTAGCCAAATTAATAAAGCCCGAAGGGATACGGTTTTCCGCCGAAGATGTGAAAATGAGTATTTATGCCGAAATGTTTACCGAAAAAGAAATGCTTTTTCCTATAAAAGTAATTAACTGTCCGGCCGAATTGATTGTTCGCACTTTTCCGGCTCAGGTAAAAGTGAAATTCAATGTAGGACTTACACATTACAAAATGGTGTCGGTGGCCGATGTGAAGTTGATTATTAATTACAACGATATTATTAAAAACAAAGCTGGGAAACATAAAATTCAGTTGGAGAGTAAGGCCGGATATTTATCGAATGTACGTATCGAAAACGACGAAATTGAATATATTATTGAGCGTAAATAGCTTTTTATGAATAAAATACAGATGGTTGACTTAACAAGTCAATACGAAAAAATACGCGAGGAAGTGAATGCTGGTATTCAGCAGGTAATAGATACTACTACCTTTATTAAAGGTGGAAAAGTAAACGAATTTCAAGCTGAACTCGAAGCCTATCTGGGTGTAAAACACGTTATTCCAGTTGGAAATGGCACCGATGCGCTTCAAATAGCACTGATGGCACTGGGTTTAAAACCAGGCGATGAAGTTATTACCCCAACATTTACCTTTATTGCCACTGCCGAAGTGGTGGCTTTGCTCGGTTTAACGCCTGTGGTTGTGGATGTCGATTTCGATACATTCAATATAAATATTGATTCGCTTCGCAAAGCCATTACGCCAAAAACAAAAGCCATTGTTCCTGTGCATTTATTTGGCCAAAATGCCAATATGGAGGAAATTCTGAAAATTGCAGATGAAAATAATCTTTTTGTGGTTGAAGATGCCTGTCAGTCGATTGGTTCGGTATATACATTTGCCGATGGACGTAAAGTACATTCGGGCTGTATGGGCGATATAGGTTGTACTTCGTTTTTTCCTTCGAAAAACTTAGGTTGTTTTGGTGATGGTGGAGCCATTTTTACAAATAACGATGAGTTAGCTGCCAAAATGCGCGCTATTGCCAATCACGGTATGGTGGTGCGTTATTACCACGATGTCGTGGGTGTAAATTCGCGTTTAGATAGCATTCAGGCAGCCGTTTTGCAAGTTAAACTTCGTTTTATTGACGAATATATTGCTGCTCGTCAGGTTGCAGCGGAATATTATAATGCTGTTTTTTCGAAATCGGATAAATTGATTATTCCAGCTCAAAACGAAAAATCGACGCATGTTTTTCATCAATATACATTAAAACTAAATGGGGTTGACAGAGCAGGTTTGATAAAATATTTAAACGAAAAAGGCATACCGGCCATGATTTATTATCCGGTGCCATTGCATCTGCAAAAAGCCTATCAGGATGCGCGTTATAAAGCAGGTGATTTCCCAGTTGCCGAACAATTGAGCGAATGCGTTATGTCGTTGCCAATGCATACCGAATTGAGCGAGGAGCAGTTGAAATATATTACGGAGGCGGTTATGGAGTTCATAAAGTTATAAAGTTCATAAAGTTATAAAGTTCATAAAGTTATAAAGTTCATAAAGTTATAAAGTT
>CAZEEN010000006.1:0-23455 GCA_964511115.1 uncultured Paludibacter sp. | reverse complement strand
CATAAAGTTATAATGTATTTCTTTACTTTATAAACTTTACAAACCTTACAAACCTTACAAACTTTACAAACTTTACAAACCTTACAAACTTAAAAGTCCTTACAAACTAAATTTATATGAAAGAGTACTTTGCACACGAAACAGCTGTTATCGACGAAGGTTGCGAAATTGGAAACGGCACAAAAATATGGCATTTTTCACATGTTATGTCGGGCTGTGTGATTGGTGAAAGTTGCAATATTGGACAAAATGTTGTAATTTCGCCATCCGTACGTTTGGGACGAAATGTGAAGATACAGAATAATGTATCGGTTTATACGGGTGTAGTTTGCGAGGATGATGTTTTCCTTGGGCCTTCGATGGTGTTTACCAATGTGATAAACCCGCGCAGTCATGTTAATCGCCGGAACGAATATGCCGAAACTATTGTGCGAAAAGGAGCAAGTATCGGTGCTAATGCCACGATAATTTGCGGAAATGAAATAGGCGAATATGCATTGATAGGAGCAGGGGCTGTAATTACAAAGCCTGTAAAAGCTTATGCATTGGTTGTGGGAAATCCGGCCAAACAAATTGGCTGGGTAAGCGAAAATGGTCATCGTTTGCATTTTGATGAAAAAGGAATAGCTTTTTGTCCGGAAACAAATCAGGAATATAAGCTTAAAGAGAATGAGGTGGTTAAAATTAAATAGTTGACAATTAAAATATTATGATTAAATTTGCTGTAATAGGGCAGGGGCATATCGGAAAACGACATGCCGAAATGATTCGCCGTAATCCAGATTCGAAATTGGTTGCTGTGTGCGATGTGTTATCAAAAGAGGAAGTAAAACATGATTTTTCCGACGAAGCGTACTTTACTTCGTTTGACGAATTGTTGGCAGCAAATTTAGATATTGATGTTATAAATATTTGTACTCCAAATGGTTATCATGCCGAATATGCATTGAAAGCATTGGATACAAAAAAACATGTGGTTATTGAAAAACCCATAGCATTAACTAAAACTGATGCTGAAAAAATTCTGTTTAAATCGCTCGAAGTGTCGCATCATGTGTTTTGCGTGATGCAAAATCGTTATTCGCCACCTTCGGTTTGGTTGAAAGAATTAGCTGATAATAATACACTTGGCGAAATATTTATGGTGAAATTGGACTGCTATTGGAATCGCGACAGTCGTTATTATAAAAAAGGAAATTGGCACGGAGATGCTACACTCGATGGAGGAACATTGTTTACACAGTTTTCGCATTTTATCGATATTATGTATTGGTTATTCGGTGATATTCAGAATATTCGAGGCAATTTTGCCGACTTTAACCACAAAGATTTAACTGATTTTGAAGATAGTGGTGTTGTAACTTTCGACTTTATAAATGGTGGAATGGGTAGCTTAAACTATTCAACATCTATTTGGGATACCAACCTCGAAAGCAGTATTACCATAATTGGTTCGAAAGGAACTGTGAAAGTGGCCGGACAGTATATGAACGAGGTAACATATTGTCATATAAAAGATTACGTGATGCCCGAATTAGCTCCTTCTAATCCGCCAAACGATTATGGTTTGTACAAAGGTTCGGCTCAAAACCATCATTATGTGATTGAAAATGTGATTGAAAAACTAAAATACAAAGGCACCATTACAACGAATGTGCTCGAAGGCTTAAAAGTGGTTGATATTATCGAACGTATTTATGCCGTAAGAGACAGTCAGTGGAAGAAATGATGTGATGATGTGTCCCGATAGCTATCGGGAGCGGTGATGTGATTTTCTAATTTCTAACTTCAAATTTCTAACTTTCCAAAATGATTCAACGTATTCAAACGCTCTATTTATTAACAGTGGTAATTCTTTCGGTAATTACACTGTTTACAGTACAGGCAGGTTTTGTGGGAAACGCCGATGCCGCTCAATATATATTGAATTACAAAGGTGTTTTTCAGGTACAAACTACCGGAATGGATTTTGTAAAAAATGTATGGTCGCTTACTGCTTTGTGTGTATTAATTCCGGTTATTGCCATAGCAACTATTTTTGTGTATAAAAAAAGATTGTTACAAATTCGTTTATCCATAATAAATAGCGTACTTTTGGCTGGCTATTATGGCTTGCTGTTTATTTATTTATGGCAAACAGGAAATGCTTTGGATGCCGAATGGTATCTCGAAATGGTAACAGCTTTTCCGTTGGTAAATATCATTCTTACTTTTTTGGCAATTCGTTCAATTGGTAAGGATGAGGCTCTTATTAAGTCACTTAACAGGCTGAGATAGAAAATTTTAAATATATTTTCATCAACGCTCGAACTATCGGGCGTTTTTTATAATTGATTATTTTTTCAAACGCGAAACACGAAACGCGAAACAAATAAATAATAATATGAAACATTTTCCACCTTCCGAACTTATTGTAAACTCCGATGGGAGTATTTTTCATTTGCATCTGAAACCCGAACAATTAGCCGATAATGTAATTTTGGTAGGCGACCCTGGTCGTGTGGCACTGGTTGCAGCCTATTTCGATTCGCAGGAATGCAGCATTTCGAGTCGTGAGTTCAACACCATTACCGGCAGCTACAAAGGAAAACGCATTTCGGTTATATCAACGGGTATTGGTACCGACAATATTGATATAGTAATGAACGAACTCGATGCTTTATCCAATATTGATTTGATAAATCGAGTTGAAAAATCGGAGTTCCGACAGTTAAATATTGTACGCATTGGTACTTCAGGAGGCATGCAGCCCGATATTCCGTTGGGAAGCTTTCTGATTTCCGAAAAATCAATTGGTTTTGATGGCATGCTTAATTTTTATGCCGGACGCGATTCAGTAAGCGATTTAGAGTTTGAAGAGGCTATGAAAAAGCATCTCAATTGGAACAAACAATTAGCAGCACCTTATGTGGTTGACGCAGATGTTGAGCTTGTAAATCGAATCGGAAAAGACGATATGCTACGTGGTGTAACTATTTCGGCTAATGGATTTTATGGTCCACAAGGAAGGGTTTTACGTTTGGATTTGGCCGATATGCAACTGAACGATAAAATTGAAAGTTTCCGCTTTGGTAATTACAAAATCACCAATTACGAAATGGAAGGCTCAGCCATTGCCGGTCTATCAAAATTGATGGGACATAAAGCTATGACAGTTTGCTGTATTATTGCCAACAGGCGTGTAGAAGCTGCCAATACTGATTACAAACCCTATATAGAGAAGTTGGTAACGACGGTGTTGGATAGGATTTAGTTTGTAAAGTTCATAAAGTTTTAATGTTTATAAAGTAAAAATAATGTCAACTACTATTGCTGCTATATCTACTGCACCCGGAATAGGTGGAATTGCCGTAATTCGTGTTTCAGGGCCAGAGGCACTATCGGTGTGTGCAACTATTTTTAAACCCAAAAAAACGGATGCTTCAATTTTGGAACAAGAAGCGAATACAATCAGTTTTGGAAATATAATTGATGGTAACAATGAACTGGTAGATGAAGTTTTGGTGGCAGTATTTCGTTCACCACATTCGTTTACAGGCGAAGATGTGGTCGAAATTTCGTGTCATGGTTCGGTTTTTATTCAGCAGCGAATTCTACAATTATTGATTGAAAATTGCTGTTCGCTGGCTCGGGCGGGTGAATTTACGCAGCGAGCTTTTTTGAATGCTAAAATGGACTTGTCGCAAGCCGAAGCCGTTGCAGACCTTATTGCATCTACATCGGCAGCTTCGCATCGAATGGCTATGACGCAAATGCGGGGCGGTTTTTCGGATGAATTGGTAAAGCTTCGCACGCAACTGCTTAATTTTGTTTCGCTTGTGGAATTGGAACTCGATTTTTCGGAAGAAGATGTGGAATTTGCCAATCGTTCGCAACTCAAACAATTAGCATCGGATGTGGAGCAATTAATTGTGCGACTTTCCGATTCGTTCCGTGTTGGAAATGCACTAAAAAACGGCATCCCTGTAGCGTTGGTAGGCGAAACAAATGTTGGAAAATCGACTTTGCTCAATGTTTTGCTCAACGAAGAAAAAGCCATTGTTTCGGACATTCACGGTACTACGCGCGATGTAATTGAAGATTCGATTGTTTTACAAGGGGTTACGTTTCGTTTTATTGATACGGCCGGCATACGCGATACGCGCGATAAAATTGAAAGTCTCGGAATAGAGCGAACCTATCAAAAAATTGAACAAGCTGCTATTGTATTATGGATTTTGGACTGTACGCAACTAAGCGAACACATTGAATGGTTGACCGAACGCATTCAGAAGCGTTCCGAAGGTAAAAAAGTGATTTTAGTATTTAATAAAATTGATAAAATTGCCGAAGATGAACGCGATGTGTTGAGTCATTTGTTCGACCAGTTCGAAGGTGAGCGTATTTATATCTCAGCAAAGAACCGCTTAAATACCGAAGCTTTGGAAGCAGCTCTTATTCGTGCAGCACAACTCCCCGAAATTCAGCCTGGCGATGTGGTGGTGAATAATGTCCGTCATTATGAAGCACTTCAACAAGCGCTCACTTCTATTCGTCGTGTTTCCGAAGGGCTCGATTCTGGTATCTCGGGCGATTTTCTTTCGCAGGATATTCGAGAGTGTTTACATTCGATAGGTGAGATAACAGGCCATATATCTAATAATGAAATACTTGGTAATATTTTTGGCAAATTCTGTATCGGAAAATAAAAATTTAAAAGGCTGATTCGATTTAAAAATCGAATCAGCCTTTTTCAAAATATTCAAATCAAAAATTTATTATTTCATTAAATTCGGCAAAACTAATGAGAAAATTAGAATTGCCATACCCGAAACGAGTACTACTATTGTTTTGGTGCCAGCACCTTTCCATTCTTTCAGTAAAATACCCCAAACATTGCTAAAAATAATGTTTATTGACATTAATATACTCCAAGAAAAAGCAATCATAATAGGGCTATCAATAAAACTTTTACCAAGTTCAAGTCCAAAAAATTGCGAATACCAAAGCACTCCAGCCAATGCACAAAACAATACATTGTTTACAAAAACGCTGCCCGAAACACTAAAATAGTCTTTTATAGTTTTGTTTTTGAAATTCTGGAAAATACAATAAACGGCATTGGTGAAAAATCCACCCAGCGTAATCATAAAAATAGCAGGTAAACCAGCGTACAATGATTTAGTACCCAACGACACAGCCAATTCTTTGATAGGAGTAGCCGCTTCAATACCCAAACTGAAACATGCACTCATTACACCAGCAAGCAACGCAACTAATAATCCTTTGCCAAGAGCAAAATCTTTTACAGCCGCTTTTTTCTGTTCGTCGGTCATGTTTTTGGAACGCAAACTACCAGCAAAGCCAATAACTGCTATACCTGCAATTGCTACACTCACACCAATTAAAAGCGCTAATCCTTCGCCGCTCAATAAATCAGTTCCAACCATAAGGGCAGGAATGATTGTACCAAATGCCGAACAAGTTCCCAAAGCGATTGATTGACCAAGGGCAACACCCAAGTAACGCATACTCAATCCAAAAGTAAGACCACCAACACCCCATAATGCGCCGTAAAACAAAGCTTTAAGTGCTGCTCCCTCTCCAGCTCCTAACACTTCGGTGAGTGTATGACCTTCGGGTACAGCTAGCAACGCTCCAAGATAAGGAAAAAGTAACCAAGCAAAAATGCCCTGAACAAGCCAGAAGCTTTCCCATGCCCACGATTTCACTTTTTTGATTGGCACATACGAACTTGATTGTCCCATGCTGCCTATGGCAATTATCAATAAACCAGTTAGTGTATTCATATTATCGTTTTGAGGTAACGTCTTTTTCGTACTGTTGTATTTCAGCAATATAATCCTGACCTACATTTACTCCTTTTTGCATGCAATAATAGTCATAAACTGCATTCCAAGGCATCGATTTGGCTTCTTCTAATAAAGCCATACGTTCGAAGTTCTGACCTTTTGCTTCAAATTCGCGAAGTTTGGCAATTGGCTCAAGTAAAGCCTGCACTAATGCTTTTTGAGTTGCGCGAACTCCAACTACGTAAGCTCCGATACGATTGATAGAAGCATCAAAATAATCTAAACCAATATGTACTTTATCAACGGCGTTAGCACGAACAATTTCTTGTGCAATGGCAACAATTTCTTCGTTTAAGTTTACAACATGGTCGCTATCCCAACGAACGCCACGAGTTACGTGTAACATTACTTCAGGTAAATAAAGCAATAAGGATGAAATTTTATCTGATATAATTTCGGTAGGGTGGAAGTGACCTCCATCTAAGGTTACAATAATATCATTTTTTACACCATAGCCCATATAAAATTCGTGCGAACCTACTGTATAGCTTTCGGCACCAATACCAAACAATTTACTTTCAATACAATCACGCATTAAATTATCATCAGTTTTGTATTCGAAAATTTTATCCAACGAATCTTTCAGGTTCTGACGATATGCCAAACGGTTTACAGTTACATCTTTAGAGCCATCTGGAATCCAAATGTTGTGCATACATTTTGAGCCTAACTGACGACCCATTTCTTCAGCAATTTTGCGGCTTTGAACTACGTGGTCAATCCAGAATTTGCGGATTTCAGCATCGGGGTGCGAAAGTGTCAAACCGTCGGCTGATTTATCGTGCGAAAAACAAGAGCAGTTAAAATCAAGTCCGTAACCATTTTTCTTGGCCCAGTCAATCCAAACTTGGAAATGTTTTGGTTCAATTTTGTCGCGGTCGGCAAATCCCTGACTAAAATCGCCATAGATAGCATGTACGTTAACACGGTGTTTTCCTGGGATTAGGCTAAGTGCTTTATCGAGATCGGCCATAACTTCAGCTATGTTGCGAGCTTTGCCGGGATAGTTTCCTGTAGTTTGAATGCCACCTGTAAGTGTTGCATCTGCTTTTTCGAATCCTGTAACATCGTCGGTTTGCCAGCAATGAAGCGAAATAGGCAATTTATCTAACTCATTAATAGCTTTTTGTACATCAACGCCCATTTCGGCGTAACGTGCTTTTGCAATCTCGAATGATTGCTCAATTTGTTGTTTTTTCATTTTGTAATAAATTATTTTGTTATTGTTTTCCTTTCTTGGATTTTAAGCATTACAAAAGTAATTTATATGCATTTCAAGCGATTAATTAAAATGACATATACACTGTATTTTTTGATAAATGAAAAAAGAGTTAGTGAAATTAACTCACTAACTCTTTTTTTTAAACAATAAACTGTTAACTATAAACTAATTTACAGTTCCCATGCTAATGCACTTGCACCCAAAATGGCAGCATCTGCTTCTTTCAGTTCGCTAAAGAATAATTTGACTTTTCCTTTCCACAATGGCAACAAATTAGCTTCCATGTGTTCGCGGATAGGATTCATAATCAAATCGCCTGCTTTCGATAAACCACCAAAAATTGCAATAGCTTCGGGCGCACTGAATGCAACGAAATCGGCTAAACTTTGACCTAAAATTTTTCCTGTAAATTCGAAAATATCTTTGGCTACTTCGTCACCTTCCATAGCAGCATCAAATACATCTTTCGACGTAATGCTATCCACCGGAATGTTGCGCAACAAGCTGTCTTTGGTAGTCGAACCCAGAATTTCGCGCGCCGAACGTGCCACACCTGTTGCCGAACAATAAGTCTCTAAACAACCATGTTTACCACAACCACACAAGCGGCCATTTTCACGAATAGCAGTAGTGTGACCCAACTCGCCTGCAAAACCATCGTGACCATAAACTACTTTACCATCGATAATAATACCGCTACCAACACCTGTGCCGAGCGTAATCATAATAAAGTTTTTCATACCGCGAGCACCTCCGTATGTCATTTCGCCAACAGCGGCAGCATTAGCATCGTTTGTGAGTGCAGTTGGGATTCCGAATTTTTCGGTCATCAACTTCGCAAAATGAACAACGCCTTTCCAAGGTAGGTTAGGTGCAAATTCAATATTTCCGGTATAATAATTACCGTTGGGAGCACCAACGCCAATACCTTTAATTTTATCGCTACCACCAGCCGAGTCAATAAGTTTAATCATTTCGTCGTACAAATCCTGCACGTACAAATTTACATCGCTGTGCGTGCCTGTTTTAATGGCACTTTTCGATATTACATTACCACGGCTATCCACAACACCGAAAACAGTGTTTGTGCCGCCCATATCCATTCCTATAACATAAGGTTTTTCCATTTTTCTTTTTGTTTCGTGTTTCTGGTTTCGAGTTTCGAGTTTAAAAATAACATGAAACTCGAAACCCGAAATAATTAATTGAATTTATTCAACAGGTATATCTTTGTTTACATTTTTACAACCAACCAATGCATACCACAACATATAGGCTAAACAAGCAAACATTACCCAATAACTATTAATGTAACCGAAGTTATCTGAAACCCAGCCTTGAATTAATGGAACAATGCCACCACCCATTACCATAACCATAAAAATGCCTGACGCTGCAGCAGTATATTTTCCAAGACCTTCGACAGCCAAATTGAAAACACCTCCCCACATAATGGAAGTACACAAGCCTGTAAGAACAAAGAATATAACACTAATAGGTACAGCAACATTTAAATATGGAAGATTTACTGCAACAGAAGTAGGAATAAAAATAGCAAGCAAAATAAACACCAAACCAACCAACGAAACAGTGGTCAACATAGTTTTACTTGATACTTTTGAACCTAAAAATCCACCTACAAGTCGTCCAACGAGCATTAATAGCCAATAAATACCAACAATACTTCCTGCGATAGTTGCATCAATGCCTAATCCCGGATTTTCGGCTGTAGTTTGTGCAGTCATAAATAAGTTTGCAGTACTTGGAATTCCAATTTCGATACCTACATAAATAAAGATAGCAATGGCGCCAAAAATAAAGTGACGGAACGAAAGTGGGCTGTGAGCATGTTTAACTTTGCGTTCGGTAGCAGTTTCTTTGTGAGGCTCAGGTATTTTTACAAATAACAATACCACAAAAGCTAATGCAAAAATTCCTAATGCTAAAAACAAAGCAGGATTTGCTTTTTCGATAGTACGACCTGCTTGGGCACCCATTAACCAACCAACCAACATTGGCGTAATTGTAGCACCGATAGAATTGATAGAACCTCCAAATTGTAATAATTTATTACCTGAATTTCCGCCACCACCAAGGGTGTTAAGCATAGGATTCACAACTGTATTCAACATACACATCGAAAAACCGGAAATAAAAGCTCCAGTCAAATAAACTGAGAACAAACCAACTTGTCCTGAGAAAAATTGAACTGATACGCCAATAAATCCAACACCAATAGCTGCAAGAGCAGTTACTTTGTATCCCCACTTTTTAAGCATGATACCTGCAGGAATTCCCATAAAGGCATATGCCAAGAAGTTTCCTAAAAATCCTAACTGTGATTCGAAGTTTGAAGCTCCAAATTGTTTAGCTACAATTACACCCATCGGACTTGGAAGCCCAGTAACGAAGGCAATCATAAAGAAAAGTGCGAACATCATTGCAATTGGCAATGCATAACTTTTGTTTTCTGTACTCATGTGAATTTGATTTTTTTTGATTATTAAGTTTGAAATTTGATGTATTCACTATTTTGGTTGAATGACCTGCAAAATTAATGATTTTTACGTCTGAATAAAGGCAATTCCTGTATTAAAAAAATGTTTTACAACAGCTTTTAGTACGAATTTATCAGTAATACCTTATTGTAAAATACGATTATAAATTTTTCTCCAAAAACTCACTCATACGAGTATACAAATGTCGGCGGGTTTGTTTACCCAAAATACTGTGGTTTTTGTCGGTGTAAAGTTGCATTTCGAACTGTTTGTCAGCTTCCACTAATTTATCAATATAGAGCATGGTATTATGCACGTGCACATTATCGTCGGCTGTGCCATGAACAATAAGCAGTTTTCCGTTTAATTTCGATACCATATTGATAGCCGAAGTTTGCGTATAACCATCAAAATTTTCCTGCGGACGATTCATAAAACGCTCGGTATAAGCTGTATTGTACAGTTTCCAGTCGGTTACAGGCGCAACGGCTATTCCGGCTTTGAAAATCTTTTCGCCTGTACTCATGCTCCACAAAGTCATGGAGCCACCATAACTCCAGCCCCAAATCCCAATACGGTTTTTGTCGATAAAGGTTTGTTGTGCTAAATATTTGGCAGTTTCCACTTGGTCTTTTGTTTCTAAAAGACCCAATTTTCCATAAGTACATTTGCGAAAATCAGCTCCACGAGCACCTGTACCACGCCCGTCGACACAAACTACTACATAACCTTTGGTGGCTAAATAATATTCCCAGTCTACACTCCATTTGTCCAAAACTTGTTGTGAGTTTGGTCCGCTGTACTGCACTTGCAAAACCGGATATTTTTTATTGACATCAAAATCCGTTGGTTTCACCATCCAACCGTTTAATTGTACATTTTCCGAAGTTTTAAACGTAAAAAACGCCTTTTGGGGTAAGTTTAACGTTTCAAATTCTTTTCTGATAGTTTCACTGTTATCAATATTTCGAATGCTGGCTCCGGAATTTGTTCGTAAAATTAACGAGTTAGGCTTTGAGAGCGAGGATGCATTATCGGCAAACAACGTAAAAGTATTGTTGAAAGAAGCTGCATGCGTACCTTTACCATCCGTAAGGCGAAGTTTTTTCCCTTTTAAATCTGTTGAAAAAATATCGCGTTGCAGTGGCGAAACTTCAGCCGATTGATAATAAATCACTTTTTTTGCCTCATCGTATCCGTAAAAATCAGTTACATCCCAATTTCCTTTTGTCAATTGTTTTAGCAACTGACCTGTAATTCGATATTGATAAATATGACGATATCCATCGCGTTCACTAACATTATAAAAATACTGATTATCAGTGCTAAATTGCATAAAATCAATGTTGTCGTAATCCACAAAACGTTTATTTTCTTCGCGAAGTATTAGTTTTGTAATGGTCGAACGAGGGTCAGCCATAAGCATATCGAGCCTATTCTGACTGCGATTAAGCTTGAAAATTATCAATTGCTCGGGCGAGTTAGCCCATTTGATACGAGGCACATAAATATCTTCGTCCTCCTTCGAAATTTTCATTGCGCGGGTTGTTTTATTAAAATCGTCGTACACACAAACCTGAACTTTCGAATTATTTTCTCCGGCCTTGGGGTATTTGAATTTACTAAAACCCGGATAGAGATTTAATTCATCACTATTTTGTTCATTTTTAAATAATTGAAAAGAAAATTCGGGTACTTCGGTTTCAATAAATTTTGTAAAAGCCAGCAATTTACTGTCAGGACTCCATGCAAAATGCCGTGTTGTTTCAAATTCTTCCTCGTAAACCCAATCGGGTGTTCCGTTAATAATTTTACCTTCCTGACCGTCTTTGGTAACTTGAAGTTCGGTTTTGAAATCTACTTTGTATAAAAAAAGATTGTTTTTGCGAGCGAATGCTATGTATCTGCTGTCGGGCGAAAAAAGTGGAACTTCCTGAGCTCCATTTTCCGAAAGCGACTCAATTTCCTTGCGTTTTACATCGTATATATAGTAGTCGGCTGTAAACGTGCGGCGATAGCGATAGTTGGAGTTGGTATAAACAAGCATTTTTTGCTCACTTGGACTAAATTCGTAGCCGGTGATTTTTTTAATCGGACATTTTTTTGCCTGAAAAACACTGAAAAGCGTATCGACTGTGGCTCCTGTCCGGTAATTGTATTTTACCACCGCATTTCCATTTACCAAAAGCGTATAATGTTCGCCATCGTTCATGGAGCGGGGCATTTCGAAGCGTTTTGCTTTATATTTACCATCGGTAATATCGTGTAATAAATTGCTATACAGCACTATAACTATAAAAATGCTTGTCAATAATAATCCTAATCTTTTCATCTTTTCTATATTTTTTCTAGTAACACGTAACTATCTTAAATCTTTCCACAAAAATAAAATAAAAAGTTCTTTGAATGCTTTTAAGGCTCAAAAGTTTTTAATCACTTAACATTTTTCTCTTTAATAACGCTCTTTTACAAGAACTTATTTGATGTTATCTTTGTTAAAGTATTCGAAACAACCAGTTTTAGATAATTATTGATTCTAAATTACTGAATTTAAGTCTTTAAAGTGTATTCTCATGCAAAACAAAATATATCAACTAACTGATTTTTTACCCACAACCAAAAAAGAACTTGAACTACGCAGTTGGGATGAAGTGGACGTTGTGTTTTTTACGGGCGACGCCTATATCGACCATCCAGCCTTTGGTGCAGCCGTTATCGGACGAATTCTCGAAGCGGAAGGTTTGAGAGTGGCTATTGTTCCGCAACCAAACTGGCGAGACGACCTGCGCGATTTTAAGAAAATGGGACGACCACGACTGTTTTTTGCCGTTTCGGGCGGAAATATGGATTCGATGGTCAATCATTATACTGCCAATAAACGCTTGCGCTCCGACGATGCCTATTCGCCTGAAGGCAAACCTAATATGCGACCGGATTACGCCACAATCATATACTGCAATATTATTAAAAAGTTATATCCGGATGTTCCATTACTAATTGGTGGAATTGAGGCTTCACTTCGTCGGTTTACGCACTACGATTATTGGTCGGATAAGCTGATGCCAAGTATTTTGGTCGATTCGAAAGCCGATTTGCTTATTTATGGCAATGGCGAAAAACCCTTACGAGAATTGGTTGCCCGTGTGAAAAATGGCGAAAACTTTAAGCAAATTTTGGATATTCCGCAAACTTCTTTTTTATCGAAAGAAATTCCAACTTCCAAATTTATTGATAAAACGCTTGTTCCGCACGAAACATGTTTAGTCGACAAAAAACTCTATGCTTCTAATTTTAAGCATATTGAGATAGAAAGTAACCGCATCGAAGCCGACCGCTTGTTGCAAAAAACAGGAAATCGTTGGGTAGTTGTTAATCCACCTTACGAACCGCTTTCGGAAGCGGAGTTGGACTTTTCTTTCGACTTACCTTATACCCGTTTGCCACATCCAAAATACAAAGGAAAAACAATTCCGGCGTTCGAAATGATAAAGTTTTCGGTTAACTTGCATCGCGGTTGTTTTGGTGGTTGCGCTTTTTGCACCATTTCGGCGCATCAGGGCAAGCACATTGTGTCGCGCTCCAAAGAATCTATTCTGAATGAGGTTAAAAAAGTGACCGAAATGCCTGATTTCAAAGGGTATATAAGCGACTTAGGCGGTCCTTCGGCTAATATGTACGGACTCAAAGGCATTGATATGGACATTTGCCGAAAATGCAAAAAACCTTCGTGCATTCACCCCAAAGTGTGCTTTAATTTGGACACAAATCACAGTCGGTTGATTGATATTTATCGTTCGGTGGATAAAATGCCAGGCATTAAAAAATCGTTTGTTGGGAGCGGAGTGAGGTACGATTTGTTATTGAGTGACACGAAGAGCGAAGAAGCAAATAAAAGTCATGCAGAATATATTAAAGAGCTGATTAGCAAACATGTATCGGGTCGTTTGAAAATAGCACCCGAGCACACTTCCGATAAAGTTTTGTATACTATGCGTAAACCGGCGTTTAGCTATTTTGCAAAATTTAAAGAGCAATTTGAGCAAATTAATCGCGAAGCAGGACTGAACCAACAATTAATACCCTATTTCATTTCGAGTCATCCGGGCTGTAAAAACGATGACATGGCCGAATTGGCAGTTTTGACAAAAAAAATGGATTTTAAACTCGAACAAGTTCAGGATTTTACACCAACTCCCATGACTTTGGCCACCGAAATTTACTATTCGGGCTATCATCCCTATACGTTGGAGCCAATGTATACCGCCAAAAGTAAAAACGAAAAGCTTGAACAACGTAAATTCTTTTTTTGGTACAAACAAGAATATAAAGGAGCAATAATTAGGGATTTGCAAAAAATGAAACGAGGTGACCTACAAAGTAAGTTGTTTGGAAGATAAGTTTTCAGAAAATCAGAAAACAAAAAACGCATAGAAGCTTTAAGCAACTATGCGTTTTTAATTATGAATTATGCATTATGAATTGTTTACGTGTTCATTCCACCGCAAACATTAATTACTTGTCCGCTTACATAGCTCGAAAGGTCCGAAGCTAAGAACAATGTAACTGCTGCAACTTCATCCGGTTTTCCACCACGGCGCAATGGAATTAATTCGTTCCATTTGGCACGTTGCTCGTCGGTAAGTGCGTGAGTCATTTCGGTTTCGATAAAGCCTGGTGCAATAGCGTTGGCACGAATACCGCGTGAACCAAACTCTTTAGCTACCGATTTGGCCAAACCAATCATACCTGCTTTCGAAGCTGAGTAGTTTGCTTGTCCGGCATTACCCGAAACACCAACTACCGAACTCATATTGATTATACTTCCTGAACGTTGTTTCATCATTACAGGAGTACAAGCATGTATAAAGTTAAAGGCTGATTTTAGGTTTACGTTGATAACCATATCCCATTGTTGCTCGCTCATGCGCATCATCAAACCATCTTTGGTTATACCGGCATTGTTTACAAGCACATCTACACGACCAAATTCTTTAACGATTTCATCCACTACAGCATGTGTTTCGTCAAAGTTGGCAGCATTCGATGCATATCCTTTTGCTTTTACGCCCAATGCTTCCAGTTCTTTTTGTGTATTTAATGCATTTTCATCGATATTCAAATCGGTGAATGCAATATGTGCACCTTCTGATGCGAGTTTCAAAGCAATTGCTTTTCCAATACCACGGGCAGCACCCGTTACAATGGCAACTTTTCCTTCTAATAGTCTCATTTTTTAATTATAAATTATGAATTATGAATTATGAATTATGAATTATGAATTATGAATTTGTTAGCTATTCATAGTGAGTAAAAACTCATCATTATTTTTAGTGCGCTCCATACGGTCTTTTATCAATTCCATTGCTTCAATCGAATTCATATCAGCCAAATGGCGGCGAACAATCCACATGCGATTTAGCGTATCCTGGTCGAGCAATAAATCGTCGCGACGCGTACTCGAAGCTGTGATATCCACAGCAGGGAAAATGCGTTTGTTCGATAATTTGCGGTCGAGTTGCAATTCCATATTACCTGTTCCTTTAAATTCTTCGAAAATTACTTCGTCCATTTTCGAACCTGTTTCGGTCAATGCAGTAGCAATAATTGTCAAGCTACCACCATTTTCGATATTACGAGCAGCTCCAAAAAAGCGTTTTGGTTTGTGCAATGCATTGGCATCCACACCACCCGAAAGAATTTTACCCGAAGCTGGCGAAACAGTGTTGTAAGCGCGTGCCAAACGAGTTATCGAATCGAGCAGAATTACTACATCCTGACCACATTCTACCATGCGTTTTGCTTTTTCGTGTACCATGCTGGCCACTTTTACGTGACGTTCAGCTGGTTCATCGAAAGTTGACGAAACAACTTCGGCGCGTACGCTACGAGCCATATCTGTTACTTCTTCAGGACGTTCGTCAATCAGCAATACAATCATATATACTTCGGGGTGATTGGCTGCAATGGCATTGGCTATATCTTTCAATAATACCGTTTTACCTGTTTTTGGTTGTGCCACAATTAATCCACGCTGACCTTTACCAATGGGCGAAAACAAATCGACCATACGAGCCGAAAGAGTATCGTTGCGTCCACTACACAAATTAAATTTTGTATCGGGGAAAAGAGGAGTGAGGTGCTCAAAAGGCACACGGTCGCGTACATATTCTGGTGAGCGACCATTAATTTTGTTTACTTTAATAAGTGGGAAATATTTTTCACCTTCTTTAGGTGGACGAATAGCTCCGTTTACAGTATCACCAGTTTTAAGTCCGAAAAGCTTAATTTGCGATTGCGAAACATAAATATCGTCGGGCGAAGCTAAATAATTATAGTCGGCCGAACGTAGAAAACCGTAACCATCCTGCATCATTTCCAATGTGCCCGTACCTTCCAAAATACCATCGAAATCGAACTGTTTTTCGTGACGTGGGTTGTTGAATTTCTGACGGTTATTGTCGTGCGGTCTGTTCCGATTTTGCTGTGGGTCGTTGGGCTGTGGAGCTTGTTGCACCTCAGTTGGTGCAGTTTGAACCGGGTTTTCTGAATTTTCGGTTGTTTCATTTGAATTATTTCTATCAGTTGCCTCCATGGTGTTTTCGGCGATAGATTCAAACTGTTCAGTGATTTCGGCTACAGGTTCTTGAGTAGGTTTCGAATTTTCGGCAGCCATAACTGGCTTTTTGATAATGCGGTCGCGCAATTTTTTCTGTGCTGGTTTTTCAGCTGTTTTTACTTCCGACATAACATCAGTTACAATGTTTTCCGGTGCAATTTCAGTTTTCACTTCTGCCATTTTTTCGACAACAGTTTCGGCAACTGCATCAGCTTTTACTACCTTTACAGGTGGTTTTTTTGTCTTTTTTGCTTTAGCCTTGTTTTCAATTGGTTTTTCGGCAGGCTTTGCAGCGGGTGTCGATTCTTGAATTTTTTCGGCAGCTGCAATTACAACTTTAGGCTCCGATTTTTTTTCCTTTTTTTCGTTCATGTTTGGTTCGCTTTTCGGTTCAGCGCCTTTTTTAGTTAGCTGAACACGCATGCGTTTTTTGTTGTCAACATCCGGTTTTTCAATCGTTGTTTTACGTTGTGAGTTTACTTCGGCCTGACGGTCTAGAATTTCGTAAATTAAATTTTCTTTTTTTACCGAGTTCGAAACTTTCAATCCAAGTTCGGTGGCGATGTCCTTCAGGGCGGACAGTTCTTTCGCATTGAGTTGCAAAATGTTGTAGTTAGTCATAAAATGATAGTAGATAAACGTTTTGACGGAATTCTTCCTGTTAATAGGAAAATAACGTTTTTTTTGAATGAATAATTTATTGTTGATTATTTATAAAAAACAAAAGCAGGAGGCTCTTGTATGTGAGAAATCTTTGCAAATGTACTACTAAATATTTAATCGACAACTATTTTAGATTAAAATTGCTGAAAATATTAATAAATTTTAGTTTATTAGCTGTATTTCAATACAATCTGTTGTGTTACTATCTACAGAGAACCGATTGTCAATGCGATAACCCACAATCCAGGCAATTTCATTTCCCGAAACCAGAAGCCAAATATTTTCTTTTTCAAAACGATTAATTTTTGTATCAATAAAAAAATCGCTCACTTTTTTGTGTGTTTTCATACCAAAAGGTACAAAGCTATCAGCATTTTGCCAACGGCGTAACACCAAAGGGAATTTTAGTTTTGATGCATCGAAAGTAGCATAAAGTAGTGATTTATTAATTTTTCCATCAAAATTGCGTTCGGTTATTTTTAAATGAACAGGTTCGAAAATTTCACTTTTGCTATCATATATTGTATAAGTATCCAATTCGGCATTTGTTCGTTCCACTAATATTAATTGGTTTCGGTCGTACAATAATTGATGCGTGGGCGAATAAAAAATTGCTCCGGGTGCTTTATCCAATACATCCAACACATTCGAAATGGTATCAATATGAAAATGACAAGGCGAAAGGAGTTCGTGCAAGATTGTTTTGGCGTATTTCTTTGTTTTTAAAATATCTGTATTAATAAACGTTTTCCTATTTTCAAATCGGCATAAATTATTAATTTCCAATGCAATATGCTCGTTGTAAATTTCTTCAATCTCTTCGAAACGTGCGATAGTATCGTTTATGGTTTGACGAAATGCAGGATTAATTTCTTCGAAAATTTGAATTATTTCGTTTCGGAAACGGTTACGCACAAAATCATTTTTGGAATTCGTGGAGTCGGTAACGTAAATTAAATCACTATTATTTAGATAATTAATAATTTCATCGCGAAAGCAGCAGAGTAGGGGGCGAATTACCGAACCATTTCGAACAGGAATACCTGTCATGCCACGTAAGCCTGTTCCACGAGTAAGGTTCATAAGCAGCGTTTCCACATTGTCGTCGGCATGATGTGCCACTGCAATGGCTTCGGCTTCAAGCTCTAAGCGCAATTCTTCGAACCAATGATATCGCAAATCACGCGCAGCCATTTCAATCGAAATTTTATTGCTTTGTGCATATTTTTCCGTATCAAAATCAATTTTATGATAATCTAATGCCAGTTTCGATGCAAATTGCTTTACAAACAATTCGTCTCTGTCCGATTCTTCGTTTCGCAAATGAAAATTACAATGCGCCACAATACACCGAAAGCCAAGCTGTTTTAAAACATGTAATAATGCCACTGAGTCGGCTCCACCACTTGTACCCACAATTACTTTAGCACCAGCTGTCAGCAAATTGTTTTTCAAAATATAGGATTCAACTTTTTTGAGCATTGTATCTATTTTCTTTTCTTGTAATTCGTAATTCCTAACTCGTAATTCGTAACTAATTTATGGATTTAGGAGCAGTCGTATGAAATTCTTTTAAGTAAAATGGCTCATAATAAGCTACATCTGCAAAATTTTGTTCTAAAAATGCCTTCTCAGCCAACGAAATCATATTTTCGGCCAATGGTACAATATCGTCAACAAAAAATGCATTCGTGTGCGTTAAAACTGCTTTGCATTTGGGTGCACCATTTCCAAAAAAGTAAATAATATTGTTCTCAAGTAAATCGGCATACGAATTTTCGTCGATAATATCAGCCGATACATTACGGACAAGTTCGTTGTTCGAATTGTAAAAAGCCGAATAAGCTTCCATACGTCGTGCATCAATCATGGCGCATAACAAATTGTTTTCGAGTTGATTAACAATATAATTTTTAGCCATTAAGGCCATAATTTCGAGTGTGTCGATAGCAATTAGTGGAACTTCGAGTCCATAACTCAGTCCTTTAGCCGTAGAAACACCAATACGTAATCCTGTATACGAACCCGGTCCACCACTTACGGCTATAGCATCGGGTTTATTGGGTGCCAAAAACCGGAATGCTTCGTCGATAAAAGGGCTTAACATGGTGGCGTGATTCATGCCATCGGCATTCATGCGCGAGAATATACATTTGCCATTGGTACTCAGTGCCACCGAACAAACATTGGTTGAAGTTTCAATATTTAGAATTGTCATATCAAAAAATTTGGTCAGATAAATAATATTTACCTGACCAACTTAATATCTTAAATTTGTTGTAATGCACTAATTAACAAGCTTTTTCTCGATAGCATAATGTGTTAGTTCCACATTGTTTTTTACGTTTAGCTTTTCGAAAATACGCAAGCGATAAGTGAATACCGTTGAGATGCTTAGTCCTAATTCGTCAGCTATATCTTTTGCTTTTATCCCCGAAGCAATTTTTATCAAAATTTCGCGCTCGCGATTCGATAGCAAATCGTGAGGATCTGCATCCGATTCGGGAATTACATCGAACGCCAACTGCTCCGCAAGCGACGTACTAATATAGCGTCCTTTTGAATTGATTTTATGAATGGCTACCACCAGTTCTTCGAGTGCGGTGTCTTTACACAAATAACCCGAAGCACCTGACTTGAGCGTTTTAAGCGCAAACTTATCTTCGGGATGTATACTGAGTACTAATATGTGTAATTTCGGACGTAGAGCCTTAATATCCATTAATAAATCAATGCCGTTTCGTCCGGGCATATTCATATCAAGCAACATGATGTCGCAATCAACTTTTCGAATTTTGTCGATAGCTTGAGCTCCATTTTGAGCTTCGCCCACCACAACAATATCAGATTCTTCTTTTAGAATCATTTTAAGGCCTTCGCGGATAATCTCATGATCATCAACAATAAATACTTTAATCATAAAAATTAAATTAGTGTGTGGTACAAAATATTGTTTTTATCCGGATAGAAATTATATTTAAATAAGCATTAAATTATTGTTATATATCATCTTAGAAAATTACAATTACAACAATCTTTAACAAAAATAGGTTCAAAAACCGTTGATTTATACTTCGTATGATAAATAGTAACCGCAAATATAATAAAATTTCTAATTAAATGCAAAACCTGATAAATATTTATTCGTTTTCGAATAAAATAAATTTTTTATGAGTGAAAGTTTTGGTTGAAATTGGAATTATCCCATGATAATATTTTCCTTTACAAAATGTATCATATCCAAGTTATTATTCAGTTTCAAATTCTCGAATATCTTCTTGCGATAGGTAAATACCGATACAATACTTAATCCTGTTTTTATAGCTATATCTTTAATATCTAATCCTTTATAAAGCATTATTAATATATTAGTTTCCAAATCGCTTAACTTTTGTAGTTCGTCCTGCTCGCTATAAATCGATTTAAAAGCTAATACTTCAGCATATTCTGGACTAATATACCTGCCAGTAGAATATGTTTTTCGGATGGCCGAAATAATTTCACTTATCGAAGAGTCCTTACACAAATATCCTGAAGCACCTAACTTATAAGCTCTTAATGCCGATTTTTGTTCGGGATTAATACTCATAATGATGCATTTGATCTCGGGCCTGAGTTTTTGAAGTTCTACAATCAACTGATAACCATTTTTGCCGGGCAAGTATAAGTCTACTAACATAACATCGCAAGCAATATTACTTAAATTAGCTAATACCTCCTCCGACGACTTGGCTTCTCCGGTAACATTAATGTCGTTAAACTCTTTTATCAGTTTTTTAAAACCTTCTCTGACAATTTCGTGATCGTCAACTAAAAATATATTAATCATAATCGTAAAGATTTGTTGATACATTATAATTAGGATAAATCGATTGGTAAATACTGCAATTTATATACAAAGCAGTCAATACGGTTTCGGTTGTTTTCCTGATTTCAAATTTACAACCTGAATCTGAAATTACAATTGAAATTTATTTGTAGTAATTATTACATTTTGCTTTAAAAGAAACTACAATAGCAAAACAAATGAGTGGAGAAATATTTTGAAAGTGAGAAATTCAAGTTGTAAATAGCTGATAAATAGTTATCTGTATCGTGATATTCGAAAACGAAGTAATAAAATTCTTAAATCTATCAAATAACAAGTATATCAAAAAACGCAATAATCCTTTGTGAAAAAGGTTTTCAGCAATATATTTAACTGTTTTTGGACATTGATTTTTTTGTTTAAAATCATTTGTAACATTATTTAACGCATTTGCTACCTATATATGGCAACTAACAACACGAGAATGTATTTTTTACTACAAAAAAATAGAAATAAAACGACTAATTTTTTCAAAAACAAGAAACCCGTTTTTCTAAAACCCGTTTTTTTATTTTTTATAATTCCGATACCAGCTCAAAAAGAAGTTTGTTTCGATGGGATTCAAAACTGCTCCTAAACTTTGGTAAACCGAACCAAAATCTACTGTTTCCATTAATTTCATGGCTTTTTCGCGCTTCTCGGTCGACACCAATTTGTTGATGTCCAAATTGCCGAGCGCAACAAAGCGACTTAAATGTGAGCAAACGGTTGAAACTGCTAAGCCACGTAAAGCTACAATTTCGTCGATGGTTTTACCTGATTTGTAAAGTTCATAAGTCTCCCGATGCGAATCGCCTTTTTGCTTCTTATCCTTTTTTTCTGCTTTTTCGGTCTTTTCGGTTTTGGCTGTTGATAATTCATGCATTCGTGTCGTGAGCTTATTATCAGTACAGTATTTTTGAATAATATTGATAAATAATTCACCGTATTTCTCCACTTTAGCAGGTCCGAAACCATTAATTTTCAATAAATCCTTATTGTTAAGTGGCAAATAATCAGCCATTTCTAAAAGCGTTTTGCTGCCGGCAACCACATAAATAGGTAAATTGCGTGGCTCGCAAATCTGATTGCGAAGTGACAATAACTCGTAGTAAAGTTTTGGGTTTTGCGAAGCAGCTGTTTTGGTTGAACTTATTTTAGCATAAGCATTAACCGTAAAATCGGGTAGGAGGAAGGTGTTTTTTATTTCGAAATATTTATCCACAGTAAATGGATGCATCAACTTACGAAAGATATGTTGCTTTTGTGCCATAAAAGCAAAATTAGCACGCAACTGGTCGGTATAATCACGCGCATTCTCACGGCTATCGGAGGCAGCCGGCGACTGCCGCATGGTTTCGAGTGCATGTTCAATTTTATCGGTAAAAAAAGTAGTGGCTGCTTGCAATCGCTCAGCTAAATAGTCTTCGTTCACTTCCGAATTCTCGAAAATACGGTTAAGTTGAACCTGAAATTTATCGGCAACTTCCTGTATTTGTTGTAGTTGCTTGAGAATATCTTTTAAGTGCGGAATTGTTTCGTCGTTAAACGAACTAGCTACATTTTCCATTTCTCGAATTATGCGCGAAGCATGACCAATTCCTGTTCGGAAATCGAAAAGTTGACTCAACGTATAGGCTCTGAATTGATTGCGACTTTCGTTCAGCTGCATTTCGAGTTCTTCAATGGCCTGTTTTGTTTTTTCGTGGGCAACAATTTCGCGGTCGTTTTCGATACTGTTAGGGTTTATTTTACTCCACAGCACCAAGCCTTCGAGTGAGCGGCAGCGACTGAGCGCCACATAAACTTGCCCCGATGCAAAAGCATCACCAGCATCGATTATGGCTTTTTCGAAGGTCAATCCCTGACTTTTGTGAATAGTAATTGCCCAGGCCAATCGTAACGGATATTGCACAAAAGTGCCGAGCATATCTTCTTCAATCTGTCGGGTAACTTCATTGGTCGAATAGCGAATGTTTTCCCACATCATTTTCCCAAGTTCAATAACCTCATCTTCTCCCGGGCATTGAATCACAATTTTATCTTCCTCAAAGTCTTTAATAATACCAATTTTTCCATTGTAAAAACGTCGTACACTTTCGGTATCGTTTTTAATAAACATCACTTTGGCACCAATTTTTAGCACCAATTCTTTATCTGTTGGGTAGCTTTTTTCCGCAAAATCACCTTTTATTTCGGCCGAAAATGTTTGTGTTTTGGTTTTTAATTTCTGCAATTCCTCTGCATTTATGCGGTCGGCTTTGTAGTTATGTGTGGTAAGTGTAATGTACGTATCGTCTTTTGGAGGAACAAAAAGCGGATTATAACGACTTTGCAACAATGCCAACCCATCGGGAGTAAGGCAATTATTGCGCACCTGATTCAATACATCTATAAAGTTAGTATTTGTTTGTCGAAAAATTTTGTCGAATTCGATATATACCGGTTGTTGCTGCTGCACGACCTGACTGTGAAAAAAATACGGACTACTATAAAACTGTGATAATAAGCGCCATTCTTCTTCTACAGCCACTGGCGAAAGTTGAAACATATCGCCAATAAAAATAACCTGAACACCGCCAAAAGGTTCGGTGTGTTTGTAGCGAATGTGGCGCAAAATAGTATCCACCGCATCGAGTACATCGGCGCGTACCATACTTATTTCGTCGATTACCAGCAGTTCAAGTTCTTGAATTACTTTTCGGCGTTGCCCCACCATTTTAATTTTCTCCACCAATTCTTTTCGTCCTTGCACCG
>CAZEEN010000005.1:0-39720 GCA_964511115.1 uncultured Paludibacter sp. | reverse complement strand
ACAATATTTCCATTAATTGAACGGAGTTGTAAGTTTTGAGCTACATTATTCAAGCCGGTAGAATTTGATGATATTACCGATATCTCATTCGAAGCAGCTGTTACAGTTGAACCGTTTTTAGCAATCACTTTATAATAATAGTTTGTATTTTCAGCTAATCTAATAATGGCTTTGCTGTTTGTACCTGTTACTGTAAATGGTGAACCGTCGATAGGAGTTGAACCAGATGTGCCTCCTGAGCCGGAAATAACAACATCATCAAGGAAGAATCGTCCTTTGATTGCTTGTTTTCCTTCAAATTTAATCTTCGAAGTTGCAGTACCACCAGTTAATGCAGCACTAAAAGGAGTAAATGTATAATTAGTGTTGTCTAATCCGGTAGCTGTATAAAGTAGCACATCATCTAAATAGATTTTCATTTCAGTAGCATCACTTGTCCAAGCCATTGTTTTAAAACTTAAAGTCAAATTTGAAGCAGATAAGTTTAATACCGGTGTTGTTATATATCCTAAAGTACTAGAAGCTCCCATTTTTACAGTACCACCAGCTTGATAAATTTTACTTCCTGTCCAACCTGTGGTTTGTGTATATGTATCTAAAGTAGTTGATACATCTGTATCGTCCGTAATAGTATTGGTTCCAGCACTAAATAATCTAAAATCTTCATTTAATATATCTGAAGGAGCATTTGAAGGACTAACACTTTTTGTATAAACACTCAACTCATAATCAGTAGCGCCAGCTACAGCATTCCAGTTAGCCGTAAAACCAGAAGTTGAAATGCCGGTTGCATTTGTCGCAACAGGTGTAGCCATAGCCGAAGTCCCATTTAATGTACGCATAACTTCAGTAGCGCCTGAACTATTAAAACGTAAAGTTGCAGTATGTGTGCCAGGGGCAGTTGGGCTGTAAGTTACAGTTACCGAACCAGATGCAGAACCATTCGTGTTTGTAACTGATTCGGGAGCTACAGAGAACATGGAGGCATTTGTGCCATCTATGCTAATTGCTATATTTGAAGTTAAAGCTGCACCACTTACCGTGATTATTTCACTATCGGTAAGTCCTGTAACAGCTGTCAAATCCGCTACACTAACTTCAGTTACCGTTATGGTTGGATCACTAACAGTTGTAATAGTAATAGTTTTCGAAGCTACATTACTATTGTCCATTCCCGATTTTGTTGCAATTGCTTTGATATTAGTTGTACTTGTAATATCAAAAGGAGCACTATAAAGTGTTGACGATGCCGTAGGCGCATCTCCATTGGTGGTATAACGAATCTCTGCTCCGGATGTAGTCGAACTTAATGTGATAGAAGCAGTGTTGAAATAATTATCAGTAGAGTTTAATGCTCCTGAAGCAGTGATTGTTGGAGTGGAAACTGTGTTTGAAGGAGCTAAATCTCCTTTTAATAATATATTCTTCATTCTAACACCTTTATCGGCAGTTCCAGCGTTAGTAAATCTAATTTTTAAGTTAGTAGAATTAATTGTTCCCAAATTAATATTTCCACTTGTAATATAAGTACTACTGGAAGGTGTAGAGGATGTGTAAGTTGTTGTTGACCAGTTAGAACCACCATCTGAAGAAATCTCAATAAGAGCAGGATTATTTGTTCCACTTCCGTATGTAGCTACATCAAAAGTTAGAACAAGATTACTATATGTAGAAACATTAATTACATCCGAAATAATTTCATCTTTTGCAGTTGATGTAGCCTGTAATAACCAATATCCAGTTTGCTGGATAGGTAGAGCACTGACATTGTTGGTGTAAGTCCAATTTGCAGTTGCACCAGCGGCGGTGTTATTTAATATTGTTTCCACACCCCACACCACATTACTCACTAGCAAAGTCAAAGCAAATAAAAAGGTTTTTAAAAAAGTAATTCTACTCATGTTTTTGAATTTTATATATGATAATATTTTTATTTTTTATTAATTTGAAAAGTCACTATTTGTTTTTAAGTCCAATAGATTTCAAAGTTAGTGTATTCTTTTATTTTAAACAAATAAATATTCAGAATGTTGACAAAAAGAATGAAGTTATTGCTTTCATTGATTCGAATATTTCTTTTCTATTAAAAAATTACATCGATTAATTACAATTAGTTAACTTTTTCCCCAATTAGATACCATAAAAACTGCACATTACCCAACAAATAACGTCGCCACATACGACGTAGTTCTTTTACTAGCTTCTACTACAATAAACTATTCCATGCCATAATGCAAGCGTACAACGATGAGATGCTCTGCTGTTGAATTGTTAAGGAGTGATGGTAAAGTGCTATTTCGCTAATTACGCTAATCGTAAATTTTCAATAAAAATACGTTTTTTCAAATAAAATATTAACTTTGCCTTTCTTTGCCAATGGGTAAAATTATTATTGATGTGCCTTACAGTATTTTTCAAAACAGAATCTTTAAATTTAATTTGTATGAATTTCAGCCTAATTGAACTTACAAGTGCCTTTATGGTGCTTTTTGCAATTATCGATATTTTGGGATCGATACCTCTGATTTTAGACATAAAGAAAAAATCAAACGTTGTACATGCTTTTAGAGCGAGTTCCATTGCTTTTCTTATTCTAATCGCTTTTTTATTCACTGGTGAAGGAATTTTAAAGTTGTTTAATGTTGATATTCAGTCGTTTGCTATTGCTGGGGCTTTGGTTATTTTTATTTTTGCTATCGAAATGATTCTCGATATTGAAATTTTTCGTAATAAAGGACCCGAGGGTAGCTCCTCAATTGTACCGCTCGCCTTTCCGCTTGTTGCTGGCCCAGGCTCGTTTACAACTTTGCTTTCGCTCCGTGCCGAATACGATACTATCAATATTATTCTTGCACTCGTTCTTAACTTGTTAATCGTATACTTTGTACTTAAATCAACTTCGAAAATTGAAAAAGTGATAGGCGAGGGTGGTATTTACATTTTACGAAAAGTCTTTGGAATTATTCTTTTAGCCATTGCTGTTAAACTTTTTACGTCTAATATCGGATCGCTTTTGTAGACTTGATAATTGACTACAGACGAAGGACAACAGACAACTGATAATAACGGCGAAGCCCAAATAACACGAAGTATAATTATGACACAACAAAATCCTTGGCTCATTACCGAAGAAAAGTATGAAATCCATAATCAGCTCGAAGCTGAACGCATTTTTGCTATTGGCAATGGCTTGGTAACTCAACGTGGCTGTTTCGAAGAATTTAATTCGGGCGAAACTTCGAAAGGTACATTTATTGAAGGTGTGCGAACGCTCGATTCGTATTCAAATTTACCGGATTGGACATCAATTGTTTTACGATTGAATGCCGAAATAGTAGATATAAGTTCTTGCGAAATTTTGAGTTATCAGCGTGTTTTAAATATGAAAGATGGCTTATTAACGCGTGTTTTTCGAATTATCACTCCTTCAAAAAAAACAATTCAGGTCGAAATTAATCGTTTTCTAAGTTTGGCAAATACACAACTCGGTGCTATCAAGTTTAAAGTAAAATCAATTGATTTTCAAGGAAGTATTAATTTTGTTGCTGTAATAGATGGTAGCGTAAACGAAAAGTTGTATCCGCAAACCGAATCGCAATGGAATGTTTTACAATCGCGTACGCAAGCCGATGTGGCTCATTTGTGGATTCAAACACGTAAAACAAATTTTCAGGTTTGTGAAGCTGTGAGTTTTGAGTTATTTAAAAATAATAGCCTAAAAAAACTGAATGCTACAAAAATTGAAAAAACCAATGTGGCTGGTTATTCGTTTGGTGCCAATGTAGTGGAAGGTGATTCTGTTTCGGTTGTTAAATATGTGGCATTTTCCGACTCTAACCGAATGAATTACAGAGAATTGACTGTCAATGCTTCACGAGCCTGTTTGGAGGCGAAAATGAAGGGTTGGGATTTGCTACAGGATGAAAATACACAGGCTTGGAATACGAAATGGAATAAATTGGAGATTAATATATCCGATAATTTCGAGAAACAACATGATTTTATAAAAGAACAATTTCAGAATTTGCATTTTTAATTTATATAACAATTACTCTGAATATGAGACGAATATATTTTCTAGTCTTTTTTGTTTCAGCAATATCGTTATCGTTTGCTACAATGCGCCCAAAACCAATTGTGGAGCGAGTTGAACCCACATTTTGGTGGACAGAAATGAATAATGACGATCTGCAAATAATGCTTTATGGCCCAGGTGTTGGTAATGCTAGCATAGTAATAAATTATCCAGGAGTCACATTAACCGATAGACAACTAACAGATAATCCAAATTATGTGTTTTTATATGTCAATATAGCCAAAAATGCAAAACCTGGAAAATTCAATATTGAACTTAAAAGAGGACGAGCTAAACAAGTACTGCCATACGAATTAAAATCTCGTCGAGCAGGTTCTGCCAATCGTAAAAGTTTTACCGAATCAGATGCCGTTTATTTACTTATGCCCGACCGCTTCGCCAATGGAAATGCTGCCAACGATTCGGTAAAAGGGTACATACAAGGAGTAAATCGTTCGATTTCAGGAGCCCGTCATGGCGGTGATATTGAGGGAATTATAAAAAATGTACCTTACATAGCCGATTTGGGTGCAACTGCACTTTGGACTACACCGCTATTCGATAACAACGATGTGAATTACAGTTACCATCATTATGGATGTAGCGATTATTACAAGATTGACCCGCGTTTAGGCAAAAATGAAGATTATCTTCGTTTGGCCGAAACATGCCATGCAAATGGTCTGAAATTGATTATCGACGTTGTTCCAAATCATTGCAGTTCGGCGCATTGGTGGACGAAAGATAAGCCTGCCAAAGACTGGTTTAACGAATGGCCTTCGTATACAGGCTCGAATTACCGCATGACGGCTTGGACAGACCCATACGCATCCATTTCCGATTTGCAGCGCCTTACAAATGGTTGGTTTGCGCCTAATATGCCCGATTTTAACCTGAAAAATAAATTATTATTCGATTACCTCACACAGGCATATATTTTTTGGATAGAATATGCTAATATCGATGGAATTAGAGTCGATACTTATCCGTACAATGATATTAAAATTGCTGCTCAATTTATTCAAACTATTCGAAACGAATATCCTGCTATGAATGTGGTTGGCGAATGTTGGGTTAAAACGCCTGCCGAAATTGCTTATTATCAGAGCGGTAATAATAACAAAGATGGTTTTGATTCGCGCCTCCAAAGTGTAATGGATTTTTGTTTGAAAGATGTGTTTACATCCTCGATTAACGAATCGGAAGGGTGGGAGAGTGGCATGGCTCGTTTTTATGCCCACTATGCGCAGGATTTTGTGTATCCGAATACCAATTTGATAATGAATTTTTTGGATAATCATGATATCGACCGTTTTTCGACAGCCGTAAAACGCGATGTGGCTAAATATAAAATGGGTTTGGCCCTGTTGCTTACTGCCCGAGGCTATCCACAAATTTATTATGGTACCGAAATAATGCTCGATGGCATTCAGGGCTCGTACGAAGGACATCGGTTTGATTTTCCGGGTGGTTGGGCAACCGATAACCGAAATGCTTTTGTTTCCGAAGGTCGTACAGCTGAGGAGAATGAGATTTTTAATTATACACGAACATTGTTGAATTATCGAAAAAATAATCCTGTTTTACACAATGGAAAAATGTTGCAATTTATTCCTTACGATGGAATTTACGTGTATTTCCGCTATAATAATTCGAAAAAAGTAATGGTAATAGCCAATAATAACGCTACGGAAAAAATACTTGAATTAAATAGATTTGAGGAAATTTTAAACTCTCAAAACTCAGCAAGAGATATTGTTACTGGAAAAAATTATTCTTTTTTGAACACAATGAACATACCAGCTAAATCTGTATTACTTTTGGAACTTAATTAGTAATTATCTCATTTTTACATCAACATATCAACATATCAACACATCAACACATCATCACATCACCATCATGAAAAAACTCAATTTCAAATCATTAATAACTGATTTATTGGAAGTTGGTCTACGTTTTTATGTTGTTTTAATTGCCGTTTTTGGACTAGCCATTATGGCACTACTCGAAATTAATGTAAAGCGTTTTGAGCAAGAATTCAACGTGTGGGGATTCTTTATTTTGGCTACAATTGCTTCATTTCCACTTGCTTTGTTTCTGGAAAACACTAAGAAAAAGTTGCTGGGAGTTTTAGTGTTGCTATTTACGCTAGCGTCAATAGCGATGTATTGTTTTACCCGATTTAATAATGATGTGGAATGGGAAATGATGCAATTTGCAGCACTCATTTTTGTGTCGCTTTTATCCATCACTTTTGCGCTCTTTTTTCGTAAAAATACCGATGCATCGTTTTGGATTTTTACCGAAAAAATTAGCCGGGAATTTATAACTACACTTATTTATATTTCTATTCTACAAGGTGGCTTGGGGCTGGCAATTTATGCTGTTGATATGCTTTTTAATGTGAAAGTGGAGAGTGAATTGTATGGCAGTTTGGCAGTTATTTGTTATTTAGTGGTGGCTCCTGTTTATTTTTTAATGAATGTGCCTACCAAAAATAACTTGTACGACGAAACGCCGGAGTATAATAAGTTTTTGAAAATTTTGGGATTAAATGTGCTTTTGCCAATTTTGGGATTGTATTTAGTAATACTTTATTTTTACCTGATAAAAATTATTGCTAATTGGGAATTACCAAACGGTTGGGTAACCACCTTGGTTTCAATTTTGGCTTTAGGTGGTTATGTTGCAAAATTTTTGCTTTTTCCGGTTTCCGAAAATAAAGTGGTGCGTTTTCTGAATCGTTACTTTTCCGTGTTGCTTTTGCCCTTAATAATACTTATGTCGGTGGGTATTGCACGCCGAATCGACGATTATGGCATTTCAATAAATCGACTTTATGTGCTTATTTTTAATGTATGGCTCTATGCTGTAAGTATTTACTTGTTTCTTACCGGTTCAAAACATCTGCGTTGGTTGGTTGTTTCGTTTGCTGCAGTTTTGTTGCTTGTTTCGGTAGGGCCATGGAGTGTATTTACAACTACAAAACGAGTTGTAGAAAAGGATTTAACCACATTATTGATTGATAATAAGTTGATTGTTAATAATCAATTAGTGAATAATACATCCAATAGAATTGAAATCAAGGATAGCATTCAGGCTGAAATTTCGGATAAAGTGTATTATTATGTGAGTAATTTTGGAGTTGAAAATTGGAAAAAAACGTTTAACGACAAACGTAAACTTACGGGAGCATTTCAAATAGCCGAATCATTAGGTGTTGATAATTATGTGCTTAACGAAAAGAAGAAATCAATTTATGCTGAACATACTACGAAAAATGTGTACGACATTAAAGGTTACAATTATGTAATTACCAATTTAGAATTAAATGAAGATAGCAGTTCGATATATTTGGATAAAAATTTTAAAATTAAATTTATCGAAAATAAAATTGAGATTACAGACATTGCAAAAGCCAGCAAAGTTTCGTTTCCACTTCAAAAAATTGTCTCTGAATTGTATTCGAATAACGAAAATAAAGAATTAGAAAACAAACTTTTAGTTCAAAAATCCGATAATTGTATGCTACTGATAAACAACCTATCGGCCGAATGTAAGTCTTCGACCGATTTTAAAATTCAGCAATTGAGTTTTAATATTTACATAAAATAAAATACGCTAATAAAAGAACAGATAGAGTATTATCTCACTCTTTTCTGGATAGGTTGTGCCTGTATAAGTTTTAGAGTTAATTGAAATATCTCCTTTTTCGTTAATTACATTTTCCCACTTATTTGAAAATTGAATACTCCGTATGCAATTAATAGTTTCTTTAGTCGAATTTGTGTTGAAATAATACCTCGATAACTCTGGTTTCAGATACATTCTATATGGTTCGGGATACACATCTTTAAAATCTCCCGAAAATTCCTGAAAAAGAGTTGATGTTTTGCTGTATTTAACCTCGCTACGATAATATACTTTTAAATCGCCAGTAAGGAAGTTGTATGTCATACTTTGATTTACAGTTGATGAAGAGCCCGAACTTACAACCGTAGAGTCCGTAACTGTCTGATTCAAATAGATAGTACCACCGTAATGTTCAGGTATCTGTCTGTATAAAAGTGCTGTTAAATCGTCAAATACTACCTCTTTTACATCTGATTCGGAAATTGTATGAATTGCAGGTTGTATCGTTGAGTTTTTATTGAAAAAATTAACTCCATCAAAGTATTTTATGTCTGGTACCCGATAAAACGAGATTTTGTCGTCGATTGTAAAACTTACATCTGTGCTTTTATTGATAAACAAAAGATAAGTCATGTATTGATTTTCTTTAATTTTTTCATTTTCGAAGGCATCGGCAAGTACAACAACCGAATCTTTTTCCGAAATATCAGTCAACTCCATTAATTTTGTTGTTGCGTTATACTTACAAACATACACTTTCAGATTTTCGTCCTTAATTTGTTTTACATATTTAGTGAGCATTTTTTGTTTAAAATTGTAATTGTATATTTGGACCATCTTTATCGAAAGTTCAGGAATAGAGAATTTTAATCTGTCTTCAATTTTCTTTTTGTTTTCGAAAACAATAGATTTGTTTACTACCGAGCGGCTGAGGCATGCTTTGAAGAATTTCAGCGGATCTTCGCCTTCTTCGCGTTCGAATAAGTTGAAATTTTCTTTGCTACCTTCGAATAAAAATTTGACGTAATTTTCGAACTCGGTACCCACATCCGAACCTAATTTTGATTTTATAAAACTATTCAGGTAACCTACCCAACTTTCGAGATAGCTTGTTTCTTTAAGCAAATCCACCGGATTTAGCTTGCTGCCTTCGCGATAGGTTCGCATGTAATGCAGAAAAAGACTTGCAAGATTGTAATCGCCTGATTTGTTGAATAATCCACCTGCTATTTTCGAAACTACGGGAATGTTGTAGCTGTTGTACCAAGGCATTGAAAGAATGTCGAAAATGGAACGTTCGGTTGGAGTAGAGTTTTTAGCTTCCGAAAGCAACTGTTCAGGTTCGCAGAGGTCAATGTCTTTCCATACAATTCTGTCTGCTAAAGGCGCAGTTGCTTCCATCCAAGTTACATTCGATAGCATTACAGCCATGAAATAATCTTGCGTGTAATGCATGTATTCGTGTGCTACCGTCGACCGGATATAATTTCGGATATCTTTGAGATCGTCTGCGCTTGCAAACATCATGTTTGGAGCAATGTAAAAAAATCCACGTCCCGAGATATAAGTTGTTGCACCGGTTTGACCAGCCGCATCTTTCGAATCTTTGCAATAGATATTAAACCTAAGGCTTGGTACCGGAAATCCAACCTCCTCAAATTTATCAATTGTTTCCTGCGCATAAGTGGCGATATCGCGTATCATATTCGGTGTGCCACCTTTGTCGGGGTCATATTCAGCCGATTCCCAAGGTCTGGGGATGCCCAAAACTTTAAAGTCGTAAGAGTAAAGCGCTTGTGTTTCACTATATCCATCGCCCGATTTATAGATTACATTTACCCGATCGTTGGTGTAAATGTGCGTATATCCCGCATGTGCCAATTCGAACCAAGCTAATTTAGTGAGATGATACGTGGCAAATGTTAGCGTGCTGTCTCTGAGGTCGATGCTGGCATTATCGTAAAATACCCACTCGTTCAGTTGCTCATCAAAATAGGCTGGCTTGAATTTATCAATATCCATTAAGCTGAAGTTTTTCTTATTCAGGTTTTTGAATTTAATGATAATCGGTTTGTCGAATGTAGTTCCGCTACTTAAATTTACATCGTAAACGGGACTCATAAATTTTAGCGAATCAGGACACGAGTAGCTTTGCTCTGATTTTACAACGGTTAATTTAATGTTTGAGTTTGCTAGACCCTTGGGGATGGTTAGGTCTAAGCTATCCAATCGAATGGTTTTGTCGGTCTGAGTAACGTTTATGATGGAGTCGCACACAATTTTTCCCCAGCGCACTACTTTAATCGTGTCACTGTATTGTGTGTGACAATTTTCTTCGAATAATGCGTTTCGGTAATAAGCTGTGGTTGTGGGCGATAGTTTTAATTCTTTTTCGGAAATAGTCACGATATTTGTTTTCAAGGCCGATGTCGGCATAGTAGCAGATAAGTCAACCCAGCTCGATTTGTCGATTGTGCCTTGCCATTGCTGCCGACCACGTACTTTCCAAGGCGAAATTAATGTAACCGACAAATCGCTCACACTGCCCAATTTTAGTTTTTCGGACTCCAATACGGTTGTTTGATAGCGTTCGTTGAGCGATTCTTCTTTGGTTATGCCTACCAATTGAAAGGTGTCAGTTGTTAATTTATCGATACAGTTCAGGCGTAAAGAACCGCTGTACAAATACTTTGATACTGAGTCGTTTGTTATCACACAAAAATATTTTTTCTTTAAATTTATACCGTTGACCTCCACGCTGAAAACCGAATCGGTTTTTAACCAACGCTTGTAAGGCTCGGCTTGTGTAGCATCAACATATTCGTACCAATTGTAAGTATCTTTTGGATGTGTTTTTGATAAAATTTGCGAAGCATGTAAATGGATTGTATCGCCAATAAATGCGCTGTACGTTTTTTTAGTAAACAAAACCGGTTTCTGAACGCCCAATTGGTTTCTTATACTGTCCGATTTTGGGATATCACTGTAGGTGAAATTGTTTCCGTTTAGCAAAAAATCATTATAGTTTTTTGTCAATATTTTTTCGGGTATTATTCCACTTAAGTTATTGTTGCTCAGTATTAAGCTGTTTAAGCTAAATCGTGCCAAATAATCGGGAAGTGACGAGAGTTTGTTATTTGCAAAATTCAGAGTTTTCAAACTAAACATGTATTCGAGCGATTGCGGAATGCTTTCGAACTTGTTATCTGAAAGATGTAATTCTGTCAGATTGTTTAATAACACAAAGTCAACAGGCAAAGAGGCAAGTTGGTTTTTCGAAGCATCTAAAATTCGCAGTTTAACACAAGTTGATAAGGTGTTTGTAAGTTGCGAAAGTTGATTTGAGGAAATGTTGAGTGTAACTAATTCCTTCAGATTACCAATGCTTTGAGGCAATGCCGTGAATTTATTCTTTGATATATTAATGGTTTTAAGTGCTGTTAACGAATCGCCAATTTCAGGAAAGATTCCTGATAATTGATTGTCGGACAGATTAATTTCATTTAGCAAACGACAAGATTTCAGTTCGTTGGGTACTTCACCACTGAGTTTATTACTTTCGACCGAAATATGGTTTAATTTTTTTAAAAGTCGTATAGATGTTGGAATTGTACCTGTCAATTGATTTTTTGCAAACTGAAAATATGTCAATAAATTTAATTTTCCGATACTATCAGGAATGTTTCCACTTAGCTGATTTTGGCTCAGTTCCAACTCCGTTAGTTTTGTCAGATTACAAATTGTGGTTGGTATTTGTCCGCTTAGGCTGTTGTTGAATAAATTAAGCGATTGTAAATTGGTTAAGTTGCCAATTGTTTCCGGAATAATGCCTGTAATACAATTATTTAGATAAAGTGTTTTTAGTTTGCTTAAATTACTGATTGTAGCTGGAAGTGTAAAATTCAGGTTTTTATTTCCGTAGTAATTTAAAACCGACAAATTTTCGAGTGTTTTAATGTTAAATATCGATGCAGGGAGTTGACCGATTAGATTTCCTGAAATTGAAAGCGTACGCAATTTGTCGAAATTGCCGATTTCTAACGGAATTTCACCTTGTATCGAATTTCCTGAGCTCAGATTTAACTCAACAACCTTACCGCCAATTATTTTTATACCCGCCCAATCCGAAATTGGTTTCTGAAAATCCCATTTATTATTTAATTTTGTGTTTATGGCAACTAAGTTGAGCGAGTCTTGTTTGTCAATAGTAAATGGCTTTGTTGAAATAAATAATGTGCTTGCTAAGTTGGTACCAAAAGTGCTACCTACATTAAAGGTTGTATTTGTGTTCATTAAATAAAAGCCATCGTAAGTGCCTCCCCAACCAAAATTAAGATGCAAAAAATTGTTGCTGTCGTAGCCATCTGCAACTAAAGCATGTCCTGGATCGCCCCAAATTTCAAGATAAACCGGACGTTTCTGGTCTAATTCCGTAAAAACATATTCGTTTGGTGTTGAAGTGTATGGATAGGTGTGCATCCGGAAATTTTCCTGCAAAACGCTGTAATAATTTGATTTCAGAGGGATGCTTCCAGCCGTTTTTTTATCAGAACAATAACCCATTTCTACAGCCACTCCAATATGTTTCGACAAAAGCTCGTAATCGGCATTGGTTGGATTTGTCCAGTTGTACCAAGTGTTTTCAAAATCGGCACATTGCTGTCCGTAACTTCCTGCTGTGTAGCATTTTGAACCTTTCCCATGGTCGGGATATTTGTGATACGCCAAAATTTGAGCCATAGCTGTTGCCACGCAGCCTGTGGGGCAATTCCCAACTTCGGCGTGATAAAATTGATTGAGGTGAATGCCGGCAGTATTTAGCAATGGTTCAACAACGATTGTTGCATTTTCGGCAGTTTTTATTCCAGAAAGATGAGTTGTAGGCGTACTTTCGTACATGGCGATTAGTCCTTTAAGCTGTATAGGTAAATTGTCTTTTTCGAAGGTACTGTTGGATGAATACCCAATCACCTGAAAGTCGTTGCTTGATGGTGCTAAAATAATAAATCCTTTGTTAGCTGATTGATATACAAGTAATTCTGTTTTAGATGTATCTGCCGATTCGTATACTTTCTGTACGCTACTTGTTGCAGATGGGGCTTTTTGTATTCCTGTTGTTGGTTTATTCTTGAAAAATTCGTTTGCAAATTTCAATGCTTTTTCGTTTCCAAAAATATTTTGAAAAAGAACTATACTTATAATGGAGATAATGAATCTTAACATGGCTGTACTTTTTTAGTTATTTCACCATAATTTTTTGAACATGATATAGTTGGCCGTTTCCTACAACAACCAAATAGGCACCAAAAGGCAACTGAACAGGAATTATAGCACTTTCGCGAATAGCTTGCTTTGTATGAAGTTTACCTTGTAGGTCGAAAATGCTTACTGTAATATTTTCGGGTACAAAGCTCTTAAAATCAACACTTAGTTGATGGCTGAATTGTGATAAATTTATTTTTACGGTTTCGCTCAAGTAGTTTTTTGCTACTTTGGCTGAATTTGAAACATTAATTGCGTTTTCGACACTGCATCCGTTTTTATCTTTTACCCGCAGCACATAATTCATGTCTTTTTCGGGTATTATCACAGCTACTTCACCAGTGGCAATTACCTGATTATTTTTCACCCATTCGTATTGATAAGGGGCTATGCCGCCACTTATTTCGTACCCCACTACGCCCAAAACAATCGAAACTCCTGTTGGTAGTGCTTCATTGTAAAGTGTGGCAACGCTTAATGCGTTTTCCGATTGCGCAGGCATTCGCATGCGCACAACTGTTTGAGCAGTAGCTGCAAAGCTGCCCAATAGAACTATCAGAATTTTAAAAAAGTTTCTCATAAGAACAAAAATTTAAATGTTGGTAGTAGCAAAATTCCCCTTTTAGGGGTTAGGGGCAGTATTATTTATCGATAGCCATTACAATTCGGAATCCCAAACACTCACAACGATAATGTTTGGCTTCGTAACTTGTTCCGGGCCAGCTTATTTCGTAACAAGCAGGCACGGCAGAATTTCTATATCTGACTTTGCATTCGAGTACTTCGCCCCACGAAGCGCTCGATTGATAGTTGCCACCACGCATTACTTTTTTAGTTCCGATGGCGGGTCCGGTGGGATTTTTTACGGGTTCGGAAGTATAATCGGCGTACCAATCGGAACACCATTCGCTTACATTTCCACTCAAATCATATAGTCCCAACTCATTTGCAACTAGTGTTTTAACTTCTTTTTTGCTGTATATAGTTGTGCTGAAGTTTGCGTCGGTGTACCACGCTACATTGTAAATATTATTGCTTCCGGCATATTTGTAATTATGTGAGTACTTTCCGCCAATAGCAGCATATTCCCACTCTGCTTCGGTCGGCAGACGAAAATTATATGCATACCGGAGTTTTAATTTTGGTAAAAACTGATTTGTAACATCGTACCACGTAACATAACTCACCGGCAAATTTGTTTTAGTCAATTGAGAAGCACCTGTGTAGGATGGAATGGTATCGTAAGGCAAATTTCCCTGTATTTCTTTCCATACGCCATTTGTAATTTCAGTTTCCGAAATGTAAAAACTATCTAATTGTACTTCGTGCTGCGTAAACGAGTAAAAATCGGGATCGCCCATTGTGAATTTCCCGGCTTCTACCAAAATCATTTTAATAGTTTGATTTCCAATAGCTATTTTAATTGTTGGAGCACCTGCTTGCGTAACTGTAATTTCTTTTGTTTCGGTACCACTTGTGAGTTTTATTGTGGTTTTTCTTGGCAACAAAGTGTTTTCGGAAGCACTTATTAAAATGCCCGAATTATTTTTCCCAGTAGATGATGTAAACGAAATCCAATCGGAAGTACTACTAATATTCCAATCATTTTTAGTGTTGATTAAGAGTAAAATCGCATCTTTTTCGGATGTGAATTTCACCTCAGTTGTTTCGGTGAGTGGTTTTGTTTCTACATCGGGGTCGGGCTCTGGTTCTTCAATTACAGGTTTGCACGCTACCAAAATTACAAAGCATAGCCATACTAAGTTTTTGATTTTCATGGAGGAAGATTTTAAAAGTCAACAGCTAATTGACAAGTTTATTTGCATACAAAAATACAAAAAAAACTTCTGCTATCTTTCGATAACAGAAGTTTTCTTTATTTTTCTGAAAAACTAGATTTAGTTTTTTGGAAGCGCTTCTTTAACAACCATTGGACGGCCATCAAATTCAGCTCCGTTTAATTCAGCAATTACTTTTTTTGCAGCTTCGTCATCTGACATTTCTACAAATGCAAAACCTTTTGATCTGCGTGTGTCGCGATCGATGATAAGTTTGCATGATACTACTTGACCGTATTCTGCAATTGCTTCTTTAAGGTCGTTTTCTCTAACATTGTAACTTAAGTTACCTACGTAAATGTTCATAAAAATTTTATTTAAATTGTAAAAAAAGAGAAGTAAAGTGTCAAATGTCTTAATCAAAACGAACCGGAGGGTAAGTAATAAAAAATCTACAAAGGAGGTACTACATTTTCTTTTCGGGGTCAAAGATATACAATTTAAATGATTTACACAATTATTTCTGTATTTAATGGTTATTATTATTTAAATCAACATTTTAAACTCATTTACTACATCGTTTGCATTAAAAATATAGCACTGCAAATTGTACACAAGCTATTATCTAATTAAGATTATGTATTTTTGAAAATTATTTAAAAATAATTGCACTTATGAGAAAATACAGCATTTTATTTCTATCCGTTTTAGTATTAGCTGCTTGTCAGCCCAAATTAAATTATCCCACGCAGGGCGAAAACAATCTTAATCTCAACTCATTATTAACACTCGAAGTGGGTGAAAATAAAGTTTTTCTGCAGGATTTTATTTTAAACGTTGCTGATGTTGATTCAGTTACATCAAGTTCAGAGCTTTTAAATGTACAAATTTCGCCTGATAAGGCTACAGCTATTTTAAAAGTTAATCCTACAATGGAGCAAATGGTAGATGTGCAAATTTGGGTAAAAGGTGTTCCATATTCAGTTCCTTGCCGCAAAACCGATAAAGTAGATTATACATTTACGTTCAACCCAGATGGAAAATCGTTAAACAAAGTGCAAATTGCCGGACAAATGAACGATTGGACTCCTTCGCGAATGCCAGATTTAGCATTGAACGACAGAGGTTTATACGAAATTACCATGAATCTCAGTCCTGGTTCGTATTTGTATCAAATGGTAATTGATGGCGACCAAAACCACGACCCGAATAATCCAAACAAGGTGGATAATGGTTTCGGAAAATATAATTCTATTTTGCAAATTGCCGGAAAAAATGATTCGTTTCCACAATTATTAACCGACGATTTTGAAAACAATAAAATTCAGCTTTCGACACAAAATAAAATAAATACCGTTTTTGTGTATTGGCAAAATTATCGTTTACCAAATAATTTTGTGGTTATTGAAAACAACAAAATTATCTTTGATATTCCGGCCGAGGCGCATGAGTTGGAACGTTCGTACCTACGTGTTTGGGCAAGCAACGATTTTGGTGTGGGCAACGATATTCTGATTCCGCTTCAAAATGGCGAAGTACTCACTGATGGAAACCAACTGAAACGTACAGATAAACATGCTCAGATAATGTATTTTATGTTGATAGACCGTTTTATGAATGGCGATAAAACCAACGATAAACCACTCAAGAGACCGGATGTAAAGCATGCTGCCGATTTTTGGGGTGGCGATTTGGCTGGTTTACAGCAGAAAATTTCGGATGGTTATTTCGAAAAATTGGGCGTTAATACCTTGTGGGTTTCGCCTCTCAATCAGAATCCGCTGGAACCTTATGGTTATTCGGCAATAGGGAAAACAAAGTTTTCGGGATATCACGGATATTGGCCTGTTTCGTCGTCGAAAGTTGATTTTCGTTTTGGCACAAACAACGAACTTAAAACATTGGTTTCCACTGCTCACGACAACAAAATGAATGTATTGCTCGATTATGTGGCCAATCATGTACACGAGGAACATCCACTTTATAAAGAGCATCCCGAATTTGCAACGCAACTTGTATTGCCTGATGGAACGTTGAATGTGGCTAAATGGGATGAATATCGCTTAACTACCTGGTTCGATACTTTTATGCCTTCACTCGATTACTCCAACCCAAAAGTAGTGGAAATGATGACAGATTCAGCGCTTTTTTGGTTGAAAGAATTCAAACTGGATGGATTCCGACATGATGCATGCAAGCATATCAACGAAGAATTTTGGCGTATGCTCACACTTAAAATGAAACGTGAACTGAATGGAAATTTGCCTTATCAGATTGGTGAAACTTATGGAAGTTCCAAATTAATAGCCAGTTATCTCACTACAGGCATGCTCGATGGACAATTTGATTTTAATGTGTACGATATAGCCAATACTACTTTTGCAGGAATGGGTGGCGGCGACCTTACTCGCGTGCAGGACGTTTTTCGTTCGAGTTTGAATATTTTTGGCACACACAATTTAATGGGATATATTTCCGGAAATCATGATAAACCGCGATTTATGGCATTGGCTTCGGGCGACATTAAGCCTGGCGAAGACTCGAAAGTAGTAGCTTGGACACGTCAGATTGGTATCACCGACTCCACAGCCTACGACAAACTTTTATTATTTCATGCCTTTAATCTTACCATCCCGGGTGTTCCGGTTATTTATTATGGCGATGAAATTGGAATGACTGGCGCGAACGACCCCGATTGTCGCCGTATGATGCGCTTCGATGGTTGGAATAATCGAGAAACAAAACTTTGGAACAGCGTTGCTACACTCACACATTTGCGCAAAAATAATCCTGTGTTGGTTTATGGCGATGTTATAAATATTGAAACAAAGCCCGAAACATGGGTATATGCTCGAAAGTATTTTTGCAAAGAAGCCATAGTGTTTATTAATAATTCGGCAAAAAGCAGTACTTTTGAAGTGGATTTACCAAAATTGCTAAAAGCAGAAAAGTTGAAAGCTACTTTTGGAACTAAATTCTCTTTTACTTCGAACAAAATAGTATTAAATATTCCAGCTTATGGAGTGGAGATATTGATAAATTGAAAAGACCGATAACTGACGAAAGACAATATTAACTACGAATATAAAAACGAATTTCGCGAATTACACGAAACTTTTTAAATTTTCAAACATTTCAAACGCTCAAACATTCTTAAAAACAATATGATTCAAATAAACGACAAAGCCCTCGCCGAAGCAGCAGAGAAAGGGATGGATGAATTTCTTCAGGTATTTATCGATGCTTATTTGCAAGCAGTTGATGGAAATTTGACGCCCGAAAATATGAGCAAACTAAACGGTTCGCAACATACTTTGCTTGCGTGGCACTTTTTTTCGACCGAAATGCGTGATGGCGGTTTTGTGCAATTAATTCAAAATGGTTATGGCGGTTATATTTTTGGAAACCCGTTTGCAAAAGCAATGAAGCAGTTTGGTGCTGTAGAGCTTGGCAAGTTAATTTATAAAGCAAAGGAAATTTACGACCCCAATAAAAAAGAACTCGAACGCGAAACAACCGAAGAGGAATTCAATGCTATGTATGTTGATTTTGAGGTGTTTGACGACCTTGAAGAAGCATATTTCGAGATGGAAGAACAACAAACTGCACTTATTGCAGCCTACGTTGACGAACATATTTCTGATTTTGCCGAAATCGTAAATTCGTAATTTCTTATTTTCATAATTTCTCAATTTTCTTTTAAAAAATATGAAACGAATAATCAACACAACAAACGCACCTGCTGCTATTGGTCCTTACAGTCAGGCCATTGAAGCAAACGGAACACTTTACATTTCGGGTCAATTGCCCATTAATCCTGCCGTAGGAAAAATTGAAGCAACAGATGTTTCAACGCAAACCGAGCAGGTTTTTGCAAACATTAATGCAATATTAACCGAAGCGAATTATACCTTTGCTGATGTTGTAAAATCAACTGTATTTTTGTCGGACATAAGTAATTTTGCAGGAATGAACGAGGTGTATAAAAAATTCTACCAATCGGAATGTCCTGCCCGCTCTGCTTTTGCAGTAAAGGATTTGCCACTCGGCGCTTTAGTCGAAATAGAAACTATTGCTGTAAAATAATCCATTTCTACTTGATGTCTGTGCAATAATTTGATGCTTAAAGCGTTTAAATGAAGGTAAAAACGCTACAAAACTGTATGTTGAAATTAAGAAAAATATTTTTGTCGTTACTGATTGTTTTAGTTTGCTTCGGAAACCTGATTGCTCAAAACAGTTATCATGGCGACGATAAATGGTTGCATTTTGGTTTTTCACTTGGTATCAACACCTTAGATTTTGGAATTACACCAAGTTCATTGGATATTAATGGAAATGTGTATCAAGCTGATGTTTCCGAATTAAAGCCTGGGTTTTCGGTAGGCATTGTGAGCGACCTTTTAATTACGCGCCATTGGAGCTTAAGATTTACACCTACCATGCATATTGGAGATAGGGAATTGAGCTACACTAATAATTTGGTTAATCCCGATGTCATATCTTCGGTGCTTATCAGTACGCCTGTATATCTCAAATACAGTTCGGAACGATACGGTAATTTGCGTCCGTATCTTATTGGTGGAGGCGGAGCGTATGTCGATTTGGGTCGTGATAATAATCTAGCAGTTCTATTAAAACCTTTCGACCCTTTTGTTGAAGTGGGAGTTGGTTGCGATATCTATTTCAGTTTTTTTAAATTAGCTCCCGAACTCAAATTTGCGTTGGGTTTTAACAATATGCTAACGCCATTAGATGAACGTGATACGGGTTCGATGCAGGAAAGTGATAAAGTGTATACACAAGCACTTTCAAAATTAACGTCAAGGTTAATTACCCTGACGTTTAACTTTGAATAAATTTTAAATTTGTTCGGTTGCTTTTATAATTTCGACTAATTTTTCGTCCCACGCCTTGTAAAGGCTACGATAATAGGCTTTTACCAATGCAGGATTTCCGTTGCCGGCTGGTTTGTTGGCACGAAGAATAAATTCGCGGGTAGTGTCAACAATTTTTATGACCAATGTTTCGGCAACTTTCTCATCCATGTTTTTGTTTAATAAACAACGAAAATAAACATCGGTAATGAGTTCGGAACTAACGAACTGAATGGTTTTTTTGAGTCTTCTGCGGCTTGCCATAATGCTTTTGTGTTTTAAATTTTTACAAAGTTAATCTATTATTTTGGAATTAATGAATTTTCATACCTTTATATTCAGCAAAACAAGAGCTTATTTTAATGCTATTAATAAATCGAAGTGTTTATTTTCTGGCATTATCATAGCCTTATTTTTATTAAATATCACCGCTTGTACGGACGAATTATTTACTACTGACCCTGAAAAGAAACTGAGCTTCTCCACGGATACACTCACTTTCGATACTATTTTTACTTCTTTCGGAAGTACCACAGAAAAGTTTCTGATTTACAATACAAATAACCGCGCATTGCGCATTAACCGGATTGGTTTGGCAAAAGGAGCAAGCTCAAAATTCAGACTAAATGTGGATGGAACTGTTTCGTCGACCAATATTTTTACAGATATAGAAATTGGTGCGCGCGACAGTATGTACGTTTTTGTAGAAACAACCATAAATACGTCGGATGACAATAATCCAGTGTTGATTGAAGATTCGGTGGTTTTTGAGTTTAATGGCAACAAACAGCAAGTGCTACTCGAGGCTTTTGGGCAGAATATGTATTTGCTTAAAAATGAGTTGATTGAAAATGACATTCAATTTAAAAACGATAAACCGTATCTTATTTATGGCGATTTGGTTGTTGATACAGCAAAAACATTAACTCTTCCTGCTGGTTGTAAATTGTATTTTCACAATAATTCAAACCTGATTGTTTATGGAAATTTACGAACTGAAGGCACATATAATCAGCCTGTGGAATTGCGCGGAGATAGATTGGATAAGGTGAAGTTTTTGGACCCTGTTCCTTACAATTATGTGGCAGGACAATGGGGAGGCGTTTATTTATTATCGACGAATGGAGTGCATAGTTTGAAAAATACAAATATTACAAGCGCTTATGTGGGGCTTTATTCACCAAACTCCGACAGGGATAATTTGCCTGAAATTACAGTGGAGAATTGCCGCATTCATAACTTTGTGTATTATGGCATAGTGGCTCAAAATACAAATCTGACGGTAAAAAACAGCGAAATTTCGAATACTGGAAGCTACACTGTATTTTTAAGTGGTGGTAAGCATATTTTCGAACAATCGACCATTGCCAATCACTATGCCAACAACGATTTTGAACCCAGTTCGCGCGATAAATATCCTGCCGTTATGATTATGGGCTTGCAACGCACAGCACCCATGCAAACCGAATTTACCAATTGTATAGTTTCGGGAACTATTGATAATGAATTTGCAATTGCAAGTCGTTTTTTAAAAGATTACAAAGGTACATTTGCCAATTCTTATATTAAACGCAAACTGAAATACGAACAGTCGCAGTTTCAAAATATTAGTTGGTATCAATTTGGCGACACCATTTTTAAACATAGCCGATTCGATTACGAAAAGAAAAAGTATTTTGATTTTACGCCCGATTCCGTTTCACCAGCCCGAAATATTGGCGATTCTTTTGTTGCTTCGAAATACCCGCTCGATTTGAATGGACGTAACCGCTTTGTAGATGGTCAGCCCGATGCTGGCTGCTACGAGTGGCGACCTTATAATCAGTGAAATAGCTTGTCCCAATCTTCTTCCTTAAAGCCAACAAGCACTTTGTCGCCAGCCAACAAAACAGGACGTTTTACCATCAATCCGTTTTGAGAAAGAATTTCAATTAAATCATTGTTGGACAATGATTTTACTTTATCCTTCATGTTGTGCTCTTTGTACAATAATCCACTGGTGTTGAAAAATTTAGCAATGGGCAAACCACTTTTTTCCAACCATTCCGTTAGTTCGGCTTTGGTTGGATTTTCTTCTTTTATCGGGCGATAAGTGTATTCTATCTTGTTAGATTTGAGCCATTTTTCGGCTTTCTGACAATTTCCACACTTTGGATAACATAGAATTGTTGGCTTCATATCTTTAACTTTATAACTTTACAAACTTTATAACCTTACAAACTTATTTAAAAATGGCTTTAAAAATATCGTTTCCATTTGCAAAAAGCAAAAGTCCCATTAAAATAAAGAAACCTGCTGATTGGGCATATTCCATAAATTGTTCGCTTGGTTTGCGGCGGGTAATCATTTCGTAAAGTAAGAAAATAACGTGTCCTCCGTCCAAAGCTGGAATTGGCAGGAAGTTCATAAATGCCAGAATAACAGAAAGTAAAGCTGTCATCGACCAGAAAATTTGCCAGTCCCATGTTTTTGGGAACATTTTACCAATACTACCAAAACCACCCAATTGTTTGGCTCCTTCTTTTGAGAAAATGAGTTTCAATTGTTTTGTATAGCTTGTAAGCGTTTCCCAACCCATATTTATACCTGCTGGGATAGATGCCCAAAAGCCATATTCTGTTTTTTTAGTGTTGAAAAAAGAATTGACCGCAGTTACAGCAACGCCTAATTTCCCGTTTTCAGACACAAGAACTTTGGTGCTATCCGCTTTGCCATTTCGGTAGTAACCAATATTGATTTGTTTATTTTTTGTATTAGTAAGTTCAGTTGCTACATCCTGAAAAATAAATAACGGTTTTCCATTTACCGAAACAATACTATCGCCTGCCATTAGTTTGGCAGCTTCGGCAGCACTACCTGCGCTAACCTCGGCAATTACAAAAGGATAACGTACAGAAATAAGGTCTAATTCTTCGGCCGCTAAAATTTTTTGCGATAAATCAGCCGGAAGTTTCACGTTTGTTTCTGTACCATTGCGGTTTACTAAAACATTTTGTTTGCCTTCGATGAGCACCAATTCAATAAAATCGGCACGTTTATCAACAGGAACACCATCAATCGAAATTACATTATCGCCATTTTTAAGTCCTAATTCATTGAGTGTTTTCGAAAAATGCAATCCATATTTTGCTTCGCTAAAAGGCAAGTATTCTTCGCCCCAAGTGAATAAAACGGTAGCATAGATGACCATAGCCAAAATAAAATTCACCAAAACTCCACCAATAATAATGGGCAATCGTTGCCAAACGGGACGTGCGCGATATTCCCAATCTTGAGGAGGCAAAGCCATTTGCGCCTTGTCCATCGATTCGTCAATCATGCCGGCAATTTTGCAATAGCCGCCCAATGGTAACCAACCAATTCCCCATTCCGTAGTTTCGGGGTATTTGCGCCAATCGCCATCAGCTAATTCGTTTAATGGAATAGGCTCCAAAAGCGGTTTACCTTTCGCATCGACCATTACATCGCCATCTTCATCTTTGCGTGGACGTTCGTTAGCAGGAACATTTTTTGCAAATAATAGTACTTCCCATTTTCCGTTAATCTTTTTAGCTCTGATGAGCGAAAACTGTGGATTAAAAAACATATAAAACTTATCCACACGAACATTAAACAACCGAGCAAAGAAATAATGCCCAAATTCGTGTAGAACTACTAAAATCGAAAGACTGAGAATGAGCTGTATAGCTCTGATTAAGAATGTTTCCATTAAATATAATTATTGTTTTTACTTGCCCCAAGCCCCTAAAGGGGATGTGTAGTTACTTTTGTTTTTTGAATTCTAAATACATTAAATAAGTGTGAATCACTTTGAATGCCGCTTTTTTAGCCCCTTTAGGGGTTTGGGGCAGAATTTACTATTTCATTTGTCATAATACGAACTGCCGCATCCGTTGCTACATAATCTTCGTACGTTGGTTGTGCTACAAAATGTGCTTTTGCCATTACCGTTTCGATAATATCGCTCATTTGTAAAAAGCCAATTTTATCTTTTAAAAATTCAGCTACAACCACTTCATTAGCAGCATTTAAAATGCAAGGCATATTTCCACCTCGTTCCATGGCATAAAATGCAAAAGCTAAATTACGAAATCGCTCCATATCAGGTCGTTCGAACGTGAACTGTGAGCATATATTGAAATCGAGTCGTGGAAAATTAGTTTTTAATCGGTCAGGATAAGTAAAAGCATATTGAATAGGCAATTTCATATCGGGCAAACCCATTTGCGCTTTTATCGAACTGTCGGCAAACTGAACCATCGAATGAATAATCGACTGTGGATGTACTACCACATCTATCTGCTCAGGGGTTACCCCAAACAGCCATTTTGCTTCAATAACTTCAAAACCTTTGTTCATCATGCTGGCCGAATCAATCGTAATTTTAGCCCCCATATCCCAATTCGGATGTTTAAGCGCCTGAGCACTTGTTACATGTTCGAGTTCGCTCATCGATTTTGTGCGAAACGGACCACCCGAAGCTGTAAGTATGATTTTCTCGACCGGATTATTTCCTTCGCCCACTAAACACTGAAAAATAGCAGAATGTTCAGAATCGACCGGAAGTATAGCGGAATTATGTTTCGCCACCAAATCGCAAATCAACTCCCCAGCCACAACAAGCGTTTCTTTATTCGCCAATGCAATTTTTTTTCCGGCTTTTACAGCGCTAATTGTTGGTTTCAATCCCGAATAGCCAACCATAGCAGTTAATACAATATCAACAGGCTGCATTTCGGCAATTTGAGCTATAGAATCGGCTCCGGCAAATACTTTTATGGGTAAATCGGCCAGTGCGTCTTTAAGTTTCAGATAATGCGCTTCGTTGGCAATTGCCACCATTTCGGGCTTAAATTTTCGAGCTTGTTCAATCAGTAAATCCACTTGATTGTTAGCCGTAAGTGCATACGTTTCGAAAAGCGAATCGTTATCCGAAATCACTTCAAGCGCCTGCGTGCCAATGGAACCTGTGGAACCAAGAATTGCAATTTGTTTTTTATCTTCTATCATTTAGTAAAATCAAGAATTAAGAAAATATGAAATTAAGAAAATGAGAAATTAAGAAAATAAGAAATTGAGAAAATAGGAAATTATAAAACTCTTTTAACACGAAACACGAAACACGAAACACGAAACACGAAACACGAAACACGAAACGCCAAACACGAAACTAAAAAATAATTACATCCTCCGGATTCACCGGTTTACCCATTTGCCACAACTCGAAGTAGAACTGATTTCCGGCTTTTGCCGATGCTTCGTCCCCTGTAATGGCTATTCCTTCGCCAGCACGTATGGTATCACCTACTTTTTTTAGCAATCGGGTATTATTTTTATAAATCGAAATGTAATTGTTTTCGTGTTGAACCTGAATTACATAGCCATAATCGAATGTAAATCCGGCGTAAATGATTGTTCCTGCCAATACGCTCTGAACCGTTTCTCCCACCGAAGTAATCATCGAAATGCCATATTGCTTTTCGGTTCTATCAAACGACGATGAAATAACGCCTTTTGTGGGGCGGAAAAACACAAATACATCTTCGTTGTATGTGGGTGCAATAGTAGCAAGGTTGTACTTTTCCTTGTTTTCAAAATCCTCTACATATTCTTTTTCAGTACGCGATTTTTCCAAAAAATCTTGTGCTAGCTCTTTAAATTTTGTCGAGTCAAGTTTAGCAACCGAATCGGGTTTTATATCCCCTTGAATAATAGACCTTATAACATTTAAGTATCCGGTTTGCAATTTCGAATCGTGCAAAAGTGAATCGGCAATCATCGATTCGGCAATAACAGTACCTCTGTTACCACTTTCGCCATAGCCTGGCAAATAGTAGCGAATTGGTGTCGCAAAAATGAGTAATGTAAGTACTATAAATGTGGCTAATACTAACGATGAAGAAAAGACTAACACACTTAAACGCGACAATCGAATGTGCCACGATTCCTCCAATGTGTTTTCGTTCAGCACCGAAACGCGGTACTGAAATCGAAGTTTATGTAAAAAGGAGGTAAATTGTGACGCTTTGTTTTTCATCGATGCCAGAGTGCAAATTGAATTGTGTACACAAAAGTAACTTTTTTCGACTAACTATCAAAATATAAGAAGCCCAAACCGCTATTGGTTTGAGCTTCTTAACAAATTGTAATTGGTTTTTTAGATTGAGCCACCAATCATAAATACAGCTGCCAACGAAACAATGGCATACAATTCGGGGAATGCTGCCAAAATCAAGGTTTTACCAAACACATCGTAACCTGAACCAATTCCTGCAATTCCATTGGCACAAACCTGTCCCTGACGAATTGCTGAGAAAAATCCGGTTAAAGCCAGTGCCAATCCACCGCCAAATACGGCCGCTGCTGCTGCCCAAGTCATGTCGGGTGTTAAGTGCGATTTAAGCAAGAAATATCCAAGAAATCCATAAAGTCCTTGTGTTCCTGGCAAAGCGCTTAATACCATGTAGTTACCAAATGCGTCTGGATTCTTTTTCAGAGCGCCGATTGTGGCATTTCCGGTAATAGTTACACCATAAGCGCTACCAACTCCGGCCATACCTACCATTAATCCAATACCGATATACGCTAAAATAATTGGTTCCATAATTTTTTTTGTTTTTAAAAGTTATTGTTGATTTATATATTTTTTTAGAATGTTGTTTAAAATAAAGTTTTTTCTTCTTTGAAAGCTGCAAAAGGACGGTATTTTTTGCCACCACCTTCGAAACCTGCATTTTTATAAAATTCCACAAATGTTAAACGCATTGGGTGAACAAACGAGCTCAAACTTGACATGAAAATATTCAACCCGTGACCAATTAACATGATGATTATCATGAAAATTGGGCTCAAAACAGGAATATTTCCACTTAAGTTAATTGCCAAGTCGTTGAATACAAAACCCATAACCGAACCAGAAATTCCCAAAGCAAAAAGACGAACGTACGAAAGTAAATCGCCCATTAAGCCAAGCACCATATTGTATGCATCCCATAGTCCGGCACCAACATTGATAAGCGGATTTCGTTTTATATCATTGAGCAAGAAAACCATTATCGCACCTAAGCCACCAAAGCCATAATACAAATAATTTGCAAGTTGAGCATTTACAGTTTGTGTGGATTCGAGACCATAAACAGCTCCGCATCCTAAAATGATGATTAACCAACCCCAAGTTGCTATTGATGCGGCAAATCCATATCGGCGGGCTTGATTAATCGCTTTCAAAACCATACCAAACATAATTTGTACTGCTCCAATAATCAATGAAGTAGTAAACAGTTTATCGGCGTTTAACATGTATTTTTTAGCTTCCTGTAACCAACTTATTTCAGAATCTATCAGGCTGTAGCCAAAAACATTACCCGTAATTGCACCCATTACAACAGTGGAACCACCAAGCCAAATAAGCAATGTGAAAATTGGTTTCAATGCTTCCGAAACTTTTGGTCGGAAAATAATGGCTGCTATCACAAAAATTAATCCATACCCCACATCTCCCAAACAAAGCCCGAAAAACAGCATATAAAATGGTGCGAAGAATGGAGTTAAGTCCAACTCGTGATAATTTGGCAAATCATATAATTCGCCAATCATTTCATAAAGCTTTGTGAACTTGTTGTTTTTCAGTTTAATAGGAACTTTATCTTCTTCGGTTGGAATGGCTGTTTCATAATAAACGCCTGTTGATTCAAGATAAGCGTTTAAAACCTCCTCCGATTCTTCAGGACACCAACCTTCGAGCAACATGACACGGTTATCAGCTTCAGTCTTTGTATTTAAAATTACTTTTGCAAAGTCAATATTTTCGCTTATTTCACTTTGAGCTGATTTTATTGTGTTATAATATTCTACTGCCATTCTTTCCAAAAGTTCAAACTGAACAGCAATCTTTGCACGAATCTCTGAAATTTCAATAGTTAATTCCTCCGCCGTTTTAGCCGAAAGTTTAATTGGGTCTGCATCAATTTCAATTACCTGATTTGGTTTTGTAATTGTCAGAAAATAACGTGTGGTAGTGGTTGTGTCAATTTCGAAAGCATTGTACAAAACTTCCCATTCCTGGTCGAATTTTCGCAAATTACAGCTGTAAAAATTGATTACAAAACCAGCATTCCGAAGCTGCTCCAATCGTGCATGACTAAATGAGCCCCACACTTCCATGCGTTCGTACTCTTTCTCAGTGTTTTGCAATTTTTGCTCTAATGCCTCTTTTTCAGCTAACGCAAGTTCCACATTTTGAAGCAATTCCAATCCGTTTTTCGCTTTGTTGGCAGGTAGCAATTCCGCTTTTTTGGGTGTGCGTTTTTCAAGTTGCTTTAAAGCATTTTTTATTCGGGCTGCCAATTGCATTTTTTCGCGTAATGCATCATTCTCGGCTATTCCTTCGGCTTTTTCGATGACATGCAACAAACCCGTTTCCCTGATTTTCTCAAGAAATTCGGTGTATTGTTTGTGGTACACCAAAAAGGTATAGCGTTTCATTTTCAGTATCATAACTCAGCCTCTTTTAGTTGTTGTTGACGTGATTTTACAATTTTCTGCGACGATTTCGATAAATTTTCTTCGTCTTCCATAAATCGTTTAATCTTACGAACGGCATCTTCGTAACCCGGAATTTGCACTTTCTCAAATAAATTCACTTTCTGAGTGGTTTTTTTGCGGGCATATTCCAATAAATGCAATTTTTGACTGCAAAATTCCCGTTCGATACCTACCTGTGCCAATTCTTTTAGTTGTGTCAATCCATCGGCAAACCATTTGGGCGAATTAAATAAACTGAATGGTTTGGTGGTGTAAAAAACTTCTTCAAGAACAGGAATTCTCACTCCGGCAATTTTCTTAATGCCCATTTTTACATCATCTACATGTAATAATGTAGTATCAAATTCGCCCCACAAAGCCAGCATTTTGTCATAAGCCGCAATGCGTTGCTCCATCTCTTCTTCGAGTTTGAGTATCTCGTCTTTAGCACGCTTTACCTCCAATCGTAGCGCACTTTCCTTATTTTTAATTGTAGGCAAGGCACGCACACGCATCTTGAGATTTTTCTCAAGCATTTGCAACGATGTTTTGTTATATTGAAATGATATTGCCATACTTTATTGTTAATTGGGCTTCGCCGTTTGTTGGTGCTTCGCACGTTAAAGAGGGCTTCGCCGTTATAAGAGGTGCTTCGCACGTTAAGAGGGCTACGCCGTTTAGTTAATGCCTTGCACGTTTATTGTTGTTTTGGTTTGTCGTTGTTTTGTAAATATGTTATAAATGCCAATATTTTCTGCGATAAACTATAACATTTATCTCGCATTTGTTTTGCTTTAATTTCATCGATATAATTTAAATCCTCAGCTATATACAACATGCTTTTTACTTCCCCACAAGAGCCATACGAGAAATTTAAAAAATTTATAAACTGTTTGTTGTCTTTTGCTATTTGACCTCTTTCAAATCCTTCAGCAATATTATTCATAATTGAAACAGCAGCTCTTTGTATTTGACTTTTAAAATCAAAGTCTCTGTTTTTTTCAAATAGTTTATAAATATCACCAACCAACTCTCTCGCTAATTGCCAAACATTTAAATCCTCAAATCGCTGAATCATAATATTTAATTTTTATTTAACGTGCGAAGCACCTCTTTAAACGGCGTAGCCTCTTCTAACGTGCGAAGCACCAAAATCAACGGCGTAGCCCTAATAAAACGTGCGAAGCACCAACTTAACGGCGCAGCCCTCCTACTTGGCTTGCCAATATTTTTCGACTAATTCTTGTTTAATATTCACTTCTGCAGGTTTAAAGTGCTCTCCAAGCATTTCCCAAGCTACATCCAACATGGCTGTGGTATCGATATTTACGTCAATTGCCAACAGTTTGGTTGAATAATCTTTTGCAAAGGCCAGGGTGCGTTCATCGTAATCGGTCAAATCGAAACCATTTTCCAGTTTTGTTTTAGCATTAGCAGCATCGGCAAAAAGTCGAACAGCCGCATTCATCACCTGAGGATGGTCTTCGCGTGTTTTTTTACCAATAACCAATTGTTTTAAACGTGAAAGTGAACGGAATGGGTCGACAATAACTTTACCTACATCCGAATCGCGGCGCAGGAATAGCTGACCCTCAGTAATATAACCTGTGTTGTCAGGAATGGCGTGTGTAATATCTCCTCCCGAAAGTGTAGTTACAGCGATAATGGTGATTGAACCACCGGCCGGAAACTGAACAGCTTTTTCGTAAATTTTTGCCAAATCGGAATAAAGCGAACCTGGCATCGAATCTTTCGAAGGAATTTGGTCCATACGGTTCGAAACAATAGCCAGCGCATCAGCATACGAAGTCATATCGGTTAGCAAAACCAGTACTTTTTCGTTTTTGTCTACTGCAAAATATTCTGCAGCTGTCAAAGCCATATCCGGAATCAACAAGCGTTCTACAGGAGGATTTTCGGTTGTGTTTACAAAACTTACGATGCGGTCGAGCACGCCGGCATTATTAAAAACATTTTTGAAATATAGGTAATCATCGTTGGTCAAACCCATACCGCCCAAAATAATTTTGTCGGTTTTGGCACGTAAAGCCACATTTGCCATAACCTGATTAAAAGGTTGGTCGGGGTCAGCAAAAAATGGAATTTTTTGTCCGGATACCAAGGTGTTGTTCAGGTCGATACCAGCAATGCCGGTTGCAATAAGCTCCGAAGGTTGCTCACGACGAACAGGATTTACTGAAGGACCACCAATTTCGCGTTCTTCGCCCTCCACTTCGGGACCTCCATCAATCGGGTTTCCAAAGGAGTTGAAAAATCGTCCAGCTAATTGTTCACTCACTTTCAGCGAAGGAGCTTTGCCCAGAAAAATTACTTCGGCATTGGTCGGAATACCTTCAGTTCCCTCAAAAACTTGAAGCGTAACTTCCTCGCCCATAACTTTCACTACCTGAGCTAATTTTCCATTTACTGTAGCTAATTCCTCGTTACCAACTCCAGTTGCATGTAGCGTACAAGTTGCTTTCGTAATTTGTATAATCTTGGTATAAATTTTTTGAAATGCTTTTGTTGCCATTATATAAATGTTATTTTTTTGAAATGCTTTTATGGTTTAATGTGTAAGATTTTTCCATCTCTCAAAACGACTAAATTGCTATTCATTCTTTTTTTAAAAGTTATGAGATTTTCATTTACCCTGTCCATACCCTGAAGAATTTTTTCTATTTCAGTCATGTTTTTTTTATTATTTTTCATTGGAATTTTGTGTAAGTGTATTATACTTTTTATTATCAATGATATTAATTTTGTTATTATGTTTCTCTGCGATTAACTGATAAATATTGTCTGAATTATCAAATATCATAGCCTTATTAACAATTGGTAAATAAATATCAAAAAGATTTTTAATGCCATTATTATATCTTCTTACAATAACATTTGGCTCAATATTATGTCCACCTTCGATAACCCTTTGTTTAACACGTTCTACTGCTAATTCGATTGATTGTAGCCAAAAAAACAATAGAATTACTTCATAGCCATTTTCCTGAGCTTCTTTAACAGTGTTTTTATAACTTTTTGTAGAAAGTGTTGTTTCAAATGCAAAGGTTTTTCCTTGAAATAGAAGTTCCTTTATCCTATTTAGCATAAGCCTTCCAGCTTCAATCGAGACCTTTTCCGGTTGGAATGGAGATAACCCTTTAGCAATTTCATCAGCATTAACAAATTCTTTACAATTCAAAATTTCAGGTAAAATAGTAAACGATGCCGTAGTTTTTCCTGCACCATTACAACCAGAAATGATATAAAGAATTCTTTTTTGCATTCAATTATTTTTTTCTTTCTGCCAAAACCACTTGTAATTCATTCACGAATTTCTCAAAATCTTCCGAATGGAATTTCGAATAATTCATTTGTTTACAAACATTTATTATGCGTTTGAAATAGTCCATTACATCAACAAATCCATTGAAATCAAAATTTGCATGGCAAATATCCATCACTAAATTCAGCATAAATTCCTGTCGCTCAAGTGGCGTAACAGCATCAATTTTATCAAATGCATCTTGTTGAAGTATCACAAAATCAATGACTTCCGATTTCCAGAATGTAATGTGATAATCAACAGGAACGCCATCGTCGCCCAAAATATTAATTTGCTCTTGTACTTCTTTTCCGCGTTGCAATATGGTTTTCATGTCATTTACCATACTTGTCCAATTTGGCGAAATGCGTTTCGAAATGTATTCTTCAAACTCGGGATATTCGATGTATTTTGAATAGCTATCAATCGGATTTACAGCCGGATAACGTTTACGGTCGGCACGCGCTTGCTCCAATGCAAAGAAGCAGCGAGCAGCTTTTTTTGTTCCTTCGGTAACAGGCTCTTTTAAGTTTCCACCTGCCGGCGAAACTGTTCCTATAAAGGTAATTGAACCTGTCTGTCCGTTTTTTAAATACACATAACCTGCACGGCTATAGAAGGTTGCAATAATTGCCGATAAGTCCATAGGGAATGCATCCTGACCCGGAAGTTCTTCCATGCGGTTACTCATTTCGCGGAGCGCCTGTGCCCAACGTGATGTGGAATCGGCCATCATTAAAACACGTAAGCCCATGGCGCGGTAATATTCCGAAATAGTCATAGCCGTATAAACCGAAGCTTCACGCGACGCAACCGGCATATTCGAAGTATTGGCAATAATAATAGTACGTTCCATCAATTTTCGTCCGGTGTGAGGGTCTTCCAATTCAGGGAATTCAACAAATATTTCCACAACCTCGTTTGCACGTTCGCCACAGGCGGCAATAATTACAATGTCGGCTTCGGCTTGTTTCGAAATGGCGTGCTGCATAACGGTTTTTCCTGTTCCAAAAGGGCCTGGAATAAATCCTGTTCCGCCTTCAACAATTGGGTTAGCAGTATCAATGGTTCGAACACCAGTTTCGAGCAATTTAAACGGACGTGGTTTTTCGGTATGTACGGTAATGGCTTTTTTAACCGGCCATTTTTGCACCATGGTTATGGCATGTTCTTTACCATCTGCATCCACAATTACGGCAATCGTATCCAGAATTTTAAATTCACCAGCTGCAACAACCGATTTTACAGTGTAAAAACCTTCCATTTTGAAAGGAACCATAATTTTGTGCGGCTGAAAGTTTTCGTCCACTTCGCCCAACCAAGTTCCGGCTTCCACTTTATCGCCAATTTTGGCAATAGGCTTAAAGCTCCAGAGTTTCTCTGTATCAAGCGGATAGTTATATTCTCCACGTTGCAAGAATATTCCGGTGAGTTTGTCGAGGTCGTTTTGCAAGCCATCGTAATTGCGCGAAAGCAATCCTGGGCCAAGTGTAACTTCGAGCAAATGCCCCATAAATTCCACATCGTTGCCTACTTTCAGTCCGCGCGTACTTTCAAAAACCTGCACAAAAACATTTTTTCCGACTACTTTCAGTACTTCGGCCATCAGTTTTTGAGTACCTAACTCGATATACGCAATTTCATTTTGCGAAACGGGACCATCAACTTCCACCGTAACCAAGTTCGAAATAATTCCTTTAACTTTTCCTTTTGTTGACATAATATTTAATGTGCCAAAAATACAATTTGCTAATTGCAAATTAGTTATGACTATATTTTGTTTTTATTTTTAAATCTTAGCATTTGAGGTCGCAATTTGCGACTTCAAACTTAAACAGTTTCAAATTTCACTCCCTCTTTCATTCCCACAAGTAATTCTCTGAAAATTTGTGTTCCTTTTTCTACCGAAAGTGGTTTCCAACGTTCGAGCATTTCAATTTTTAAAACGTAAGCCAATACTTTTTCGATTGAAAAATAATTGAAAAAAGTATTCTCTTCGAGCCAAGCCCATTTCAGTGCATCAATTTTTTTCTCGCGTTCGAGCAAATCATTTTCTTCTGAAATACGCAACACCACATCTAATTGGTCAAAAACACCGGCTAAACCAAAATCCCGTGCATTGCTGTTTTTTATGGCAGTTGCTATTTCGTTGCTGCCAATTACCATGTTGCGCTGGTCAAAACCATGCTTGCGACAAGCTGTTGCAGTAAGTATATTGTTTATGTTCAGATTAAATTCGAACCAAGCGCTCAAAAACTGATTGTTATTTTGCATGGCATATTCAAAGTATAAACTCGCTAATTGGTCTTCACTCGAAAAGCCTTCGTCTGTTGTTTTTTCGTTTCCAATTTTTTGATAAAATACTTGATAATAAGGAAGTAATCTGCTGTCTTTTGGATTTTCAACTTCTTGTAAAAGAGCAATTAGTTGTTCCCAATCGGCGGTATTGAGGTTTCCGAGTTTGTTTAAATCGGCATCTTTATTGTCGAGATATGTCAAAAAATTAACATTGTCGTATTTTGCAAAAACCAACTTCATTAAATCGGCATCCGCAGCTGACAATTGCTCCATCAATTCGTTTTTTAATTCGAACAACGAAGTACTTATTTTTAAATCTTCAGCATGTATTTCGGGCAATCCCGCAATGAGGCAGTAGTAATTCATCTATTATTTCGCGTTTCGTGTTCCTTGTTTCAGGTTTTACAGTTGGGAATACACGTTTTTCTAATTTCTGACTTCTAATTTCTAATTTCTAATTTCTAATTTCTAATTTCTAACTTCTAATTTCTAACTTTAAAAAAGCATTTCCACTAATTTCGGACGCAAAAATTCTTTGAAGTAAGCAATGAATTCAGCATCACCAAAGGTAATTTTATAACCTTCTTTTTCGGGAATAATGGCAAAATCTGCTTTTACTCCGTTTGCTTCCGTAATTTTAACTCCTTTGTTTAAAAGCTCTTTTGCGTTAGCTAAAAAGTAATCTGTAAGTGCTTTAGCATCACTCGTTTCGATGGTAATGGATTGGTTTTTACCCCATTCCTGTACCAAATTGAGTATCGTTTTTTGCATAAATGCTTTGTCGGAGGTTGCAGCTTTAACGGATGACGAAACAATTGAGCCACAAATTAAATCAGTAATTTCAGACTTCAGGGCATTAACCGACTGTTGTGCAAAAAGTTTTAACTCCGAATGTGTGTTCTTGGTCAATTCGGCTGATTTAGCCTGAGCGTCGGCAATTATTTTCTGAGCCTGTGCCTGTGCCTGTGCCTTTATTTCTTCAGCTTCTGCTGTCGCTTTTGCAACTATAGCTTTAGCTTCTTCGTTCCCTTTTTCAACACCTTCGAGATAAATTTTGTCGGTAAGTTCCTGCAATTTTGTATTCATAAAATAATGATTTTTCTTTTTTGTGGCACAAATGTACTAAATTGTAATCAATCCAAATTTATTTTTAAGATATTTAAACCAAACAAATTTAAAATAGTTTTTTTCAACACGAAATTTTTCATTTTGATAACTCAAAAAAGATAGTAATTTTGCAAAGTAGAAATTTTAAAACAATTTAATACGTACAATGGAATTATCCATGCAAATTATCACTTATTTGCAGGGCGTAGGACCTAAAAAGGCGGCACTTTTTGCTTCCGAATTGGGCTTGCTTACGGCTGAGGACTTGGTGCGTTATTATCCGTATAAATATGTTGACCGTAGCCGCTTTTATTATATTCACGAAATAAACGGAAATATGCCCTACATTCAGGTGAAAGGGCATTTTGTACGTTTTGAAAAAATTGGCGAAGGACATCAAATACGACTTTCGGCCCAATTTACAGATGGAAAGGATTCCATAGAATTGGTGTGGTTTAAAGGAGTTAAATTTATTCTCGAAAAATATAAAACCGGGGTTGAATATGTGATTTTTGGGAAACCAACACCATTTAATGGTAAATATAATATTGTTCATCCCGATATTGAATTGGCTTCGGCTTTACCACCTGTTGAACAAATGGGTTTACAGCCATTTTACAATACGACTGAAAAAATGAAATCCGGTTTTTTGAATTCAAAAACGATTCAGAAAATTATTTTTCCGCTTCTAAGTCAGGTGAAATCTGGCGTTTCGGATACCTTGCCAGCATATATTCTAAAGCGTTTTGCGCTGATGAACCTTACCGATTCGCTTGTAAATGTACATTTCCCAAAAAATGCACATGCACTGAATAAGGCTCGTCAACGATTAAAGTTTGAAGAGCTATTTTATATTCAACTCAGCATTTTGCGCCAAACCAAATGGCGTGAGCAGAATTTTAAAGGTTTTATTTTTGCGAAAGTAGGCGAAAATTTCAACACCTTTTATAAGAGTTATCTTCCTTTCGAACTTACAGGAGCTCAAAAACGTGTACTGCGCGAAATACGCACCGATGTGGGCAGTGGGCGACAGATGAATCGCTTGCTTCAGGGCGACGTCGGAAGTGGAAAAACGCTGGTGGCACTTATGTCGATGCTTATTGCCGTTGATAATGGTTTTCAAGCAGCATTAATGGCTCCAACCGAAATTCTTGCTAATCAGCATTTTATTACAGTGAAAGAGTTTTTAGGCGATATGGGCGTACAGGTTGAACTACTTACTGGCTCTACTCGACCGAAAGCACGCGAGTTGTTGCACGAAAAATTACGCTCCGGTGAATTAAAAATTCTGATTGGTACACATGCTTTAATCGAAGATACGGTTCAGTTTCAAAATCTGGGTTTTGTGGTTATCGACGAGCAACATCGTTTTGGTGTGGAACAACGTTCGAAACTCTGGAAAAAAAATGTTCAACCACCGCATATATTAGTAATGACTGCAACGCCAATTCCACGTACACTAGCCATGACGCTTTATGGCGATTTGCGTGTGTCGGTTATCGACGAATTACCGCCGGGACGTAAACCAATAGAAACGTATCATTATTACGAGAGTAAACGTCAGAGCCTTAACCAGTTCATTGCCAAGCAAGTAAATCAAGGTCGGCAAGTTTATATTGTTTATCCACTTATTCAGGAATCGGAAAAAATGGATTTGCAGGATTTGGAAAACGGTTATAATTATATCACCGAAACATTTCCACAGTACAAAGTAAGTAAAGTACATGGCAAGCTGAAAGCTGCTGAAAAGGATTTCCAAATGCAGCGTTTTGTTTCGGGCGAAGCACAAATTATGGTGGCAACAACGGTAATTGAAGTCGGCGTAAACGTGCCAAATGCTTCGGTAATGATTATTGAAAATGCCGAACGATTTGGTTTGTCGCAGCTACACCAATTGCGGGGTAGGGTAGGGCGTGGTGCCGACCAATCGTATTGTATTTTACTCACTGGTTTTAAGCTGGCTACCGAAACTCGCAAGCGCATGGAAATAATGGTGCGCACCAACGACGGTTTCGAAATTTCGGAAGCCGACCTACAACTTCGTGGTCCCGGTGACCTCGAAGGAACGACACAAAGTGGTATGCCTTTCGAACTGAAAATTGCCAACTTGGCTCAAGATGGTAAAATGCTCGAAATAGCCCGAAACACTGCTCTGGAAGTGCTCGAAGATGACCCTACACTAGTCAAAACCGAAAATTATGTGCTACTTCAACAACTTCGCAAACTCAAAACTAACATATTAAATTGGGGTGTAATTAGTTAAAAAACTCGAACTTTTTTTGGCCGCTAAGCATTTTTGCCTATTTTTGAAAGATGATTTTTTATTCATTCTGCATAAATATGTAATATCATGGAAACTACTCTCGTTATTATCAAACCCGGAGCCATACAACGCGAATTAGTTGGCGAAGTTATCAGCCGTTTCGAACGTAAAGGATTACAAATTTGTGGTTTAAAAATGATTCAGCTGACAGATGAAATACTTGCCGAGCATTATTCGCATTTGGCACAAAAATCATTTTTTAAACGAATAAAAGAAGGTATGATGGTTACGCCAGTTATCGTAATGTGCGTCAAAGGCATTGATGCTGTGCATATTGTACACCAGATGGCTGGTAAAACCAATGGACGTGAAGCAGTACAAGGCACTATACGTGGCGATTTCAGTGTTAGCGTACAAGAAAATATTGTGCATACATCCGATTCCCACGAAACAGCCCAGATTGAACTCAATCGTTTTTTTAAATCTGAAGAAATTTTTGATTATAAACAAAATAATCTAAGTTTTCTTTACGCAAACGACGAATTTTAAATTAATCATTTTTTGAAAATTATAAATTAAAATATCCCTCAAAGGGGTTTTATTCATTCCTATTGGCACATTCTTGGCTGCGCCAAGCGGCAAAGCCGAGTGAGCATATTGGCTAATTAGCACACTAATATTTTTAAGATGCATTTATTCCGAAATTTTCTATTTTTTACGCTTTTATTCTTCATTTCCTTTTCGGGAATTCATGCACAGCACACTAATATTTCTTTTCTTCCTAAAAAAGATACTACCAACATTTACAAAGAAATGTTGAACGACCGCACGGATGATTTAATGGAAAATCATCCGGCCGACGATATTTATAACAATATCTGGACTGCTGAAAGGCTAAATCCGTATAAAATTCCTATCGATAGCCTGCCTGATTCCATTAAAATTGATTGTCGTAATTTTAGTCTTCCAGTTCCCGGCGTAATAACCTCTAGTTTTGGACCAAGGCGTTACCGTTACCATTTTGGCACAGACTTAAAGGTGAATGTTGGCGATACTGTTGCTGCTGCTTTTTCCGGACGTATTCGTATTATCGACTACGAAGCGCGTGGATATGGTCATTATGTTGTAATTCGTCACGAAAACGGACTTGAAACCGTTTATGCACATCTTTCGCAGGTAATGGTACAGTTAGACCAGAATGTGAAAAGTGGTGAGCTGATTGGCCTTGCAGGAAATACAGGTCGCTCTACAGGCCCTCATTTGCATTTCGAAATTCGCTATTTGGGAAATGCTTTTGACCCCGCAACTATGATTAATTTTTACACCGGAAAAGTACATGCTGATACTTATTTAATAACAAAGACAAAGTCATTCTTCTATCAACGGGCTGTAGCTCAGGCCAAAAAAGCGCAAACCCAAGCAAAATATTATACTGTTCGTAAAGGTGATAATCTAGGTGCAATTGCCGCTAGAAATGGTACTAGCGTAAAAAATCTTTGCCGATTGAATGGTATTAAAGAGAAAAAACTATTGCAACTAGGTCAAAAACTACGAGTTAGATAAAAATATTTTCATTAAATTTATACATTAGCATGAATGCAAATCAATTTCCTGTAAAGCTTACATTTAAAATAGGAACTTTAAGCAACGATTTTGTGGCTCAAGATGCCACTGGAAATACCATTGTGTACGTTCGACAAAAATTGTTGAAATTGATTGAAGAGGTTCAGGTGTTCAATAACGAAAGCCGTTCGGAATTAATGTATACCATTCGTGCTAATCGCTGGATTGATTTTACAGCCACATATACGTTCACAAATCGCCAGAGTTACGAAATTGGACGCATTGTGCGCAAAGGTTGGGCTTCGCTTTGGAAAGCACATTACGAAATTTACGACGAAAAACAACAACTCGATTTAGCCGTTCGTGAAGAAAATCCGTGGGCTAAAGTTTTTGATTCGATGCTGGGTGAAATTCCTATTTTAGGACTTCTAACCGGTTATCTTTTTCATCCTTCTTATATTGTTACACGCCCTGATGGTACTCCTGTGGTGCGTTTAAAAAAGGAAACATCGTTTTTTGGACGTATCTTCACCATCGAAAAATTAGCTGAATTTGAAACGGGCGAGGAAGAGCGGATTTTGTTGGGACTAATGATGATGATTTTGCTCGAACGCCAAAGAGGTTAGTTTTTTTAGAGCATAAAAAAACTGCTGATAAGATAGGGCATTCCGCCAGATAATATTCCTGCAGATAGCTTAAATGTATCTGTTTTGTAAAAAACAAACATCAAACCCAAATTAGGAAAAGCTGAAAGTAATAGCATTTTTCCTAATATTGCGCTGGGATATAGTAGTTTAATGGTATCGAAATAGCCAGTACCAAAAGGCGAAAACTGATTCAGATACAGCCAAATAAATATTGGTGGCAAAAAGATTCCCGGCACAAATCCATACCAAAAATTATTTAATTTTTCTATTTTAAAATCTCTGAGTTCCAAATTTCTTATTTTCTAACTTCTAATTTCTAATTTCTACCTTCTATCTTCCTAAAGCTCCCAACTCTGTATTGATTTAACA
>CAZEEN010000004.1:20267-39946 GCA_964511115.1 uncultured Paludibacter sp. | reverse complement strand
TAGTTTGTAGTGAATATTTAGAATTATAGTAATTAGGAATGAAAAAAGCAATATTTTTTATAGCGAATCTGTTTTTTGTTATTTCGATACAGGGAATTGAATTGACCGAAAATCAACCGGCAATGATTTATTCGCTTCCGAAATCGGAAATCTGCATACAGGTGGAGCTCGAAAAAACAAGTAGAAAGCCTGGTATTTACTACCAATATTCCGAACGATATTTAGCAACCAACCAAATTGCGTTGGAAGAAAAAACAACGTATCGGTTAAAAACTATTGCGCTAACAACCAAACCTGTGGCCGATGAAAAACGCACTTATGTAATTCAACCAGCTAAGAAAAGTGCTCTAAATCAGATTTCGGTGAACGAAAAAGGAATACTTTGTGGCGTAAATGTACCATGTAAACCGTTGGATACTAGTTTGGAAAAGACATCTACTTTCAAAAACAACGAACCTGTAAATGCAAATACGCTTCTGCCTCTTGGCGAAGAATATATGATGGCTGGTTCGGTTGCTAAACTTGCCGAAGGTGCCGCGAAACAAATATACCGAATTCGCGAAAGTCGTTTAAGTTTGATTACAGGTGATTTGGAACATGCACCGGCAGATGGCGCATCCATGCAAGCCATGCTTGATGGTTTAAATAACTCAGAGAAAGAATTAACAGAGCTATTTATTGGTAAAACAGTAACTACAACCGAAAAAATATCCATTGTTTTTAATGCTGACTCAGCTGTGAATGAAGCTACTGCATTCCGTTTATCAGCTCACAAAGGAATTGTAGCCACTGATGATTTATCTGGGAATCCATATTTTATAAGCATTAAACCAGAAAGAATCAAAACAAATCCAGTAGACCCTAAAGCAACTAAAAATGATACCCAAACAATTAATACCATTTATCCCGCAAAAGCTACAATTGAGCTTAGCGATGGTGTAAATGCATTATGCTCGATAAAAACAGAATTACCACAGTTTGGTGTTATTGTACCTTTGTCGGCTGATGTTTTCGGTTCGGCCAACCTGAAAGTATTTGTAGACCCAACAAACGGACGATTGCTTTGCGTGGAAAAATAATACAGTATCGAAAATGACTGAAAGTTTTCCATACCCGCTATTAAGCAGAAATCAATTGATAACTGAAATAAACAGATTGGCCTCCGAAGGTCAATCTTTTGTTTTTATAATCGACTTTAAAGCAGAAAATGGCTATCTAATTTTAGATAAAGACATTGATAATCAACACCTAAAATCATCATTTACAAAGAATACTGATTTTAAAAACCGACAGCTTTTAAAAACACTAAACTGGAAAACTTATCCAATATCTACCAGCGACTATCAACTTAAATTCGACTATGTTCGAGACCAAATACAGCAGGGAAATTCGTTTTTGGTAAATCTGACACAGCCTACAACCATTGAAACAAATTATTCGTTGGAAGAAATTTACGAAAAAAGTGAAGCTAAGTACAAACTATGGCTTCGAGATAAGTTTGTTGTGATTTCGCCCGAAACTTTTGTAAAAATAAGGGACGGAAAAATCGCTTCATTTCCCATGAAAGGAACAATAGATGCAACCATTCCGAATGCTGAAAAACTAATTTTGGCAAATGCTAAAGAACAAGCAGAACATGCCACAATAGTGGATTTAATACGAAACGATTTAAGTATTGTAGCCCACAATGTTGAAGTTAAACGCTACCGATATATCGACCGTTTAACCACAAACAAAGGTGAATTGCTGCAAGTTAGTTCCGAAATTACCGGAGAATTACCTGCGGATTATACCCAAAATTTAGGGACAATTCTCTTTTCATTATTACCGGCCGGCTCAATAAGTGGCGCACCAAAACCAAAAACGTTAGAAATAATTGAAGCTACCGAAGGTTACGAACGTGGTTTTTACACCGGCATTTTTGGCTTTTTTGATGGTCAGAATTTGGACTCGGCGGTTATGATACGTTTTATTGAAAAAGTCGGTAACAAGCTTATTTTCAAAAGTGGAGGTGGTATTACTTCACAAAGCGATTCAGCAAGCGAATACAACGAATTAATCCAAAAAGTTTATGTGCCGATTTATTGAATCCATAAAACTCGTCGACGGACAATTCTATCGACTGACATTCCATCAAGCCCGTGTGAATGGAATTTTTGAACATTTTTTCGCAACTTCAAGACCATTTGACTTAATTGAATTGTTAGAACATGAAAATTTCCCAAAGCAGGGCATTTATAAATGCCGAATTGTATTCGACAATAAAATTCAATTGATTGAATTTGTGCCATATATTCGTCGTGAAACTAAAAGTCTGAAATTAGTTGAAACACACATTGAACCAACGCATTATAAATCAGAAAAAAGGGATAAAATCAATGAGGCTATTGCGCAAAAAGGAGATTGCGACGATATTATTATGTTGAATAATGGATTTTTGAGCGATGCTTCGTACTCGAATATTGCTCTATGGGATGGAAAAAACTGGTGTACTCCTACCCTACCACTTATCTATGGCACACAACGCGCATCACTTTTAGCGTCCGGTAAAATAATCGAAAGCTCCATCGCTAAAGAAGACATACCAACTTACAAACGCATCCGACTTTTTAATGCCATGATAGAATTTGGCGAAATAGAACTGGATTGCAAATATATTTTTTAAAGCCACTAAATATGAACAACTTACACAATCATTCTTTATCACAAAAAAATAATAGTCTCAAATCGTGGGTAGCTGCTTTTCGGCTGAAAACTTTACCATTAGCACTTTCCAATACCATTATGGGATCGGCTTTGGCAGCGAGTGTTGATGAGTTTCGTTGGTCGGTATTTAGTTTAGCGGCAATTACAACCATCTTACTTCAAATACTATCCAACACGGCCAACGATTATGGCGATTTTGTAAACGGTAAAGATACTACCGAACGCATTGGACCAAAACGCATGGTGCAATCAGGCGAAATCTCGCCCAAAACCATGTTGCGCGGTATTATTATCATTGGCATTTTCACAATTATTACCGGGCTATCGCTAATTCTTGTTGGAACAGCCGGAATTGATATGACTAACATACTGATTTTCGGCGCATTGGGAATTGGTGCAATTGCTGCTGCCATAAAATATACGGTTGGTAAAAATCCCTATGGCTATCGCGGATTGGGCGATATTTTTGTGTTTATTTTCTTTGGCCTTGTAGGTGTAATTGGTACCTACTTTTTACATACCCAAACCTTTAGTTGGGATTTACTCCTACCTGCTTCGGCTATGGGATTGCTCAGTACCGGCGTACTCAACATGAACAACCTACGCGACTACGAAGCAGATAAAAATGCCAACAAAAACACCATAGTAGTGGCCATGGGACCACAAATAGCAAAAATATATCATTTATTTTTGGTTATTGGTGCATGCGTTTTGGCTGTAATTTATACTCTAATTAATTTCAATTCGGCTTGGCAATGGGTATTTTTACTTTCATTTCCCGTATTGTTTTTGAACCTAAAAACAGTTTTTACCTACAAAAATTCAATCGAGCTTTATCCCGAATTAGGCAAATTGGCAATGGGTACTTTGCTTTTTGCTGTGAGTTTTGGGCTGGGGTTGATAATTTAGCCCTCACTTAAAAAACCTTTATTCTGATTTATTAAATGTAAATTAGCACAGAATTAGCCAAAGCATTATTATCTTTGTTTTACGTATGAAAATCGGTAAAATTTTCCTTTTTCTAATTGTTCTGTTAGCGTTTTTCTCATGTGGAAATAGAACAGCTGACACTACCCGCCAAAAGCTTTTAGAGGTGGAAGGAAAATTTTTGTATTCAGACCAACTACAGGACATTATGCCTCCTAACGTAAATGCAAAAGATAGTATCGAAATTGCCAAGAGTTATATTCGTAAATGGGTTACCGACGTGCTACTTTACGAAAATGCAGAACGGAATATTACCAACAAAGCTGAAATTGATCAACTACTCGAAGATTATCGAAAATCGTTAATTATTCATCAATACCAGCAAAAATTATTGCAAGAAAGACTTCCAAAAGCTCCATCAGAAGATGAAATTAAGTCATTTTACGACAAATATAAAGATCAACTTGTCTTAAAAGAAAATGTAATTCAAGGTATTTTACTGATTACTCCCGAAAATGCACCACAATTATCGAATGTACGCAATTGGGTTCAATTGGGCAACACAAAATCGCTCGAAAGTATCGAAAAATACAGCATGCAACATGCCATCAGTTACGATTATTTTGCAGAACGCTGGATTCCGTTTTCTGAAGTATTGAAAAAACTACCATTGCAGCTTGAAGATCAAACATCTTACCTTTCGGGAAGGCGGTTTGTGGAATTGAGCGATAGCACCAAACACTATTTTTTAAATATAAAATCGTCGAAACTAATAGGTCAGACCGAACCATACGACATGGCTAAACCTAAAATCATAAACCTGATAATGAATAAATTAAAGGCTGATTTTATATCTAATTTTGAAGACGAAATTTACAACGACGCTATAAAAAACGAATCAGTTACTTTTTTCAAAGAAATACAATAAATTATGACGAATAGGATTTTATTTTCGGTTATTACCTTGCTTTTACTTGCGACAAACTTGTTTAGTCAAAAAAATATTATCGACGAAGTAATCTGGATTGTTGGCGATGAATCGATTCTCCGCTCGGAAGTTGAAGAACAACGATTGCGGGCTCAATACGAGGGAACTCCCGTGCAGGGCGACCCATATTGCACTATACCTGAGCAAATTGCCATAAATAAATTATTTTTGCACCAAGCTGTATTGGACAGTATTGAAGTGAGTGAAAGCAACGTTATGAATCAAGTTGAAAACCGCTTAAGTTTTTTCATTTCACAAATTGGTTCAAAAGAAAAAATGGAAGAGTATTTTGGCAAAAAAACACTTGATTTGCGCGAAGATTTGAGAAATAATATCCGCGAGCAAATGATTATTCAGCAAATGCAGCAAAAGTTAGTTGGTGATATTAAATCCACACCTGCCGATGTACGTCGATTTTTCAATGCAATGCCCACAGACAGTATTCCAAATGTTCCGGCACAAGTTGAATTGCAAATAATTAGTTTTGAACCTCCTGTACCCATCGAAGAAACGAACCGCATAAAAGAACGTTTACGAGATTTTACGGAACGTGTAAACAAGGGAACAACCGATTTTTCGGTACTCGCCCGACTATATTCAGAAGATACCGAAAGCGCAAAGCGTGGTGGAGAGCTTGGATTTATGGGTCGTGGTCAGTTGGTTCCTGAATTTGCAACTGTGGCATTTAACCTCACCGACCCTAAAAAAGTATCGCGCGTGGTTCAGTCCGAGTTTGGCTACCACATTATTCAATTAATCGAAAAACGAGGCGACCGCCTAAATTGCCGACATATACTTTTAAAACCGCGTATTTCGCTCGATGATAAAAGCAAAGCTATTCAAAAATTGGATTCTATTTCGGAACTTATTCGTAACTCAAAATCAACTTTTGAGCAAGCTGTAATCTATTTTTCACAAGATAAGAATACAGCTATGAATGCAGGTTTGATGTTGAATCAGAAATCGGGCACTTCGAAATTTGAATATCAGGATCTACCTCAGGAAGTTGCCAAAGTGGTTTACACCATGAATGTGGGCGAAATTTCAAAACCATTTTCGATGATTAGCCCTACAACAAATAAAGAAGTAGTTGCTGTTGTAAAAGTAAAATCGAAAATTGCCAACCACAAAGCAAATCTAATTGACGATTACCAAATGCTAAAAGGCTATTACGAAGGAATGAAAAAAGAAGAGTTTATAAAAAACTGGATTATCAAAAAACAGAAAGAAACATATATTAGCATCGATCCTGCATGGCAAAAATGTGAATTTCAACATCCAGGGTGGATTAAAAAATAGTTTATAGTAAATAGTTTACAGTTAATAATAATTAGTGAATAGTTTTTAGAAATTAATGGGTATCTATTCTAAACAAATTAATATAATAAAGTACATCGTTTTGGGCGTTGTACTTTGTTTGTTTTTCACAAAACCATCTGCACAGGTTCGTCCGGGGCAGTTGCGTCAGGAAATATTGAACAACCAGCAAACGAAAACTAAGCCGACCACAACAAAAGCAAACAAAAAAAATCGCCGAACGGTAAATTCATTAATAACGCCAAAGCCTTTAGCTCCCATTGTGAATCCCTTGAATAACCGCAATGCAACTTTAGTATATCTCGAAAACACCGAAACGCTGGCTTACGACCAATTTACAAATCCGGATTTAAAAATTCTGAAAGGAAATGTACGTTTCAAACATGATAACGCCTATCTATATTGTGACAGCGCTTACTTTTACGAAAAAGCCAACTCATTAGATGCATTCGGCAATGTCCGTATTGTTCAGGGAGATACACTCTTTGTTTATGGCGATTTTTTGTTTTACGATGGTAATCTTAAACTTGCCCGATTGCGCCAAAATGCAAAATTAATTAACCGTAAAACAACACTAACCACTGACAGTTTAAATTTCGACCGCAACACAAATTTGACCTATTATTATACCGGTGGAAAAATTGTGGATCCCGAAAACACACTTACATCTGTATGGGGGCAATATAACACATCTACAAACGATGCCTTGTTTCGCAACAATGTAGTACTTACAAATCCGAACTACAGTATGAATGCTGACACCTTACAATACAATACAAAATCTAGTTTTGCAAACATAATAGGTTATACAAAAATTGTTTACAAAGACGAAACGGATATATACTCCACAAAAGGGTGGTACAACACTGCCAATGAGCGTATGATGCTGCTTGACAGATCGATTGTAAAACATAAAGATGGAAAAACCATTATTGGCGACACTATTTTTTACGATAAAGCAAAAAAATACGGTGAGGCATTTGTAAACGTAGTGATGACCGACTCAACCGAAAAATCGACACTTTACGGCGATTATATTTATTACAACGAAAGCACTGAAGCAGGCTTAGCAACCGATTCGGCTTTGCTGGTAGATTGGTCGAGTAAGGATACACTCTGGTTACATGCCGATACGCTTCGAACTTTCAAGGACTCCGTTTTTAACACCGCCAAAGGTTACTTAAACGTGCGATTGTTTCGTAACGATATTCAGGGAATTTGTGATTCGTTGATTTTTTCAGAGCGCGATTCGGTTATAAATATGTATGGTGAACCGGTACTTTGGGCAGAAGAGAATCAACTTTCGGGTGAATTTATTCAGGCATTTTCCAAAAATAAAAAAGTTGATCGAATTCATATTCAACGCTCTGCCATGGCTGTTCAGAAAATAGATTCCCTTACATTCAACCAACTATCGGGCAAAGAAATGATTGCTTATATTGATAATAGCGAACTCAGACGCGTACATGTAAACGGTAATGCCGAAACAATTTATTACCCTATGGACGATGCCGATTCCACAATAATTGGTCTAAATAAAACCGAAAGTAGCTTCGTGGTCATGTATTTGAAAGATAAGAAGGTTGACAAAATTGTAATGACATCGGCCACTAGTGGTGTAATGTATCCACTTGGGCAATTAATCGGAGGCGACATTTACTTAAAAAACTTTTTTTGGCTCGAAAAGCAACGACCTACAAGCAGTACAGCAGTACTAATTATTCCCGAAAAAGAAATCCGTCAAAAAATTGGTGAAAGCTCACTTATGGGTGTAAACTCCAAAGAGGAAGTTTCTGACAAAAATGCTAATCGCAAAAACACCAACGAACAAAACAAAAACTCAAATTCTTCAATAAATCGACAAAAACAAAATGCAAACTGATAAAGTTTCAGCTTGCAAAAGTCGAAATATTTTACTATGAAAATGTAGTTTTAGCAAAAAAAATCAATCCCAAAAAGATGCGAGTTTAAAAAATTTGTATTATTTTTACATTCAAATAAAACAGCAAAAATATGATATATAAATTTACTGTACTGTCTGATGAGGTTGATAATTTTGTCAGAGTAATTAAAATTGATCCGGAAGCTACGTTCTTTGACCTTCACAATACCCTGCTCGACTCGGTGAAGTTTGATAAAAATCAAATGACATCATTTTTTATCTGCTCCGATGATTGGGAAAAAGGTCAGGAAATTACTTTAATTGAGATGGATACCGATTCGGAGTACGATAATCTCGTGATGGAAGAAACAAAATTAGAAGAATTGATTTCGGACGAAAAGCAAAAATTATTGTACATTTTTGATATGATTTCGGACAGAGCATTTTTTATAGAACTGACCGATATTATACCAGGGAAATCTGTTGATAAACCTGAAGTGAGTGTTTCGGAAGGTAAAGCACCTCAACAAATTATTGCCGAAGAAGCCGTATCAGTTGCACCCAAATTGACTTTAGACGAAAATTTTTACGGAGATGAAGATTTTGATATCGAGGAGTTAGATGAAGAGGGTTTTGGCGACATGAATTTTGATGACAGCACTTTATTTAGCGATGATAACAAGTTGGAATAAAACAAATTATCAGACAAATAAATATTTTTAAGCAATTACGAACCAACGGTCAGCGCAGCTAATTACACTAATTTCACGAATTAATTTCGCGTAATTAGTGTAATTTGTTTAATCCGAAGTTTAATGTCAGAAACAAAAGAAAAAACTTTGTTAGTCGTGCTTGGACCAACCGGAGTTGGAAAGACCGAAATTAGCCTGCAATTAGCTTCAACATTTGCATGCCCAATTGTTTCGTCGGACTCACGCCAGTTTTACCGCGAATTGAAAATTGGCACCGCCGCTCCTACCCCAACTGAACTTGCCAGAGCCACACATTATTTTATTGGTTCTCATTCCATTTTCGACAACTACAATGCCGGAGAGTACGAAGCTGACGTCATGCGATTGCTCGAAAAACTGTTTGAAGAAAACGAAGTTGTCATGCTTGTAGGTGGTTCAATGATGTATATCGATGCTGTTTGCAATGGCATCGACAACATTCCAACTGTAGACGAAGCAACCCGAAACTATTGGAAAAATATATACAATGAAAATGGTCTCGAATATATTCAAAACGAATTGAAACGCCTTGATCCAATTCATTACGAAGAAGTGGATTTAATGAATCAAAAACGTATCCTTCACGCACTTGAGATTTGCAGCATTACGGGTAAACCCTACTCCGATTTCCGTACAGGAAAAAATAAAGAGCGACCTTTTAATATCCTTAAAATTGGCTTAAACCGTCAGCGACCAGAGCTTTACGAACGCATAAATGCACGAGTAAACACCATGATGCAAAATGGATTGCTCGATGAAGCAAAACCATTTTACGAACATCGGCATTTGAATACACTCAATACAGTTGGCTATAAGGAATTATTCGAGTATTTTGCTGGCAATTGGACACTCGAATTTGCAGTTAACATGATTCAGCAAAATTCGCGTAGATATGCCAAAAGGCAAATGACTTGGTTTAATCGTGACAAAGCAATTCAGTGGTTTCATCCTGACGATGAAGAACAAATAATTGCATTAGCAAAAAAACAAATTGAAAAATGACGAAAATCACAAATGCCTCGTTGGTTAATTTAAATACTTTTGGAATAGAAGCGGAAGCGAAACTGCTTATTCATTATCAAACTGAAAATGAGCTCGTTGAGCTCATTCAATCGTCTGTGTTGCAAAACGAAAAAGTATTGCATATTGGCGGAGGTAGCAATTTGCTATTTTTGAGCAACTTTGATGGAATTATTCTCCATTCGGAAATCAGTTTTATTTCGGTAAAAAGCGAAACAGACAATCGCGTATTAATTGAAGTGGGTGCAGGCGTGGTTTGGGACGATTTTGTAGCATTTGTCGTGGCAAAAGGATGGGGAGGAATAGAGAATTTATCTCTCATTCCAGGAGAAGTAGGTGCATCGGCTATCCAGAATATTGGTGCATACGGAGTTGAAGTGTGTGATACAATAAAGGAAGTGCATGCAATTCATTTATTATCAGGCGAAAAACACATTTTCAACACCAACGAATGTGAATATGACTATCGTGAAAGCATTTTCAAAAAAAGCCTGAAAGGTCAATTCGCTATTACATCCGTTTTATTCGAACTCACAAAAAAGCCAAAGTATAAACTTGATTATCAGCACCTAGAAGAACAAGTATTGAAAAATGGAACGTTATCGCTTCAAAATATTCGTGAAACAATTATCGCTATTCGCGAAAGCAAACTACCCGACCCCAAAGTCGTTGGAAATGCTGGCAGTTTTTTCATGAATCCAGTTATCAACCGCATACAATTTGACCAGCTAATATCGAACTATCCCGAAATGCCACATTATTATACCAGCCCCGAAAATGAAAAGATACCAGCAGCTTGGTTGATTGACCAATGCGGTTGGAAAGGTAAAACGAAAGGCAGAGCTGGTGTTCACGACAAACAAGCATTGGTTTTGGTAAACAAGGGAGGCGCGACAGGTGCAGAAATTGCACAATTGGCTTCGCTGATACAACAATCGGTTAAAGATAAATATGGAATAGAATTAATTTCCGAAGTAAATTTTATTTAATTTGCTTATCACAAAGCATATTAGTTAAAAAGCCCTATGAAATAAATTTCACAGGGCTTTTTAATAATGTATAGAAAAGGAATTTTATTCCTGATTCAATGTTACACGTTTGAAAGCGGCACAAGTTAACTGTTTTTTGGCAAGCAGTTCTTTTACTGTTATTTTTCCAGCTTCTTCTCCACCACCCTCGTACTTTTGTTCTACAAGTGTATATTCTTTGAAGAATTTAGCCATACGTCCTGCTGCGATACTGTTAACTTTCTGTTCGGGCAAAGTCGCTGTTTTTTCGGCAGTTACTTTTTCCTTAATTTCACGTGCTTGTGCAGCTACTTCAGCGGTAATCCATCCTTTTGACATGTTTGATTCAATATGGGCTTCGCTATCTACGTGAGCGGGGTTGATACCAGCTTTTTTCAATGCAACTTCAACTTCCTTTGCAACAAGTTCGGTTTTGGTTTTTTCGATAGCCACTGCCAACTCATTATCTTTTACCTTCTGAGGTACGGCAGATTCATCAATTGCCACAGGCGACATTGCTGCAATATGCATTGCTAAGCCGCGCATGGTGTCGTATTCTGCATCTTTTTCAGCAAAAGCTACAACAGTTGCCAATTTGTTTCCCGGGTGAATATATGCAGTTGCTGAACCACCTTCAACACATTCGTAGTAATCAAGTTGCATTTTTTCGCCGGTTACACCCGAACGGTCAACAACTAATTCAGCAATGGTGCGTCCATCAATGTTTAATGCTTTTACAGCATCCAACGAAGTGCTTTTTGCAGCCATAGCAGCATCAAGAATTGATTTAGTTAATGCTACGAAATCAGCATTTTTTGCTACGAAGTCAGTTTCGCATTTCAAAGCGATAATAGCAGCAAAGCCATCTTTCGCAGCAGCGATTACACAACCTTCCGAAGCTTCGCGGTCGCTACGTTTTGCAGCTACTGCTTGTCCTTTTTTACGAATAATTTCTATTGCTTTTTCGAATTCGCCTTCTGCTTCAGTCAAAGCGTTTTTGCAATCCATCATACCGGCTCCGGTCATGGTACGCAATTTCGAAATTTCTGCCATTGTTACAGCCATAATATTCTTGTTTTAAAACCCCTTACCCCTAAAGGGGAATAATTAAGGAGTCAATGTTATTTTTAATTTATTATAAATTCGCAATTAAAAAAAGCAGGTTACAAGCTACAAATAAATCATAACAAGTAACCCGCTTATAGAAATAATGTCTCTTATTCCCCTTTAGGGGTTAGGGGTCATTCTTATTCTTCTTCTTTGATAAATTTCTTAACCACGTTTGCATTCAACGCCTCATCTTCCTCTTTCTGAGTACGTGGACGTTTTGTAATACGTGATTTTTTCTCTTTTGCTACAGGCACTTCAGAAACTTCAGTATCTACTTTTTCGATTTTGCGTTCTTCCAAACCTTCAATCATAGCTTCAACCATTGCACCAAGAATTACGTCAACCGATTTTGTTGCATCGTCATTTGCAGGAATTACAAAGTCAATTCCATTTGGATTTGAGTTTGTGTCTACAATTCCGAAAACAGGAATACCTAAACGTTGTGCTTCTTTAACAGCAATATGTTCTTTCATTACGTCGATTACAAACAAAGCTGAAGGCAAACGAGTTAAATCAGCAATCGAACCTAAGTTCTTTTCCAATTTCTCACGTTGACGAGCAATCTGTAATTTTTCGCGTTTCGAGATATTATCAAAAGTACCATCGGTAGTCATTTTATCGATAGTAGTCATTTTTTTTACAGCTTTACGGATAGTAGGGAAGTTGGTTAACATTCCACCAGCCCAACGTTCCGTAATATAAGGCATAGATACCTGTTGTGCACGTTCGGCAACTACATCTTTAGCTTGTTTTTTTGTTGCAACAAAAAGCACTTTGCGACCTGATTTAGCAATTTGTTTCAATGCAGCAGCAGCTTCGTCAACCTTAACTACTGTTTTGTGTAAGTCGATAATGTGGATATCGTTACGCTCCATAAAAATATAAGGAGCCATGGCAGGATTCCATTTGCGTTTTAAGTGGCCAAAGTGGCAACCTGCTTCTAATAATTGTTCAAAATTTGTTCTAGACATTTTTGTTTTTTTAATTTGTTTACTTTCTTCTTTTGTAGAATTCAATTCTCAGGTAGCCATCCAGTGTCTATGAGTCCTGTGAATTTAGATACTAAACTAATGTGCCAATAAGTCAATGTGAATAATTTGCCAATTATATGTGCTTTGAATTGGCACATTGAAAAATTGGCACATTGGCATATTAATAAATTGGCATATTGTAATATTAACGTTTCGAGAACTGGAATCTCTTGCGGGCTTTTGGTTGACCTGGTTTTTTACGTTCCACTTCGCGTGGGTCACGAGTCATGAAACCTTCCGATTTCAATGCAGGTTTGTCTTCAGCATTAATTTTTACCAATGCGCGAGCAATAGCCAAGCGTAAAGCTTCCGATTGTCCTTTGAAACCACCGCCATCAAGATTTACTTTGATGTCGTATTTTTCAACCACACCTAATTTGTTTAATGGTTGTTTTACAACGTATTGCAAAAGAGGCGATGGGAAATAAACGGCAAGGTCACGTTTGTTGATAGTGATTTTACCGCTTCCTTCGCTTACGAAAACACGAGCAATAGCTGCTTTTCTTCTTCCTAAGGCATTTATAACTTCCATATTGTTTAATTAAGTGTGTTTAAATCGATTAGTTTGGGTTGTTGAGCTTGTTTGTCATGTGCTGCACCTTCGAAAACGTACAGATTGCCAAGAAGTTGAGCTCCCAATTTGTTTTTAGGTAACATACCTTTTACTACTTTTCTGATGAGTTTTTCAGCGCCTTTTTCCAACAATTGAGCTGGAGTCATTTCGCGTTGTCCACCTGGATAACCTGTGTGACGCAAATAAATGCGGTCGTTCCACTTGTTTCCTGTAAGCTGCACTTTTTCAGCATTTATAACAATTACATTGTCGCCGCAATCAACATGCGGAGTAAAACTTGGTTTGTATTTTCCGCGCAAAAGTTTAGCAACTTTTGTGCCCATACGTCCCAATATCAAATCGGTAGCATCCACAACTACCCATTCTTTCTGCACGGTCGCTTTGTTGGCAGAAATGGTCTTATAACTTAACGTATCCACTTTATAAAAATGTTTTTTAATTAATAAATTGCTGTTTTTAATCGACTTTTGTACTGTTTTTGAATGAGGCTAATCGGCACAAAAACAATAAGTTATATCCGTTAAAAACAAGCTATTACACTGGGATAATAAACGGACTGCAAAAATAGTGTTTTTATTTGGATTACCAAATAGTTAGCTCATTTTTTTCTAAAGGTATTTTACTTACCCTTTTTGGCTTGGAGTTTTATTTTGTGAAGCGTCTTTTTCGGAGGATTTGATACACTAAACCTGCTATAATTAAAAGTAGTAAAGGTGTAAGTACGTTAAATAGTTGCCAAAATAGCTTTTCGTCGGCTACCAAACTTTTATTCAAGAGTCGCAGTTTCAGCGAGCGCGACCGTAATTCGAGCCAGCGAGGGTCGTCGGCCAAATACAAAACGGCATTTTGTATAAAGTCCCGATTGCCAAACTGTTGGTTCATAAACCGATCGAAACCTAATGGCAAAGTAGTACTGTCAGTTGCAATGCCATTTGTTTCATTACGAATAATATCACCATCGGCAATGAATATTTGTTTCGATGCTAAACTGCTCGACCTTACTTGTTCAATTCCCGACAACCCTTCAGGCACAAGTCTATTTTCGAAATTAGACCGGAATTTTCCTTCGAGCAATACCGCCACAGGTAAATAAGCCTGGTTAAAATAACTTTTATCGCTCGGATTTGGCATAGCACCTAAGTCAATTGTAGCAGGTGTAGCGATAGCGTGTGTGTTGTCCGAAGTTGCTAATAATAAGGCTGTTCGAACATCTTTGTTTTCGCCAACAACTTCTATCGATGAAGCAAACTCGCTACGAACTTCGGTAATGTTTTTAGTAATCGGATGTTGATACGAAGTAAGTAACAATGGTGCAAAAAACCAAGGCGAAGGTTCAAATTGTGGTTTTTCGCCTTTTGGGGCAATATTCACCGGTATTTGTGCACATTGTACATCTTGTAAAAGATTGGCATTGATACGAATACCATATTTAAATAGTTGGTCCGATAAATTCACATCGAGTTCCATAGCCGGTGAAAGTCCGCTTGTTGATAGGTTTTCGCGAGCTATACGCACACCATCAACTAGCCACAATACATTTCCGCCTTGCATAATGTATTGGTCGATAATGAATTTTTCTTTTTCGGAAAATGGAGAAGTGGGTCTGGCAATGATAATTGCTTTGTACGGGCTAAGAATAGCTGCATCGTTTCCTAGAATACCTCTATCAATTTGAAAATAACGGCTCAGCGATTTGCTAATGCTGAATGTTTCGGCTTCGTTGAGTTCGCCATGTCCTTCGATAAATGCAATTTTCGAAACTGTTGTTTTCATAGCACGACGAATGCCGTCGGTAACTTCAAATTCCAGATTTTCTATTGATATATTCAAATTTTCCTCACCCGAAAAACCTCTGATGTTTTTGAGTAAATTAACGTATATCGTTTTGTTTTTATACGCTATTTTTACCCATGGGAATACAATTTTTTGAATGGATTTACCTTCTTTGTCGCGTTCGTATATGGCTGTGGGAGTCATGCCTTGAGCGGCTAATTCGGCGTATTTCTTTTCGCGAGCTTCGTTTGAGCTTTGCTCCGAAGGATTTACAACTCTAAAATCGATACTTTTACGGGCAAATACATCGAGTTCGTTGACAAGTTCGGTGGTCGATTTTTTCAAACGTTGAAATCCCGGATTTAGCTCACCATCGAGGTAAAGCGTTATAGATAGCGATTCGTTGGTATTTCGCATCAAATCTTTGGTTTGTGGCGAAATACTATAGCGCTTATCCGAAGTTAAATCGATTCGGAAAAAGAAAAAGAAAGACAATGCAACTAACAAAATTGCGAGTGTCAGAATGATAATATTTGAGTTTTTACGAAACATAATTACTTTAACAATTCCTCAATTTTATTTTTCATTTCATTAAATTCCATTTCGTTGAAAAGTCGTGTTAGCATAACAATTTTACCTGTTTTATCGATAATTACATTTCGGGTAATACCTGCTTCGCGTTGAGCATACGATGCAAATATATTAGCATTTGGGTCGAGGCCAATCGGGTAAGTAATTTTAGTGCTTTCAGCAAATTTCAGTACGGTTTCAAGAGGCTCATCGCGGTCGATAGCAATAAGTGCAAAGTTGGGATTGCTTTTGTGTTTTTGCCAAATATCACTTTCGATAAATGGCATTTCTTTGCGACAAACACCGCACCAGCTAGCTGTAAACTGTAACATTACAATTTTTCCTTTCAATTCTTTTAGTTGAACTATTTTTCGTGTGGTTAACTTTATCGAAAAATCGGGAGCCATATCACCCACTTTAACAATATAACCTCTGTCATCGGTTGTTTGGGCATTTAAAAGGAATGAAAATGCAACCATTATTGCTGTGAATATAAATTTCAGTTTCATACAATTAATCAATTTGTTCCATAATTTTTTCGAGTTCGGTATCAAGCTCATGCAATTGTTTTTTGCATATTTCGAGTAAGGCAGCTGCGCGCTTTACTTTTTCGGAGATTGCATCCATATTTAGACCGTTGTCATTTTCCAACTCAGCTAATATTTGTTCCAGCTCAGAAAGTGCTTCGTTGTATGTAAGTTTTTGTTTTGACATATTTTAGAAATTAGAAATTAGAAGTTAGAAATTAGAATAAAAACACGAAACCCGAAACGTGAAACACGAAACACGAAACAAATCGTACTATTCGTCCGAAAAGTGAACCAGCACGTGTCTGTACGAACTAAATATTTTGGATTTTGAAACATAACCAATATAGCGTTTCGAATCGTCGACAACCGGTAAATTCCAAGCGCCTGTATCTTCAAACAATTGCATTACCTTTTCCATTGGCAGTTTGTAATTGATGGTTGCCGGAGGCGAAATCATTAACTTACGAACCGTAAAGCGTTGATAAAGTTCGGGTCGGAACATAATATTACGAACTTCGTCGAGCAATAAAACGCCTAATAGTTGGTGTGTTTCAGTATCAACAACCGGAAAGATATTTCGGTTCGATTGCGAAATTACTTTTACCAATTCGCCTAAAGTCATTTCGGGCGACAATACAGTAAGGTCAGTTTCAATTACATTGCTGGTCTTAAGCAATGTAAGTACTGCCTTGTCTTTGTTGTGTGTAAGTAATTCGCCTTTTTGTGCCAAACGCATGGCGTACAAACTATGTGGCTCAAAAAGTTTAATGGTGAGATACGATACCGTTGAAACTATCATTAATGTCATAAATAGATTATAACTACCTGTAAGCTCGGCAATTAAAAATATACCTGTAAGCGGCGCATGCATTACACCCGACATTAATCCCGACATGCCGGCCAGCGCAAAGTTTTCGACAGGAACGTGAAACCCAAAAATTTCCAATATATGTGCTACAACAAATCCTGTAAGTGCGCCAATAAAAAGCGATGGCGCAAAAATACCTCCAACGCCACCTGCACCATTGGTAGCTGCAGTTGCAAATATTTTAAAACCAACAATCAATGTCAAATAAATTACAATTACCCAAGGACTATCGCCAAGGTTAAGGAAGAAACTGCGGTCGAGTACCGAATGCGAGTTTCCATTGAGCAATGCACTAATCGTATCGTAACCTTCGCCATAGAGCGGAGGAAAAAAGAAAATAAGAACACTAAGCATTATGCCACCAATAGCTAATTTGGAATAGGGATTCTTGAATCGGCGAAAAAATTGTTCAATACGGTTTATTCCTCGTGTAAAATACAAGGATACTAGGCCACATACAATTCCAAGTAAGATTAAATAAGGTATTCTTTCTACACTAAATTCCTCGAAAATGGTAAATTTAAACATAAACGAATTGCCCGATAATATATACGACATAGTTGTAGCCGTAACCGACGAAATAAGTATGGGCACAACCGATGTCAGTGTCATATCGAGCATCAGTACTTCGAGTACGAATACCAAGCCAGCTATGGGAGCTTTAAAAATGCCTCCAATAGCTCCTGCGGCACCGCAACCTACGAGCAACATCAATGTTTTTTGGTCGAGTTTGAAAAATTTACCCAGATTTGAACCAATAGCTGAACCGGTGAGAACAATGGGTGCTTCGGCTCCTACCGAACCACCAAAACCAATGGTAATACTACTTCCTACGAGCGAAGACCAAACGTTGTGCAGTTTAAGAATGCTTTTTCGTTGCGAGATGGCGTATAAAATGCGTGTAACACCATGACTAATATCGTCCTTTACAATTTTTCGAACAAACAAGGAGGTAATTAATATGCCGATAGCCGGGAAAACAAGATACCAGTAGTTAACGGTATTCCGACTGAAATTTTCGATGAGCAAATGTTGAATGAAATGAATCGACGATTTGAGCAGAAACGCCGCAAAGGCCGCAAAAACGCCTATGATAAGACTCAGAATAAGTAGAAACTGACGATGACTGATGTGCTCTTCACGCCAGGCAATCATTTTTTCGTACCACAATTTTCTATCTATCATACACTTTTTTTACCTATAAAAACCGATACAAAGATAGAAAAAAATCAGGCAAACTAAACGCCTTTTCCTTTAAATAAAATTTCGAGAGTGAGAATCAAAATGCGTAAATCGTTGAGCAGCGACATATCTTCCATATAAATAATGTCGTAATTTAAACGTTCCACCATTTTTTCGATGGTATCGGAGTAACCAATTTTTATGGGTCCCCATGAGGTTAAACCCGGACGAATCTTGTAAAGTAAGCAATAATAGGGAGCTTGCTCAATAATTTGATTAATATAAAATTTGCGTTCGGGACGAGGGCCTACAATACTCATTTCACCTTTCAAAATATTCCAGAACTGTGGTAGTTCGTCAATTCGGTATTTGCGTAAAAGGCGTCCAATAGTTGTAATACGTTCATCATCAGCACTGCTTAGTTTGGGTGTACCATTCTCGGCATTAACATGCATCGTGCGGAATTTGAGTATGTTAAATGGTTTGCCGTATCTGCCAATTCGTTCTTGCTGATAATATATAGAGCCTTTCGAATCCATTTTTATAGCAATGGCAAAATAGATAAAAACGGGTAACAATAGAATAATCATTACGAAAGAAAGTACAATGTCGAAAATTCGTTTCATTGCAATTTGCCAATTTGGCATGTGTACATCGGTTAAACTTACCAAGGGCTGCATGCCTGCACCACCAATACGGGCACTTCCGGTTAGTATTTCGTAAAGTCGGGGTGTAAATCGTATTTCAATATTGTATTTGTACAAGGTGTTTATATAGCCAAAAAGCTTTAGCTCGTCAGGATTGTCCAATGCAATAATGGCTTCTTCAACTTGGTGATTACTAATAGTATTTTCGATTTGATTAAAAGAACATAAGATTTGTTCTTTTGGAATATGAGTGGCAGCATTATCAACCGAAACAAATCCTATCAGTGCATTTCGCTCCGAATTTTTACTCAAAACCTCGGCTATTCGCAGAGCATTAGTACCAGTTCCAATTATTATAGTGTTTATACTCCATTTTTTCGAACGGTATCGTTTGGCAATATCATTAAAAACAATAAGTCGGGTAGTAAGTGTTACACTGAAAAAGATGAAAAATAAGGTAGTAAGTGATATGTAATAGTAACTGTTTGAGACTTTTATATCGTCAATCATAAAAAGGAAAAACACAATGGCCGCAATTAACACCGATGATAAAAAGGTGGACAAAACGGTCGTTAATTTCGATAATCTGTCAATTTTGATGTAAAAACCCGTAATATAATGAACAAACAACGACACGAAAGGAAAAAATAAGAATGTGAGATAGTATTTAGGTTTTACAACAAAAAATTCGATATTGTTTATAAGCGATATATCGTTAATTGCTTTTCGAAACACAATAAACAAAACCCAAACCATTATAGCCGATAAAATATCGGCGTAAATATATTTGTTATGTAGTTTGTTGTATCTCATTTT
>CAZEEN010000004.1:0-20167 GCA_964511115.1 uncultured Paludibacter sp. | reverse complement strand
CTCATTTTATTATTTTCTAATTATTTCTATTCTGTTTCCTTTTCCAATTTTAATAATGGAAGGGATAATTGTTGCGATTTTCGAAGTCCTGTTATGTTTTACCACAAAATCGGTACTATCGTTTAGTAATGTTATAGTCGAGTTTTTGGGGTCGTTGTTGTGAAGGCAAAGTATCGGTTTGCGAAAACGTTCGCACAGGTAATTTGTAAACGGCCATGAACTAACTCTAAAACCAATGTTTCGGCTATTTGATTGAATGGTCGACGCTACATTTTTAATACTATCAAGCACTACAATCATTGGTTTTTCGCTTACTTCCATCAAATCCCAAACAATTTCAGGCATTTCGTCGGTGTAGCTTTGTAATCGTGCTGTGGAGTCGACCAACAAAACTAAATCGCTTTTCGGAAAATTTTCGCTATTTTTCAACAATAGATTTACAGCATTTTCGTTGGTAGCATCACAGCCTACGAGCCAACCACAATCGGAATTGCAGTGTACAAAACCGCCATTTCGAAGTGTTTCGATTGATTTTGAAAGGTCGTCGCGAAAATCGGGCTTATCGGTAATGTCTATCATATTTTGAATGAACTGAATACAAAAATCTTACAACGTGAACGGAGATTTTGGTATTTTATTGTAATGGATATGCGTTTTTTTTATAAAAAACGTAACAGCTACAAAAATAGCATTTTTTATTCAATTATTAGTCCGAATTGTTAAATTGAAATTATCAAATGAGTTAAGTGCTTGAAATACAATGATTATTTATTGACAAAATAAATAATTGGAAATTTTAAAATAAAACTGTACTTTTACGCATCGAAAATATTTTAATTTTAATACCATCTCGGTTTTTGTAAATGCGGTTGATAGGATGGTAAGCTGTTGAAAATCATATATAAACGTATATGATAGTGGTTGGATTTTTTTGTTGGAAAATAATACTACACAATGATAAACAAATGGATTTTTCAAAAACAAACGGATGAAGAACTAAAACAAATTAAAACACTTGCAGAAGAATTAAATATCAGTCCTGTGCTGGCACAATTGCTGGTACAACGCGGTATTAGTACCTTTGACGATGCTCGTGTTTTTTTTCGTCCCGATTTATCGCAATTGCACGACCCTTTTTTGATGGCCGATATGGATAAAGCCGTTGCGCGACTGTCCGAAGCTATGGAGTTGAATCAGAAAATTCTGATTTACGGCGATTACGATGTAGATGGTACGACCTCAGTATCATTGGTTTACAAGTTTTTAAAACAGTTTTACAGTAATATCGATTTCTACATCCCCGACCGGTATAGCGAAGGTTATGGTATCTCAATTCAAGGTATCGATTTTGCAGCAGCCAACGATTTTAAGTTGGTTGTAGCACTCGATTGTGGCATAAAGGCTGTCGAAAAAGTGAAATATGCAACAACCTTGGGTGTTGATTTTATTATCTGCGACCACCATACACCCGATGCCGAATTACCACCAGCTGTGGCTGTACTCGATTCCAAGCGTAAAGACTGCCAATACCCTTACAAGGAACTTTCCGGCTGTGGCGTTGGTTTTAAACTGATGCAGGCTTTTGCCTCGGTCAACAATATTGATTTTTCGGAACTTACACCACTTCTCGATTTGGTGGCGTTGAGTATTGCTTCGGATATAGTACCCATAACCGGAGAAAACAGAATACTTGCTTTTTATGGATTAAAGCAAATAAATTCGAACCCCAGCGTGGGAATTAAAAGCATACTCGATGTATGTGGTTTATCCGATAAGGAGCTGAATATAAGCGAGATTGTTTTTAAAATTGGCCCACGTATTAATGCATCGGGACGTATGAAATCGGGTAATGAAGCTGTTCAACTGTTGATTGCCAACGATCCTGTTTTTGCAAAAGAAAAATGCAGTACCATAAACGAATACAACAACGACCGCAAGGATTTAGATAAAATTATAACCGATGAGGCCATTGAGTTGATTGCATCCGACGAACGTTACGCCAAACGCAGATCAATTGTAGTGCATAAGCCCGATTGGCACAAAGGTGTGATTGGGATTGTGGCATCGCGCCTCACTGAGGAGTACTACAAACCATCCATTGTATTAACAAATTCCAATGGATTAGCCTCTGGGTCAGCTCGTTCGGTGTCTGGTTTTGATATTTACAAAGCCATAGATTCTTGCCGCGATTTGCTCGAAAATTTTGGTGGTCACATGTACGCTGCGGGTTTGTCGCTGAAAGAGGAAAACATTCCGCTTTTTACCGAGAGGCTCGAAAAATTTGTTTCTGAAAACATTTTAGAAGAACAAACTTATCCACAAATTGATGTAGATGCCATGCTGACATTCAACGATATAACTCCTAAGTTTTATCGTGTATTAAAACAATTTGGACCCTTTGGCCCGGGAAATATGAAGCCCGTTTTTGTAACCCGTAAAGTGATTGATTATGGCACAAGTCGTTTGGTTGGGAAGGAGCAGGAGCATTTAAAATTAGAATTGGTTGATTCGAGTTCCGAAAATGTAATGAACGGAATCGCATTCCGCATGTTTGCATTTAACGACCACCTGAAGGCACTTAATCCGCTCGACATTTGCTATACCTTGGAAGAGAATACTTTCAATGGAAATACAAATACTCAATTAATGATACGGGATATTAAAATTGATGGGGAATAATTTATAGCAAATATACTTTATTTTCGTGACAACTCACTAAACACAACGCAACTGATATTATTACCCTCAACACAATAAAAATACCGGTTATATTCTGCGAGTAGAAATTATTGCAGTATTCCGATTATTGGTAAAGTAGCGAATTAAAGTCTGAGCTTCTTCCTCTCTATCACAAATTTACTCAACATCCAACCAATTAATAGAAAAACAATCACTCTCTAAAACTCTTTAGCGTTTTTGATAACCCCACAGCTGCCGTAACTGGCATAGCCACTATACCCAGCGCATTTTTTATTTTAGCATTGCTCACCACGTAGTTTTCAGTGAGTTTTTGAAGACGCTCTGTGTTGAGTGGCAGATGCAGAACCGAACCTGCTTTGGCAGCAAACTCAATTGCCTTTTTATTGAAATGCCATATCCGGTTCTTTTTGCCCAACGATACCGAAATTAGTTCAATCAACTCATTGGTCGAAACAGTTTCGTCGTCGCATACATTGTATATACCGCTCGCCACATCGCTGGTAATTAAGCCATTTATCACAAAGCTCAGATTATCGATAGAACAAAACGACCGACGATTCTCAAAAGCACCCAACGGATAAGGAATTCCGCGCTTTACAACATTGTACAACAAATTCAGATTACCCTTATTACCCGGACCATGAATCATGCAGGGACGGAGGATGAAGAAGTTTTGCGTTTCGGGTTTCGTGTTTCGCGTTTCGGATAGTTTGTTTAAAAGTTTGACGTTTGAAGAGTTTGACGTTTGAAGCTCGGAAAACTGTTGTCTGTCGTCTGTTGTCTGTCGTCCCATAATATAACTCTCTGCCGCAATTTTGCTTTCGCCATAAGGACCAAGGGGTGTTGGTTCTACATCTTCGGTCAAGATGCCATCCACTTTATCGGCTGCTGCTTTTACCGAACTGAAAAAGATAAACTTCGTAGCCGTTGATGCCCGAAACCAATCATATATTTTTTGCGTCAGTCCGGTATTTATATCGAAATAAACCTGCGCATCGGTCTGGTTTTTGGTATCGTGTGCTTTACCTGCCAAATGGATTACAATATCAATTCGAGGCAATGCATCCAACTCGTTCCAGCCAAAAGTTTTTTCAACTCCTGCCAGTTGTGGACTAACAATATCCAACCCATAAATACGATGATTGGCTTTCAATGCCTGTACTAAATTAGTGCCTACAAAGCCGTGAATGCCGGTGATAAGTATGTTCATACGTTTTTACAATCTAACTATTTTTAATTCTCTTTTCTAAAAATTTATCCAACACACAGGCATAATAAAATGGAAGATTATAGAGTGTAAATGATTTGCCATCGGGCAAATAAATTGTATCCACCGTTAAAGCTTGACTCCAAAACCGAATTGCAAAATTACAACTTGCACTTTCCATAAACTTATGCAATGACTTTAACTTTGCATTGTGTCCCGATTTTACTTCGATAGGTATCAACATTCCTCCATAACTATAAACAAAATCAACCTCTGCCTGCGAATTTCGAACATCCCGAATCCAATAGGTTCTTTTGGCAGTTACTTTTATTGATAGTGCTATTAATTCCTGACCAATTATATGTTCGGCAATTTTCCCTTTCCAAGCATCGCTTATATCTACATTTCCAAATAATTCTTTCTGAAATCCTGCATAATAATTTACCAATCCACTATCTAGCCACATCAACTTTGGCGATTTATTGACATCCTGAAAAACAGGCAGTGATGTTGAATTTGTTGGGTACGACAATTCGAGCAACATCGCCTTTTCTAAAATACGCATTGCCTCACCCATTTCGCGCGATTTGTAGGGTGAGTTTGCAAATCGTTCGAATTTAATTCGCTCACCTGCATACTGCCAGCCATTGTTCAATATGTGTCGAATTACGCGTTGAAGTGTTTTATTTTCGGCATATTTTTCTATATCATCGGTATACGAAATTAGTAAACTTTCGAAAACATTGCTCAATGCTACCAAATCTTTGGTATTGGCATAGAACTGCACCGCTTCAGGCATTCCACCTACCAACACAAATTCGTTAAAATGCTTAAGAAGTTTTCGATGTAATGCATCGGGCAAAGTAATGTTTTCTAAACCTATACAAAGCTGCTCTTCGCCAATAGCACTTAAAAATTCAACAAACGAACACGGACGAAGTGCCATATACTCCACTCTGCCTACAGGAAATGAAATATGCCTGCCCATAAAACTTTCGAGCAACGAACCTGCACCAATAACGAAAATATCAGGCCGGTCTTCGTAAAAATAGCGCAATAGAGCTACCGCTTTGGGCGACAACTGTATTTCGTCGATAAATAGTAGCAGTGAACCTTGCTTTTGAGCAGTATTCAGAAGAAAAAATGCCGAACGCACCAACTCATTTACATCATCAGTTTTCTCAAACAATTCAACTACGGCACTTCGTTCCACATTCAAATAGAGATAATTGTCGAATTGCTTTGAAAACTCATTTACAACTGTAGTTTTACCAACCTGACGGGCACCTCTCAGAATAAGCGGTTTACGCTCTTGTTTTTCTTTCCAATGCTCTAAAAAAACGGAAATATTACGCTTGAACATTTTATTTATAGATTATTGAGCAGCAAAGATAAAGCTTTTTTGTAACAAAACCAAATATAAAAACGATATATTTTGTAATATAACCAAATAGAAAATAAACATTATTTGTATTAAAACCAAACATAAAATATCAATTTATGGCAGTGCAATGTTGCACAAATTCAACCACTTTTGGAAACTTTGCCATTTCGCGTACAAACCTGCGACCAGCAGGAGTATCAATATTAATGTGAGCGGTAACAGTCATAATAGTAATTTGAGTAAATTAATTTTTCTTTATTAAGTTTCCGATAGCATATAAAGGATAAATTTCGACAGTTCCAATTTTGCCAAAATTCTCCAAGGATATACGAATGCCAACATCCGAATGTTTTAAATGCATAAAACTATACAAACTTTGCATCGAGCCTTTTGTTCTTGCTTTTACTTCAACAGGTATAATCTGAGAGCCTTTCGAAATCACATAGTCGACCTCTGCTTGAGCATCTTTTTCGAGTCGCTGCCAATAATACAACTCCTGACGCTCGTTACAATTACCTTGCTTTTGAATCTCTAAACCTGCAAATAGTTCGGCTAAAGCACCTTTATTTACCAAATCTGTATCCGACATGAGTAACACATTATCCATTTCCAAATTCAATAAACGTTGCAACAATCCGGTATCCAAAAACAGATATTTTCGAAACTTTGGATTTATTTCGGCTCCCAGAGGTACACCATTAGCCGCAGTATGTGTTACTGGGATAACAACTCCGGCAAGCGACAGCAAATCCAACGCTTCGCGAATCTTTGCCGATTCTAAATCGGGCGACACCTGCGAAAACACAAATTTACAGCCCGATTGCAACGCAACCGACCGAAATGTTTGATGCAAGATCTGAGCAGAAATACGCTTTTTGTATTTTGAAAAATCATCAATATAGGTTTCTATCAGTTCGTTTTGAATCTGCCTACAAGCCAAATAATCTCTTTTCGCTATCCAGAGCTTAACGCATTCGGGCATGCCTCCCACCAACAAAAAGGTACGCAGCTGATCTTTTAATTGGGTATGAAATACATTCGACAGCGGATTTTCGACTGTTGCCCTCTCCTTTTCGGCTAATAAACCATCGTAACCCTGTGCTAACAAAAACTCGTCGAACGAAAAAGGGTACATATAGATGGAGCGAATACGCCCAACGCCGAACGACGGTATTTCCTGCAAAGCAAATTCCAATAACGAGCCGGCACTCACCAAATGCAGTTCGGGATATTCTTCGTAAAAAAATCGCAACGAAGCAATAGCCGGCTTACAAGCTTGTATTTCATCCAGAAAAACAAGGGTTTGGCCTGCCACAATGGGAGTTTTATAAATGGCTGATAATTTTGAGCAAATCTCTTTCGGATTTAGCGATAAGCTAAAGAGTTCCATTATTTCCGGATTTCGCTCAAAATTTACCTCAACAAAATAGGTAAATGTTTTCGCCAAATTGCGAATAGCCGAAGATTTACCTACCTGACGGGCACCACGAAGCAATAATGGTTTGCGGTTTTCATCATTTTTCCATGTAAGTAAAAATGCATCTACAGTTCTATAAAAATATGGGACTTGTTTTGTCATCCTAAATCAGTATATTTTAATCAATTACCAGCGACAAAGATAATACATTTTCGGAAAAGCGACATCACAAAATAGCATTATTTTCGAAAAAGAGCCACCGTAAACTTGTTGTATTTACGGAAAAGTAGAACCGCAAACTTGAAATTTACAAAAAAAAGAAGGTAGCAATAAAGTTTTCGTGCCATTAAAATAATTCAGAATCCGAATTAGTAACAGTTATTATTCAACCATGCAACTATAAAACTATTTTCCTGATTTGCATGCAGAACACCCGCATTTTAAGACAATTATTACCCCGCAACACGATATATGAGAGTTTTGAATGCTGTGGTTTGCTTTTAACGCTTGCACCAAGTTGGTGCCTACAAAACCGTGAATGCCGGTGATTAATATGTTCATTTGAAAAAATTATTTTTAAAAGTTGTCTTTCAACCACAATCCAAAGAAACGATCGTAAACCGAGTACACCTGGTTTTCAACAGTCAATAAGTCTTTTTCTAACAGGTATTTTATAGCTGCCTGAATGGAGCTCGCCGAACGTAGCTGATGCCTGCGTACAAAATCGGCCGAGTTTATAGCGGTTGCTTTGCCTTCCTTAGCTATAGCTATCAGCACTTCTTTTTGTTTTTCGGGCAAACGAGCTAAAATCTCCTGAAATGTAAATGCTTGCGACGAGATTATATTAGATAGTGCAATATTATACATACTCATATCGCAACTGTCACCAACGGAAGTCAATGAAAACAATTCGTTAAATAAAATTTGAATATACCAGGTATGCCCTTCGAAATCGACATATATTCTATCAATAATCTCCGGTGTCACTAAACGATTATTTTGTTCGAAATGAAATGCAATAAACGCTTTGTATTCCGCTAAAGATATTTGCTTTAATTGTAAAATGCTTACACTCTGATAAAAAGGACGGGATGCACTCTGAAAAATATTTGACATGAGATGCTGTTGACTTCCTGCAAAAACAAAAAAAGTATTCGTGCACCGCTGAATGATGGTACGCAATACTGCCTCCGTATTCTTTTCGTCGAAGTGTGCAATTTGCTGAAACTCGTCGATAGCTACAATATAGGGCTTATCAGTCGCGGATTTCGGGCATCTGAAAACAATGCTGAATTAAGCCGGTTTTCCCCATACGTCGGGTAGAGATGAGTGCAGTATTCCGGTTGTTTGTAAGATAGCGAACTAAAGTCTTTGCCTCTTCTTCCCTATCGCAAAAATAATAGGGCGAAACATAACCACTAATAACAAATGGATTTTTTACCGACATAAATTATTGCTTTTATAATAATTGCTTTTATAATAATTGCAAATATAATACTTTTTTTGGTACAATAATGTTTTTAAACAAAATATCCAACCCATAAATGATATGATTTGCTTTTAACGCTTGCACAAAGTTTGATGCCTACAAAGCCGTGTATGCCGGTGATAAGTATGTTCATGTTCAATTAATAGTTCTAAATTAAGAGCCTGATTTTATCTTCAATTTCGGTTAAAGATACAATGTCAATTTCATTCTTGAGTTGCCAACCTTTTTCAACCGGACAGACAATAAAAGTATGAATTGGATGCACATCTTCAATGGCATTATAATTTCCTTTTGAAAGCGAAGGTGACATACCTGATTTACATTCAATAGCAAATACCCTGTTTTTTACTTTGACTACAAAATCAATTTCTGCACCATTTGTAGTTCGGTAAAAATTGAAGGTAGCATCCGGAAACATACCCTTTATATTCACTAAAACAATTTGTTCCCAAATGGCTCCAATAGCAGGATGGCCGGATATTGCCTCGAATGTCGAAAGACCAAGCAGAGCACTACAGATTCCTGAATCAGTAATATAAACCTTTGGAGCTTTTACCAAACGCTTACCCATATTCGAAAAATACGATGGCACTATTTCCACCATAAAAGTACTTTCTAATAAATCAATGTAATTTTTGATAGTAACCGCCGACACTTCCAGTGACCGTGCTAAGGTAGAATAATCCACTGTTTGACCATTGGTATGTGCAAGCATTTGCCAAAGTCGCCTCATGGTAATAGGAGTAAATCCTCTCCATTGTAATAAATCGCGCTCCAAAAATGTGGAAATAAAGTTTTCACGCCATTCGTACGACACATCACTGTCTGTATTCAAAATGCTACGTGGAAATCCACCTTTCACACAGTAGTTTTCAATTGTATATTTTCCATTTAATTCCTGCCATAAAAACGGACTGAGCTTTTTATAACTAATCCTACCGGCTAACGACTCGGAACTTTGTTTTAATAAATCGCGCGAAGCGGAACCTAATACTAAAAAAGCACCGTTATAGTTCCAATCATCGACCAAACTGCGTATGAGCGGAAACAATTCAGGTTTTCGCTGAATTTCATCTATACATATCAATTTACCTTTTTGTGAATTAAAAAACCATTCAGCATCAGATAGCTTTTGTAAGTCGGACGGGCGTTCCAAATCCAAGTAAATGCTATTGCTATTGCTTTCGAGCAGATGCTTTACTAAAGTTGATTTTCCACACTGACGAGGACCAATCAATGCTACAACCGGATTATTCTGAAGTGCTGCAAAAACAGCATTTTCAATTTTTCGTGGAATAAACATAGTAATAATTGTTATTTACCATGCAAATATAAAACTAATTTTTGGATTTGCATGCAAAACACCCGCATTTTTCAGACAATTATTACCCCGCAACACGATAAATTGAGAGTAAATCGTAGGCATTTTTCTCAAATTTTATTATTTATATCCATTTGCTGATGTAGAATCCTTACAATTTCAATTTCTTCATCATCTACAATGCGATAAAATACAATGTGTTTACCAACCAAAAACCCGAATAGGTCTTGTTGTATTACAGTATATTTCCTCCCAATATATGGGTTTTTTGCAATCTCAATAAAATTCAAAACCAGCAAGTTGTAATACTTATCAGCTTGATTTTCCGACCATACTTCAAAGGTGTAATTCCAAATTTGGGTTAGGTCATCAACGGCTTTTAATGTTAATTTATATCTTAACATTCAATTTCCGTTGATTTTTAATTTTTTCTAAGTGCGATGTTGGCTCAAAATCGGATGCAATTCCACTTTCTTCTCCTAATCTAATAGCTTCTTTTAAGGCTAAAACTCTATTTCCCTCCTCTTCTAAAAGACGCAAGCCTGCACGCACAACTTCACTGGCATTTTTAAAGCTGCCCTCGCTTACCCTGCCTTGTATAAAATTATCGAAGTGGTTGCCCAATGATATAGAAGTGTTTCTGTTCATAATTTTTTTTGTGCAAATATACCAATAATTGGTAAAAAATCAAACTTTTGGAAACTTTGCCATTTCGCGTACAAACCTGCGACCAGCAGGAGTATCAATATTAATATGAGCGGTAACAGTCATAACATATATTTTTTATTGATTGCTAACTATATATCCATTTATCCCTTGTTTTATCACACAATGATTTGATTTTATACCTTGTTTCGTTACATATATTTATATTTTTAACCCTTGTTTTGTTACAAATAATTTTATACCTAAAGCCGTAGCCATACTTCGATACTTTTACGAAGATATGCCACATTTACATGTTATATGTGCTGGATCACTGTTGGAGAGCTTAATTGATAAGCACATTTCATTTCCTGTAGGTAGGGTCGAGTATTTGGCTATTCGTCCGTGTTCGTTTTTGGAGTTTCTGAATGGAATAGGCGAACAGTTTGATTATGATTTAGTTGCTAACATCGAGGTCTCGAATGTACATCAGCGAGTTATGACCCATTTTCATAATTTTACCATAGTTGGTGGTATGCCTGCTGTCATAAATAAATATGCAGTTAACAAAGATGTTTTGGCCGTAGATACTGTATATGAATCGTTACTGAATGCCTACATTGATGATGTTGAAAAATATGCCCGTAACGAATCATTGGCGCAGGTTATACGCTTTATACTTAAGAATGGTTGGGGATTTGCAGCCGAACGTATTGCATTTGAGCGCTTTGGTGATTCTAATTACAAATCGCGTGAAGTAGGCGAGGCATTTCGCACCATCGAAAAAGCAATGCTATTGGAACTGGTTTATCCGATAACAAATGCACAAATTCCGCTACTTACATCCACATCGCACCGACCAAAGCTTATTTGGTTCGATACGGGCTTGGTGAATTATATAGCTGGTGTGCGCGAAAGTTTATTTTCGGTAACAGATGTAATGGATGCCTGGCGAGGGCGTATTGCCGAGCATTTAGTAGCTCAAGAGTTGCTATCGTGTAAGTGGCAAGTTTCGGCACATAGGCAGTTTTGGGATAGGGCAAAAACACAGTCGTCGGCCGAAGTCGATTTTGTAATTCAGTATAAAATGTGGGCAATACCTATCGAAGTAAAATCGGGACACAATGCAAAACTAAAATCGCTGCATATTTATATGGATGAGGCACCGCATGCCTTTGCCGTACGTGTATGGTCGAAGCAGCTTTCGGTAGATGAAGTGAAAACAAAAAATGGAAAAACGTTTCGATTAATCAATGTCCCGTTTTATTATGTATGTATATTGGATAAAGTATTGGATAAATTTACCAACTTTTAAGATAGATATTACCCCGCTAAACGATAAATTGTGAGTTTATTGTTGGCATTCGGACAGTGCTGCTTAACTCACAGCTTTACTCCCGCCCTACCCTTTAAATGCTGTGGTTGGCTTTTAAGGTTTGTACCTAGTTTGTACCTACAAAGCCGTGAATGCCGGTGATTAATATGTTCATTGTTAGGTTTATTGTATAAATCTTAGGTGAGATGCAGATTTATGTTTCTGAAAAATAATTATATTTCTGCTTCGAATCGATACAAATTTAAAAACATTTTCCGAATACGATTTTTCTTTAGGTTTAAATTCGATTTATCTAGCTTGTTAACCAGCAGATATGAACTGACCTCCTCGAAAACGTAATGTTGAAAAGTTTTTCGACCCACCTTTAAATCAATAAAAAACGAATAAATCCTATACCGTTGACTTTTATTGATTTTTTCGGCCAATTCATTTTGGTAATCAACACTAAATGCTCCATTAATAGCAAAAGATGCAGTTGGATATTTATTTAGTAGAATTGGTAAAAGAGCACCACAAGTAAGTATAACTTTATGCGCGTTTCCATTGTTTGTCTTAATATGATACTTGTATTTCAACTTTTTTTGAAAAGATGCATAATATTTAATTGCAAATACATTTTCAGGATAATATTCAGCCCTTAAAATGTACTTGATTTTTTTATCAGTAAAAAACTTATATATTTCAACAAAAAGAAAATCTTCATCCGATTGGGGTGAAGATTTTTGTACATAAATAAGTTTGTATGGTCTACTATCGTACATTAAGGCACTAATAAACTATACTGATTTTGCAACAAAGGATAAGTACTTCTTTTCACTTCCTTTCCTGAACCTACTAACGATTTTAAATCAACAGATTTTTTTTGAGATAAAGGTTCCCATGATATTTTCTCAAATCTAAGTTTCTTGACTTCTGTAAGAGTTTTCATACAAGTATATTTTTATAGAAGAACTAACATTTTTTAGAAATTGATATGCTATATATAAAATCAGAAATGATAGTTTATATTCAAAACTACTGCAAAGCTACAAATTCATTTTAAAATAGCAATAGTTACACAACGAAAATAACATATTTAACATTTTAATATGTAGGCATAGTACGTGGGTAGTTTCTTAGGTAGTAGTTTCGTGTTGAATAGTTATCTTAAATACATCGCCTTCAACAATCAGTTTCGAAAACACTACGCGATAAACTATCGTAGGATTCTTTAAACTCTACTTCGAGCCCTTCCCCTGCGAAATGAGTGTGTGTATATAGTTGGCGGCTTCTGTCATTAATAAAAGGTCGGTTCCAGGTTTCAGACACCACTTGTATTTGCAGCTCAAAGTTATTTTTAAAATCCTTTTATATTAGCTTGAGGTACAATTGCTTCTATAACAACAGTATTTCATAATTTACGAACATCGACCTTGTAATGATCTGACATTATATCCCATACCCTTTCGTAAACATCAACATCCGAAATTGTTTGACGCACTGAAATATTCTGTTTATCAACACTATCATTTTCAAATTCAACTGCTTTCGGATATTGTCTTAATTCCTTCATTAATTTACGACCCGATGGAATATCTGTATTTATGTGAACTGTTACCATATTTCAATAAATTCAATTTCGTTTAAAATTTCAGATTTCGATATCTTTTATTAGCGACTGTTTTAAAACTGCTTCAATTGTAACAGTTTCATTATTTAAAGAGAAAATGATTGTCATTTTTTTGAAATTTATCCGTTTACATGAAACTCCATACAAATCGATAATTGATTTTACAGTACAATACTTAATTGAACCTGCAATTGTCGACAAATCTTTTATAACATCAAATAATCCTTCGTAATTCCTTAAGGCAGTTAATGGGCTTTTATATTCGTTGTAAATAAAATCAATGTAATCATCAATGTCATTCTTTGCCTTTTCGCTTATAACAACCCTATAAATCTTCATTTTAATTTCGATTTTAACATACGAATATCTACACCATAGAGCCCACTAAGCTTATCTAAGCCATTATTGTACACTTCATCTACCGAATATATTTTTTCTATCATATTGGAATTGTTTTCAAATTCAACCACTTTTGGAAACTTTGCCATTTCGCGTACAAACCTGCGACCGGCAGGAGTATCAATATTAATGTGAGCGGTAACAGTCATAACATATATTTTTTATTGATTGCAAATATAAAACTATTTTCCTGATTTACATGCAAAACACCCGCTATTTAAGTTAATTATTACCCCGCAACATGATAAATTGAGAGTTTATCGCTGGCATTCGGACAGTGCACGCCTTACTCACAGCTTTACTCCCTCCCCACCCTTTAAGTGCTGTGGTTGGTTTTTAAAATATTGCACTAAGCTTGTGCCTACATAGCCGTGAATGCCGGTGATTAATATGTTCATTTGAAAAAGTTTGCTAAAGTGGGATTCTTGGGATATGTCTTCAAATTATGAAACTGAATTAAACCCTGCATGTAGGATTTGCTTGAGATTTCGGCAACAACAATACCTATTAATTGATTGAAAATAAACTTATTAAATCAAAAAACATCAACCTTGTCTCAAGCTTATCATTATTCTTTAAGCCGGCATATTTTTTTTCTTGTTCCTCAGTTGTAAATAAGTATTCGAATGAATTTTTCAAATAATAATCCATCGGCTTTTTATCATTATAAGAATCAACAACTATAAATCTACAACCAGTTTTGTTTGATTTATCTACAAACCATGCTTTAATAAAATCAAGCAATTCGCGACCAATTCCATTTGATTTATAATTTACGTTTACACCAAGTCGGCCAATTAAAACTGCGGGATAACTTCTAAATTGCTTTTCGAATGGTATTTTTTTAGTAATTCTTTTTTTTCGTCCATTTGGCAAAAAGTTTGCTTTGATGCTGTCATTCGAAATAGTAAATGCAGCTACAATGATTTTAGGATCATCTTCTAAGTAAAAGCAATAACTTTTGCCTAATAATTCTTTTGAGTAATTACGACTATCGTTTAAGAAAAAATCATTTAAATCTTTATGATCACAGTCAAAAGGAGTACAGAACTCAATTATTGAATCATTGAGTGGAGAGAATATGCATTTTTCAAGTAAAAACGACACAATTATAAATGGTTGTTAAAATTTTGATTTAAGAAGAATTTCATGAGCAGCTATAACTTGTTTTGTAAAGTCCGTTTTGCTATTATTCTTTACTGCCAAATTCGCTTTTGAGATAAATCTTTGAGCATCATTATCTTTTAATATTGGAATACTTTTTATTGCAATTGCCATAACATTTAATTTAGTTTTTTTTAGTATAATGATTTGTTCACTACAACTATGATTCAATCTGTGAAATAGTTGCTTAAATTATCAATCTAATAAGTTTCACAAAAATATTTGGCAAAATTAGCGCTTTTATTTATAATTGCCAAATTATTCAAAATGATTCATTCCACCCAATAGTTCTTATGCATTCGGGGCGCGACTTAGAGTCGCACTCCGAATGGCTCAGATTAATAATATCCAACCCATAAATGCTGTGGTTGGCTTTTAAAATATTGCGATAAATTTGGGGGTAAAAAGCCGTGTATGCCGGTGATTAATATGTTCATTTTTTCTTTTGAATAGTTTTATTGTGATAATTAATTCCTTCTTCAGTGAGTTTAAATTTTTGTGAAGGGTGATTCGGGTTGTCAGCTATAAAATATTCTATTAATTCATCTTCAAAAAGTCTTTTTATGGTTCGGCTTAAATGACCTGAAACATTCAATTGACCCATTTTATCGGCTAACTCTTTTTTGGATAGAGGATTTATAAACAAATAACTCAACACTTGCATATACACTTTGCCTTTTTTGGGGTTTTGCGCTAACTCGTGCCCTAACTCGTGCCCTAACTCGTGCCCTAACTCGTGCCCAATTTCACTACCCAATTCCATTCTTTCAATATCTTCGTATTGAATAGTTATCCTAAAAACATCGCCTTCATCAATCAGAGGATAAGCATGTCCGCAAATTCCTATAAATAGGAATGATTTTGGGACAATTACTATACAACCCGCCTAATTTTGTTAATTTTATCAAATCAATGAATTTACAAGTTCAACATACAAATTCGTAACCTTTTCTGACGAATAACTCAAATGTATATGTTTCTTACCATTATTACCCATTACTTGTAAACTCTTTTTGTCTACCGAAGAGAGTATTTTTACTATTTCACTTACTTTTGAGTTTAATTCTCTTTCGGTGATTAGGAATGCACAATCTTTATTTGCTAAAAAATTTACTATTGGCGTATTCTTGCCAGAGCAAACCAGAATAGGTTTGCCACATGCCATAATTGTATAGACCTTGGATGGAAAACCATGACCTTCGGTTTCAGGTGACATAAATATAAATTGCAAATCAGAATATGCAATCAATGATGGCATTAAATGTCTATTTTGATATGGAATAATATGAACTTTATTCAAATTATGAATTTTCACCTCGTTTACGATATAGTTTTTCAATGAACCCTCACCAATAATAAAGAACTCAATATTTTCATTCTTCAGCATTTTAGCCACACTCAACAAAGGCTCCCAATCTTGTGCAAGACCAATATTGCCTGCATACATTAATTTAAGAGAATTACTTTCAGGAAAGTATTTTCGATCAACAATGATTTCGCTGGGCTCAATTGGCTTATAAATATCCGTATCAACAAAATTAGGTATAATAACCAATTTCGATTTATCGTTAAACCGAGGAATCAGTGTATCATAAAAAATTTGATCAATTGTAGTTACTTTATCTGAATATTTATATACAATACTCTCAAGACATTTTAGAATTGAAATAATCCACTTGGAAGTAAGTCCTCCATTTTCAATTAATAAATCGGGGTAAATCTCCTGAACATTATAAATGACTTTAGCTGATTTTAATTTAGCTAAGGCGATATTAACAATACCAATGGTTAATGGAGGTGATGGTGATCTAATTACATCTACTTTTTTTTCAAAAAGCCCTAGAATAAACGATGCAAAATGCCAATAAATAAAACCTAACATCCTAAGGATTGAACTGTTAAATTTTTTCTGAGGTATATGTTTCACGGTAATACCACGGAAATTACTCACCGAATACAAACCCCAAAATTTTGGTATAAGTGGTTGGTTTTTAATATCCTTTTCAACAATATTATAGTGCGGCGTAGTTGTTAAAACAACGACCTCATAACCAGCATCTTGAAATTTTAATGCAATATCATTGTATAAATACGCTGTTGAAACTGCATCGGGACTAAAAACTATACTATGTATTAAAATCTTACTCATTCCAAACTACTCGTTTAATATAATCGGTGTACGAAATAATTATTCGCACCACTTTATCACTCACGTTGGGCATACTGTAATCAGCTACCGGACGGAAATTACGATTATTAGCCGTCGTTTGTTCTTCTAATTGCATTAAACCCTGCATCACACGCTCCGGATTTAATCCTACCATCATCACACTTGCTTCCTCCATCGCTTCGGGACGTTCGTGAGCTTCGCGGATGTTCAAAGCTCTGAAATTAAGAATTGACGATTCTTCGCTGATAGTACCACTATCCGAAAGAACAGCTTTGGAATTAACTTGCAAAGCTAGATAATCGCTCAATCCCATAGGCTTCATTAGTTTTACATTGGCATGAAACTGAATATTGTGTTTTTCTATCATGTTGCGTGTACGTGGATGCGTAGACATAATTACAGGATAGTTATATTTTTCGGCAACGAGATTCAGAATTTTTACCAAGTTAAAGAAGTTTTTCTCGGAAGCAATATTTTCTTCGCGGTGAGCCGACACCACAAAATATTCTTGTTTATTTAAACCCAAACTCTGAAGTATTTCCGATTTATTTACTTTTGGCAGATAGGTAGTTAGCACTTCGAACATGGGGCTGCCCGTTTTAATAATTCTATCGGGACGTAGACCTTCGGCTAATAAATATTCACGAGCTATATCACTGTATGTCATATTAATATCCGATATATGATCTACAATTTTACGGTTGCTTTCCTCAGGTACACGCTGATCGAAACAACGGTTACCTGCTTCCATGTGGAAAATGGGAATATGGCGTTTTTTGGCAGCAATGGCGCACAGACAGGAATTTGTATCGCCCAACACCATAAACGCATCGGGCTTAACAGCTTCGAGCACTGGGTCGATATTGATTAAAATCAAACCTGCAGTTTCGGTCGCATTTTTACCGGCTGCATTCAAAAAATAATCGGGCTTACGTAAACCTAAGTCTTCAAAAAAAACTTCATTTAGCTCATAATCATAATTTTGACCAGTATGAACCAATATATGTTCTATTGCATTACTTGCGTCTAACTTTTTCAAAACACAAGCAAGACGAATTATTTCGGGGCGAGTGCCGACTACAGTGAGTACTTTTAGTTTTTTCATTTAAAATTATATTTTTGTAACATACATATTATTAAAAAAAATGACATCTATTCTAAATTATCTACACATAATTTACTCTTAATTTAAAAAGAGATAAGTGGTTCATTAACATTATCTGCAATTGACAAATCTGCTTGTTCGCAGCCTAAAATTGCAAACAAGAAAATGCACAAACAAGCTCTGAACGGTTTAACGTACAACATAATTTATGTTTCTATGTTACATTTTCGAAATATGTATCAGTATCTTTTGAATCGTACCATTCATTTATCCAAAACTGTGTATATAGCTCATCATCTCCAATGTTCTTAATATTGTGTGTATACCAAATTGGCATATCTACATAAGAAGTTTCGTTGCCATCTAAATAAAAATCGATGACATCATCTGTTCCAATTTTACGCAGCTGAATTAATGCCTTACCTTTAATAACAGTAAAACGTTCAATTTTGCGTGTGTGGTAATGATTACCCCTTGTAATTCCAGGTAAAGTTGTTGAAAATGAAACTTGTCCACCAATACCCAATTTTATAGTTTCCACAAAAACACCTCTACTATCTGAATGCTGAGTATGTTTAACAGGAAAATGTGTTTTATAATTAATATAGCTTCGAAATGTATTAAACAAATTGATATCGTTAATACTATTCAAATGTGGTATAAAGCCTTGTTCGAAGTACAGAGTTTTAAATTCGGTGAGCAAATCCAATATTTCGGTTACTTTTCTATTAAAATCGGAAGGCACTTCTACTCGATTAATTAAAACAGAACCTGCATCTTCCACTTGAATAATCTGTGATATAATAAATTTACAGACTGAACCAACATAAACCAACGAGACAGAACTATCTTGAATTATTTGGGGAATTTCACCATGAGTTAGTTTAAAACAGAATGTTGCTACAAACGAATTATAATTAGGAAGCCCAAAAGGGCCAAAAACATTTGGTACAATCATACCAGTAAATGAAGCACTATTTCTTAAAGCCCATTGCTCTAATATTTCACGCCCATCTCGCTTTGATTTTCCATACAAATTATCAAGATCCTCCTGTGTTGAAGAAGAAAAAATAATATGAGGGTTACTTTTAGACAGTTCGCAAGCATCAACTAATTTCTGACATAATCCTACATTGATTGAGTATAATACATTTAAATCATCATGTCGATTTACTGCTGCGAGATGAACAACAACATCACACTCACAAACAAAGGATTGCATTTTACTTGAAGATTCAAAAAATGAATCCTCAAATGGTACAAGCGTAAAGTTTGGATGTAACTTGAGTTCGTTAAATAAATGTGTTCCTAAAAATCCCGATTGACCTGTAATTCCAATTCGCATCTTTATAGCTTATATTATAAAAACATGATAACAATTCTTAATTAACTCCTTCACGCACAAAATCTAATTTAAGTAATAAATTTTTCATTTCCTCAACATTAAGTCTCTGGGTATTATGCGAGTGATAATCATCAATTGAAGATACCTCTTCTTGTCCTTCAACAAAATATTTATCGTAATTCAAATCTCTATTATCTGCCGGAATTCTAAAATACTCACCCATATCCTCCGACTTTGCCATCTCTTCGCGCGTAACCAATGTTTCGTACAACTTTTCGCCATGTCGTGTTCCAATTACTTTAATTTTTGCTGTAGTTTTGTACAATTCAATTAATGCGTTTGCCAAAACATCTAAGGTAGCAGCCGGCGCTTTTTGAACAAACAAATCGCCATTTTTACCATGTTCAAAAGCATACAACACCAAATCAACGGCATCATCCAAGGTCATCATAAATCGTGTCATGTTGGCATCGGTAATAGTTAGGTCTTTACCAGCCTGCATCTGATCAACCCAAAGTGGTATTACCGACCCCCGACTAGCCATAACATTGCCATAACGTGTACAACAAATAGTGGTAGTAGCATCCTCGCCCAAAGAACGTGCTTTGGCAATGGCTACTTTTTCCATCATGGCCTTACTTATACCCATGGCGTTAATGGGATAGGCTGCCTTATCGGTACTCAACACAATTACACGTTTTACACCATGACCAACAGCCGAATCGAGCACATTTTGAGTTCCCAATACATTTGTATTAACAGCCTCAATTGGAAAAAATTCACACGAAGGTACTTGTTTCAAAGCTGCTGCGTGAAAAATAAAATCTACACCATGCATGGCATTATCTACACTTCGCTTATCGCGAACATCGCCAA
>CAZEEN010000003.1:40595-42584 GCA_964511115.1 uncultured Paludibacter sp. | reverse complement strand
GCGAAACGGGCGTTTGAGAAATTTTTGGAGATTTATTGATTTATAATTGGCGGAATCTAGTGTTTTTACAGTAGATTCCGCCAATTATAATGTTTATATTTGGCGGAATCGATATATATTTATATATTTGCAGCCAATTATAAAATGGCAAAGCATGGAAAGATTAGTTGGAAGAATGGAGCATAAATCTAATTTAGACTCCTATATAGCAAGCAATTACTCCGAATTCGTAGTGGTTTATGGAAGACGAAGAGTAGGAAAAACATTTTTAATAAGAGAATATCTGAAAGGAAAATTTGATTTTCAGATGACAGGATTGGCAAATGCCGATATGAATGAGCAACTGATAAACTTTCATGCTTCCATTCAAAAATTCAGTAAGGAGATTATTCCATTTAGCAATACGTGGTATAAAGCATTTCAACAACTAATAAATGTATTGGAGCAATCGACTTCGAAGCGTAAAATAATCTTTATTGATGAGCTACCGTGGTTAGATAGTCCAAAATCAGGCTTTTTAAGTGCATTTGAACATTTTTGGAACGATTGGGCTTCGGTTCGAAACGATATTCTACTTATTGTATGCGGCTCGGCAACTTCGTGGATAACGAGAAAAATATTAAACAATAAAGGTGGTTTGCACAATAGAGTGACGCGACGAATGTCGATATTGCCATTCACACTGAAAGAAACAGAAGAATATTTTAATTCCCGAAATATAGTTTTCAATCGTTATCAAATTGTTGAAAGCTATATGGTTTTTGGCGGCATTCCGTATTATTTGAGCTTGTTTGAAAAAGGGAAAAGTTTAGCGCAAAATATAGATAATCTGTTATTTAGCCCTGATGCTGAACTGAAAAATGAATTTAAAAATTTGTATGCATCCTTATTTAAAAATCATGAGAATTACGAAAAGGTAATTGAGGCTCTTGCAAAAAAAAGTATAGGAATTACCCGAGAAGAGTTATTGACGCATACAAAACTATCGGACGGAGGTGGTTTTTCGAAAATTTTACAAGAGCTGGAAGAATGTAAATTTATTCGAAAATACAATTCGTTTGATAAAAAAACGAAAGATGGATTGTACCAACTAACCGATTTCTATAGCCTGTTTTATTATAAATTTATACAGAAAAACGAATATAATGATGCTCATTTTTGGTCAAATTCCATCGATAGTGCGCAGCATAGAGCGTGGACAGGATATGCTTTCGAGCAAGTTTGTTTTGCTCATACTGAACAGATAAAACAAAAACTTGGTATTTCGGGTATTCAAACAAAAATAGCTTCGTGGCGCAGTAAAACGGCAGACAAAGGAGCACAAATAGATTTATTAATTGAACGTAAAGACCAAGTAATAAACTTATGTGAAATAAAATATGCAACGGAAGAGTTTGTTATCGACAAGAAGTACGATTTGCAACTTCGAAATAAAGCAGCTGCATTTCGTACAGAATCAAAAACCCATAAAGCGATTCATTATACAATGATTACTACTTATGGTGTAAAGCAAAACGAATATGCCGGATTGATTCAAAGCGAAATAAAAATGGAAGATTTGTTTATTAACTAATTTAAAATGACAATCTTAGACAAAATAATAGAAAGCAAAAAACTGGAAGTTGCTTCGCGCAAACTTTCAACTCCTATTTCGGCATTGGAAAAAGCTCCGGCTTTTGCGCGTAAATGCTTATCGATGAAGCAAAGTTTGCTAAACTCGGAATCGGGAATAATATCGGAATTTAAGCGTAAATCGCCATCGTTAGGTTGGATTCATGAGGATGCCGATGTGGTGGATGTGACTTCACGCTACAATGCTGCGGGTGCATCCGGAATTTCTATCTTAACCGATGAAGAGTATTTCGGTGGAACTCCGATGGATTTAATGGCTGCCCGTCAGTTTATCACCTGTCCTGTTTTGCGTAAAGATTTTGTGATTGACGAATATCAACTTTACGAAGCGAAAGCTATGGGAGCTGATGTTATTCT
>CAZEEN010000003.1:23663-40495 GCA_964511115.1 uncultured Paludibacter sp. | reverse complement strand
TTGCAAAAATTTATTGAAAAACTTGCCCCTAACCCCTGAAGGGGAACAAGAGAAATTACTTTTGATTGTTGAAATTGTATGAATGTAAATGAAAAAAATATACAAGACGAAACTAACTCCAACTCCCCTTTAGGGGTTGGGGGCAGGTTAGGCATCAAGATTTGCGGGATGAAGTATCCCGAAAATATACGCAGTATTGCAGATTTGCAGCCTGATTTTATGGGTTTTATTTTTTATCCAAAATCGCCGCGATATGCCGAACCATTGGATACTGACACATTAAAATCATTGCCAAAGTCAATTAAAAAAATTGGTGTATTTGTAAACCTAGATTTGGAAAATATTTTGACTATTGTTTTTAAATATAATCTCGATGGTGTACAACTTCACGGCAGTGAAAATGTGGAAATTTGTCGTAAATTAAAAGATACAGGCTTATTGGTTTTAAAAGCATTTCCGATAGCTGATGCGTATAATTTCAACGTTACAAAAACCTACGAAGGTGCATGCGATTATTTCCTTTTCGATACTAAAACAGAAGCTTACGGAGGTTCGGGTGTGAAATTCGATTGGCGAATCTTAAATGAATATAGGGGTGAAACTCCTTTTTTATTGAGTGGAGGCATTGCTGCCGATGATGCAGAAGCTATTTTGAAGATAGAACACCCGAAATTTGCCGGTATCGATTTAAACAGTAAATTTGAAGTGAGTCCAGGGTTGAAGAATGTGGAGGTTTTGAGAGGGTTTTTACCCCTAACCCCTAAAGGGGAATAAAAAATATTAGTATTGATAATTACAATAACAAAAAAAGCGATAAACAAAGAAATGAATATACAAAACGAAACTAACTTAGTTCCCCTTCAGGGGTTAGGGGCAGGTAATCGTATTAATCTTTTATTCGACCGCAAAAAGGAAAATATCCTGTCGGTTTATTTTACAGCCGGTTTCCCGAAATTGGACGATACGGTGCCTACATTAAAGTGTTTGCAGGAGAATGGCGTGGATTTGGTGGAAATCGGTGTGCCTTTTTCCGACCCAATGGCCGATGGTATAGTTATTCAAAATAGCAGTCAGCAGGCATTGCAAAATGGCATGAGCATTCGTAAATTGTTTGAGCAACTTACCAATGTTCGTGAGCATATTCACATTCCATTGGTTATGATGGGTTATCTAAACCCGATTATGCAATTTGGTTTTGAGGCATTTTGTAAAGAATGTAGCAGGGTTGGTGTTGATGGAATGATAATCCCTGACCTACCCATGGCCGATTTTTTAGCTGAATATAAGGAAATTGCCGAAGAATATGGATTAGAATTTATTTTCCTCATTACGCCCGAAACTTCCGAAGAGCGAATTCGCCTTATTGATAGTCATACCAACGGATTTATTTACATGGTTTCGTCGGCAGCAGTTACTGGAACACAAAGTTCGTTCGACAATAAAGTGGATTATTTTAATCGCATAAACGCCATGAATCTGAAAAATCCACGCTTGATAGGTTTCGGCATTTCAAATAAATCCACCCGCGATATGGTGAATCGATATTCGTCGGGAGCCATTATTGGTTCGGCTTTCATTAAAGCGTTACAAGAGACGAATGATGTAGAAGAAGGAGTGGAATTGTTGTTGAAAAAGTTAGAGGAGTAAGTTTTACTCCACATATTCCAGCCAAAAGTTTTCGCCATCGAAAACGCCGTACGAAAATATCGATACAAAGTCGCCGAGGATAACAACGCGGCTTTTGTTTTTTAGTTGCAGGTCGAGTGCTACGTGGCGATGGCCGTACACAAAAAAGTCGATGTCGGGGTGCGATTCCGAATAAGCTTTGGAGTATTTTACTAAGTTTTCCTGATGTTCGCCCTGATAGTTGCCGTCGTAAGCTTTGTGTTTCAGGCGGTTTTGTTTCGACCAGTTGTAACCGAAGCGTTGCCCCCACTCTATGGGAAAATAACGGAAAAGCTTTTGCGCCGTGCGGCTGTGAAATATTTTTCGAATAAATTTAAAACCCTTGTCGTTGTCCAACCCATCGCCATGCGCCAAGTAAAAACGTTTGCCGTTAATGTCAATGGTTTCCGGTTTTCGATGTACAATTAATCCCACTTCTTCCTCCAGATACCCAAAAGTCCAAATATCGTGATTGCCGGTAAAAAAGTGAATTTCGATACCTGCATCCACCATTTCGGCTAATTTTCCGAGCAGGCGCACATAGCCTTTGGGCACAACGGTTTTGTATTCGAACCAAAAATCGAAAATATCGCCCAGCAAATAAATAACTTTAGCCTTTGGGCGCACGCTCTCGAGCCAGCGAACCAATTTGCGTTCGTGCTCTATTTTATCGTCGAGTAACAAAGAGCCCAAGTGGGCATCGGATACAAAATATACCATTCTTATAAAGTTAGAAGTCAGAAGTTAGAAATTTGAAATCATCACATCACCACTCCCGAAAGCTTTCGGGACACATCACCACATCACACAAACTTCCTTTTTACAATCTGATAAAAATCTTCGACTGCTTCGTTTGAGTTTTCCCAAGCGTATTTCGATTTCAGGAACGACATGGCTTCGTCGAGCGTGGCAAGTTGGTTTAAGTAAGTGAGTGTTTTGTTCATATCCTCGCCATTCGATTTGAAAAGTTCGCGCTGAAAACGAAAACGGTCGCCAATGCTGATAGCTTGTTTAATATCGGTAATTTTTTTGTTGGCAATGCTCGCACTTAGCGAATTATCGGCATGCGAAAGCTTTTCGTTGCGCGAGGTGGATTGATGCGCCATTCTATCGGCAATAGTCACTTTTTTAACTTCTTCGGTATGGGTTTTTACTTCAGATACAACAGTTTCGGTAGTTTGCGTTGTTTCCACCAAATCCCCAACCTCTTCAATTTCAGTTGTTTGTGTGATTATTGTTTCTTGTTCAATAATTGTTTCTTGTTCAATAATCGTTTCAATCTCGTCTAGGGTAATTTCAACAATTGGAGTTTCTTCTACTTCTGGCTCAATTTGAACTAGTTCTTCAGCTATTTCTTCCTGCTTGGGTTCTTCCGGTTTCGTTTCTTCTTCAATGGAAACCACAATTTCTTCCACCTGAACTTGTGGTTCAGGTTTAATAAGCTCGGTAGGAGTGATTTTTTGTTCATCAATACCTGTATTTACAGCAAGCTCATCGATAATGGTCTGTATATCTTCTGTTTTGCGCTTTGCCAACTGAATAATGGCTTGCGGATACTCATTCATTTCCATAAATCCCTCGGTAATCATACCCAGTTCTTCAATATTTTTACGCAGTAATGTTACTAATAATTTTTTGTTCATATCTTTTTTTTATAAAAAATAGATTGTAAGCGTGCTTTTTTTTTAACTTTGCAGTCCTGTTTTTCGAAATCGGGTGTAAAGTTACAATATTCATTAGATTAACGAAAAAAATACAAACTTATTTTCAGCCAATTAACATGATTTATTCCGAAAAAAACCATCCGATACAGCAAAAGCGCGGGAGCATAGAAGTTATTTGTGGCTCCATGTTTTCGGGCAAAACCGAAGAGCTTATTCGCCGTTTGAAACGTGCGCAGTTTGCCAAGCAGCGTGTCGAAATTTTTAAGCCCAAAATCGATACGCGTTATTCCGAAGATGAAGTGGTTTCGCACGACCGCACTGCTATTCGTTCTACTCCTGTTGATTCGTCGGGGAGCATTATGCTTTTTTCGGGTGAAGTAGATGTGGTTGGTATCGATGAAGCGCAGTTTTTCGACGAAGGCTTGGTGGATGTTTGCACCCAATTAGCAGACCAAGGCATCCGTGTTATTATTGCCGGATTGGATATGGATTTCCGCGGAGTGCCTTTTGGACCTATGCCGGCATTGTGTGCGGTGGCCGAAGATGTTTTTAAAGTACATGCTATTTGTGTGCGCTGTGGTGCGTTGGCTTACGTTTCGCACCGACTTGTAGCGAGCGAAAAGCGCGTATTGCTTGGCGAAATGAGTGAGTACGAGCCAATATGTAGAGACTGTTATAATGCCACCAAAAAATAGTAAACCCGAACATAATTTAGCAACCGAAAGCATAGGCAAACTGCTTTGGACCTACACCTTGCCTGCTATGGTTGGCACAGTGGTTATGTCGGTGTACAACATTGTCGACCGCATTTTTATTGGTCAGGGTGTTGGCCCTTTGGCAATTTCGGGCTTGGCGCTCACCTTTCCTTTTATGATTGTGCTTATGGCATTTGGCATGTTGATAGGTGCCGGATCTGCATCGCGCATTTCCATTACGCTGGGCGAAAACGACACCGAAAAAGCCGAAAAAATTCTTGGAAATGCCGTGACGCTTACTTTTCTGATTTCGGGAACGGTGGTGCTGTTGTCGCTTATTTTTATGACCGACCTGCTGCGTTTGTTTGGCGGCACCGACAATACGATTCAGTACGCCTACGATTATATGATTATTATCATTCCCGGTGGTGTGCTAACAGCTTTGTATTTTGGGTTAAATAATATTATGCGTGCTTCTGGACATCCGCGCAAAGCCATGTTCAACATATTGCTGGGAGCGGTAGTGAATCTTATTCTCGACCCGATTTTTATTTTTGTGTTCGATTGGGGAATTCAAGGAGCGGCCATTGCCACTGTTATTTCGTACTTTATCGGAACCGTAAATGGTGTAAGTCATTTTTTACTCAAAACAACGCCTATTCGTTTTCATTTCCGCAACTTAAAACTCGAAAAAGATATTATTTGGTCGATAATAAGCATCGGTTTGTCGCCGTTTAGCATGCAAATTGGTGCCAGCTTTGTGGTGGTATTAATCAATAGCACGTTGCTTAAATATGGTGGCGATTTGGCCATTGGTGCTTACGGTATTGTGAACAGTATCAATATGTTGGTGATAATGTTTATTATCGGACTCAACCAAGGTTCGCAGCCCATTATTGGTTTTAATTATGGTGCTAAAAACTACCATCGAATGTTTTTGGCTTTAAAATATGCTGTGGTAGCTGGTACGGTTCTTTCTACCTTGGGATTTGTTTTAGGAACCTTTTTTCCGCATCAAATTGTGTCGCTTTTCACACGCGATGAAGCTTTGAAACAAATTGCCGCCGAAGCACAACGCATTTCGGTTATGATGTTTCCCATTATTGGTTTTCAGATTGTTGTTTCCAACTTTTTTCAATCCATCGGCAAAGCCAATATGTCGATAGCATTGAGCCTCACTCGTCAATTTATTTTTCTGATACCCGCCATTTTTATTTTGCCTCCCATTTTTGGTTTAAATGGTGCATGGGCTGTTATGCCAGTTTCCGATGGTTTATCGTCCATCGTTTCGGCACTTACATTTTTGTGGTTTTACAAAAAGTTTAAAGCTTCGTTGCAATAATGTAATTGGATTTATAAACGAATCCCATCCAATAGTTTAATATACAATTCAATTGCTTCTTCAATTTCTGTTGTCAAAATAAATTCGTCGGCAGTATGTGAGCGTTCCGATTTTCCGGGTCCCATTTTTACACTTGCAAAAGGCATCAATGCTTGGTCCGAAAGGGTTGGTGAACCATAAATAGTGCGGTTTAGTTCTATGGCGCGTTTCACAACCGGATGCTCCAATGGCGTAGCCGATGAACTCAAGCGCGTTGAGCGGGCTGTTACTTCGCACGAAACATGCTGTTTAACGATAGTGAGAATTTCGTCGTTGCTATACATTTCGTTACTCCGCACATCTACCACAAAACTACATTTGTCGGGCACTACATTATGCTGTGTTCCAGCGTTAATGACTGTAACCGACATTTTTACCGCCCCTAGTAAATCCGACACTTTATCAAAAGCGTAATTTTGAAACCACTGAATATCCGCAAGTGCTTTGTAAATGGCATTTTCACCCTCGTTGCGCGCAGCATGTCCTGCTTTCCCGTAATTTGTACAATCCAATACCATCAATCCTTTTTCGGCAACTGCGGCGTGCATTTCGGTGGGTTCGCCCACAATGGCAAAATCAATTTTCGGGATTTCCTTCAATAAACTTTCAATGCCATTTTTGCCCGAAACTTCTTCTTCGGCGGTAGCTGCAAATATCAAATTGTACGATTGTGGTTGTGCTGAAAGATGCATAAAGGCATACAATAAACTAACCACACTTGCGCCTGCATCGTTGCTTCCTAGACCGTACAATCGGCTATCTTCTATACTTGGTGTAAATGGATTTCGCACCCATCCGGCAACCGGCTTAACGGTGTCGATATGCGAATTAAGTAAAATGGTTGGGCGCGACAAATCAAATCCTGGACTCATCAGCCAGATATTATTTCCACTTCGCGAAACAACATAGCCGCGCTCTTCCAGATAACGTTCCAGAAAATCGGCTACTTGCTTTTCCTCGCGACTAAACGACTCAATAGCAATTAATTCGCTTAATAAAGATACGGCTTCATTCTGCATATTGGCAGATTGGCTTATTGGCATATTTTCATTTCTTTCATCCAACTTCTCAACTCTTCGGGCCAGTTGTCGGCAGGAATTCCGCGTGGACGCATTCCGAACCCATGTCCGCCTTTGTCGTATGGTACTAGTTTTACAGGCACATTATGTGCTTTTAAAGCTTTTTCCAAATTTTCGCTATTGGCAATGGGCACTGCGCCATCGTCTTTGGCATGAACAATAAAAGTAGGTGGCGTTTTTTTAGTAACTTGTAATTCATTCGAGTACAGCTTAACTAATTCATCACTTGGTTTTTTTCCCAATAAATTATTTCGCGACCCTTTGTGTGTATAGCTTGAATCCATTGTTACAACAGGATATCCCAGCAGCATAAATGCAGGACGTTCGGCTTTTGTTTTAAAATGCGTTCCGAAAGTGGAAGCCAAATGTCCGCCAGCAGAAAAGCCCATAATGCCAATTTTGTTTTTCTTGATTTTCCATTCTTTGGCACGGCTGCGAATAATCGAAAATGCCGTTTGTGTGTCTTTTAGCGGAATTGCATGATGTCCGTTTGGCATTCGATAATACAACACAAATGCCGAAATGCCCATTTCGTTAAACCATTTTGCAAATTCAGAACCTTCTTTTATTTGCGAAACGCCACTATAACCTCCTCCGGGACAAATCAATATAGCTGCACCGTTTGCCTTTGCTTTATCAGCTGGAAATGCCAGCATTCGTGGCTCGCTAATGTTAATGATAAACTCCTTATCGCGAAAGCTTTCCGATACTGCAAGTTCGTTACTTTCGGCTGCTCCGTTTGGGTAAAGCATAATTTTTTCCTGTGCCATTGCTGATCCTGTAATTAGTAAGCTTAGAAATAATGTTTTGATTTTCATTGTATTACATATATATTTTAATTAATGATACTATAGTTTCTTAAAAAGTTAATCTATTCCATTTTCACTAGCAACAACTTATCAATCCTGTTTCCATCCATATCGATAATTTCGAAGCTGTAATTATGTGACTCGAATTTCTCACCAATTGTGGGGATATGATTTAATTTACTTAACGCAAAACCGGCAATAGTGGTGAATTCGGTTTCGGAGAAATCAATTTCGTACCCTTCAATTATATCTGCTAGGAGTTCGATAGGCGCATCGCCATTTACAAGCATGGAGGCATCGTCGCGTACAAACACATCCGGTTCGCTGTGCTCGCCCTCTTGCTGCATTTCGCCTACCAAATTTTCCATAATGTCGTACATGGTAATAATGCCCTCAAAACCACCGTATTCGTTTACTACAAAGCAAACCCGATTTTCTTTTTTGCGTAATTCATTCAGTACTTTTTGCGCATCCACCTTTTCGGGCACAATAAAAGGCTCTTTAATAAGTGAAAGTAAATCGAGTGGTGCTTTTTGAATTACAGCGCGGTAATATTCGTTTACATACATTACGCCTTTAAAATTATCCAGTGTTCCATCGCAACAAATAATTTTGCTATGCCTCGATTTGTTGATATGCTTTTTTATTTCTGTTGCACTCTGGTTTATATCAAGCCATTCAATATCAGTGCGATGTGTCATAATATGATAGGCTCTTTTGTCCGAAAAATAAAAGAGTTTCTCGTGAATTTCATTCTGTTCCTCTTCAATTACACCTTCGTTGGAAGCTGTTTTTATCATTTGGCGCAATTCAGCTTCTGTTAGTTGCTCCATCTGTTTTTTTACACCCAAAAGTTTAATTAAAACATTAGTAGAAGAAGATAAGACCCACACAAACGGAAAAAGCGCTTTGCTGAAATAATAAATAACGGGCGCCACTGCTACCGCAATTTGTTCGGGTTTGCTGAGTGCTATCGATTTTGGAACTAATTCGCCAATAACAATAGACAAATACGTAATGGCAATTACCGCAAGCGACAGTGAAATTTGATAAGCATAGGGCATCAACATTTCAAACGACATAAAAAACGGCACTAAATTTTCGGCTATGCTTGCACCTCCATACAAACCTGTTACGATACTTATAAGCGTGATACCAACCTGTATAGCCGACAAAAAACTCTCTGAGCCGCTTTGCAAACGCAATGCTATAATAGCACCTTTGCTACCTTTTGATTTTAGGCCTTCGAGCCGCGATGATTTAGACGATACAACAGCAATTTCGGATAAGGCAAAAAAACCATTAAGCAAAATAAGGATAGTAAGAACTAAAAATTCCATTTTCTTGAAGTTATTTTTTTTCGATTGAAAAATTTATCGATGCAAATATACAAACATTCGTTAAAATAAAAAAAAGTTGCAGGCAATTAATACCTGCAACTTTTTAATATAGATTTATTTAACAACCGTTTTGCAATTATGCTTTTGGAGCCTCTTCTGCTTCTTCGGCAGCAGGTGCTTCAACTACAGGAGTCTCAACAACAGCTTCAACTACCACAGGTGTTTCAACAACGGCTTCAACAACAGGTGCTTCAACTACAACCGGTGCTTCTTCTACTTTTGCTTTTTTGGCAGCTTTAGCAGCACTTTTAGCAGCAGCTTCTACCAACTGGTCTTTCAAATCGGCTAACGATTGAATATCACCCAAGGTAGTTTTTTCAGAAGCACTTGCAGCTACAGGAGCAGCTTCCGATTTTGTTTTTTTAGGAGCCGATTTTTTAGCAGCAGGAGCAGCAACCGGAGTCGATACATCTACTTTTTCGCCATTAGCTTCTGCTTTAGCAGCACGTTTTACATCCTCGTGTACACGGCTGTGCGATACGATAATGCGTTTTGCATCTTTGTTGAACTCAATTACTTTGAAAGCCAATTTTTCGTCAACCTGAGCTTGTGCTCCGTCTTCTTTTACCAAATGTTTTGGAGTTGCAAAACCTTCAACACCGTAAGGCAATGAGATTACTGCGCCTTTGTCCATCATTTCTACAATGATACCATCATGGATGCTATCAACTGTAAACATGGTTTCCAATACATCCCAAGGATTTTCTTCCAATTGTTTGTGGCCTAAGCTCAAACGACGGTTCGATTTGTCGATTTCCAATACCTGAACATCAATTTCGGCACCAATCTGTGTAAATTCCGATGGGTGTTTTACTTTCTTAGTCCACGAAAGGTCAGAAATATGGATTAATCCATCAACGCCTTCTTCGATTTCAACAAATACACCAAAGTTTGTAAAGTTACGTACTTTAGCTACGTGTTTGCTACCTACAGCATAACGGTTTTCGATAGCTTCCCAAGGATCCGATTTCAATTGTTTTACGCCCAACGACATTTTGCGTTCGTCGCGATCCAACGTAAGGATTACAGTTTCCACTTCTTCGCCCACTTTCAAGAAATCTTGAGCAGAACGTAAGTGTTGCGACCAGCTCATTTCCGAAACGTGAATTAAACCTTCAACACCAGGAGCGATTTCAACAAATGCACCGTAGTCGGCCATAACCACTACTTTACCTTTTACTTTGTCGCCAATTTTAAGTTCAGCACTCAAAGCATCCCATGGGTGAGCGTTCAATTGTTTCAAACCAAGAGCGATACGTTTTTTCTCATCATCAAAGTCAAGAATTACAACGTTCAATTTCTGATCCAATGCAACAATTTCTTCAGGATGCGTTACGCGACCCCACGAAAGATCTGTAATGTGAATCAAACCATCTACGCCACCAAGGTCGATAAATACACCATACGAAGTGATGTTTTTAACGGTACCTTCCAATACCTGACCTTTTTGCAGACGGCTGATAATATCTTTTTTCTGATTTTCGAGTTCAGCTTCGATAAGTGCTTTGTGCGATACAACAACGTTTTTGAATTCGTGGTTAATTTTGATAACTTTGAATTCCATTGTTTTATTAACAAACACATCGTAATCTCGGATTGGTTTCACGTCGATTTGTGAACCTGGCAAGAATGCTTCGATTCCGAATACATCCACAATCATACCGCCTTTTGTACGACATTTTACGAAACCTTTTACAATTTCCTGCGACTCAAGAGCAGCATTTACGCGATCCCATGAGCGGGTAGCACGAGCTTGTTTGTGCGAAAGGATTAATTGTCCTTTTTTATCTTCCTGGCTTTCGATATAAACTTCTACTTTGTCGCCAACAGTCAAATCAGGATTATAACGGAATTCGCTCATCGCAACAACTCCATCCGATTTGTAACCTACGTTTACAACAACTTCGCGTTTGTTAATCGAAATTACTGTACCTTCAACCACTTCTTTGTCTTTGATAGCGTTCAAAGTGTTGTCGTATACATTTTTCAAATTTTCTTTTTCCTGAGCGCTCAGGATATCACCTTTTTCGTAAGCATCCCAGTCGAAATCGGCTTCGGGATTTACCGATGCAGGAGCAGCCACAATAACTACTTTAGCAGGTGCTTCTTCAATTACTTCAACTACCTCAGCCACAGGAGCAAGCTCTTCGGCAACTTCTTCGGCTACAGGAGCTTCAACTACTTCTTCAACAACAGGAGCAGCCTCTTCAGCCACTACTTCTTCAACTACAGTTTCGGCAACAACTTCAGCTGCCTGTGTTTCTTCTACGGTTGGAATTACTTCTTCCGATAGATTTTTGTTTTCTTCCATGATAGGAAAATTGTTTTTTAAGTGCTAATAAATTAGCGGGTTAGACATTATTTTTACTTCTCCGAAAAACGGACTGCAAAGATACAATTTTTTCCGGAAATACAAAATAGTCTTAGAGAGGTCAGAAAACAAAAGTCAAAAGTATGAAATTCTTTATCACCACATAAACACCAATCTGAAATACATTTTTTCGGGAGGGTCGTTTGCAAAGTCGGAATTTGAAACATAGAAGGTGACATCGTCTTCGGAATAATCAAAATCGATGGTTCGGGACCAGCGCTCATTCAGCGTGTTTTCGAAATAACGGGTGTAGGGCAGTGGTTGTTGATAGCTTCCATAATCAACATAGCCTAAAGCTACGCCATTGCTAAATACATAATTTGACAGTCCGTTGATATTGAAACGGCAAATGTACTGACGATTTAAACTGTTCGCATCAACTTTCTCAACCCAGTCGGATGCACGAACTTCAAAATTAAAAACTTGTTTGGTGTTTAAGTCCTCAGGGTAGGAATTAACATCGTCGCATGATACTAATACGAGCGACGCAACTAAAATTAAAAGTAAATTACGCATAATATTCAGATGTTTAATGATTTAATTAATTCTTTTGTGAAAGAATTGTTTGATAATTTAATTGTAAAATGTCCTAAACAAAAAGCGTGCAAAAAAAATGTTCTCCCCTGGTTAAATAAAAATGATTCAATATTTATAAAAGTATGTCCGAAAATCATCACTGATTTTCGGACATGCTTTTTATTTCACCCGCACACTTGCTCCCATGTTTTCGTTGGTTTTGGCGTTTTTAGGTTTGCCGGCAATGTCAATTTCGCCTGCGCCGGAGGCATTGGCATCAACACTTTCGGTGGCGTATACCTCCACGTGCGAAGCTCCCGACGATTCGACAATTGCCTTTTGGGTGCGGAAAAGTTCAGCTTTCAGTTTCGAGGCACCGCTAGCATCTGCCTGAATGTCGGCACTTGTTCCAACAAGCTCCGCAACCGAAGCGCCCGAAAGATTAATATCTGTTTTGCCTATAACAAAGAGTTCGAGTTTGGCCTGACTGGCTCCGCTCAAATCTAATTTAAACCAAGTAGTTGTGAAACTCCCTACGCTCGTAATTTTGGATGCGCCGCTTGCTTCAATTTCGTATAAACTATCCACACTTAAAGTTACTTTTACAGGATAATTTAGCAAAAATTTATCGGTATAAATGCGTAAACGGCCATCGGTGACTTCGGTTTTAACCTGCGATAGGACTTTCTCGGGAGCCGAAACAACCATTTGCTTCAACGAATCGCGGATTAATTCCACCTCTATATTGTCCGAAACATCGAGCGAAGTAAAGGCTTCATACGTTCGTGCCTCGTCGACACTTGGATACTGCTTTTCGTCCCAATTAATTACAAAATGTTGACCATTCTGATTTGTCCAATTGATAATACTTTTGGCTCCAACACTGTAAAGCATAAATAAACCAGCTAGCCAAAGTAAAAGTGTAACCAACGAAGTGGTTTTAGAATACTCATACTGACGGCGATTGATTAAATTCATTGCCCAGTAAATAATCATAAAAATAGGTGCGCCAATTACCAAAAGTAACGAAACAACTAACAATGCCGTATTATCGCCAGTCATAGTGCTCCATTCTGCTGCCAGCTCAGGTGATAAACCGCTCAGAATTTCGGGAACAAAAAGTAACGAGCCGAGAACAAACACAAGCGTTATGGCCACTACTATTCCTACAAATCCCAAAATTGCACCAATAAATCCGACAAATACTTTTACCAATACGCGAATTATTTCTAAAAATTTTTCGCCAAAACCCGACGCCGATTGTTTGAATTTATCGCTCTCGACATAGTTTTTACATTATTAATTTCGGATTTAATATTCTCAACCGTTACATCTTCGCCCTGCATTTCGAGGCGCTGAGCTACAGTAACTGCTTTGGGAGCAATAAGCCAAACTACCAAATAGATAGGAATTATTGTGCCCCAAACAAGAAGCGCTATTAGCACTAATGCAATGCGCACCCACGTTACATCCCAACCGAAATAAGCTGAGATTCCTGCAGCCACACCACCAAGTACTGCATTTTCGGGGTCGCGGTAATAACGACGCCCACGACTTTTAGTGCCCGTGGTTTGTTGTTGCGCACTTGTAGATTCGGCAGCTTCGTCTTCGTCGGCATACTGACTTGGATTTCCCAACACGGCAATAATTTCTTCCACATCTTCGATGTTGATGACCGTTTTGTTGCGTTTCAGACTTTCGCTGAAAATTTCGGCTATTCGCGCCTCAATATCAGCCATTACTTCTTTTTTTTCTTCTTCCGAAAGATGCTTTTCTACATCTTTCAAATAGGTTTGAAGCATTTCGTAAGCATCGTCGTCGATATGAAAAACGATGTTATTTAAGTTGATTGTTAATGTTTTTTTCATGACTCTATAAAATATTACCCCTAACCCTGCCCCCTAACCCCCTGAAGGGGGAATAAGAAAAGAATAAGAGCGTTGTTTGTATTTAAAAATAGTAAATTGTAAATGAATAAATTGTAAATCAGAATTACTCCTTAATTTTTTGCACTACTTGATTAATTTCGTCCCAAGCATTTTCGAGTTCTGCAAGGAATGCAATTCCTTTGGGGGTCATTTCGTAATATTTGCGGGGAGGTCCCTGAGTCGATTCTTCCCATTTGTAGTCCAGCAGTTCACTGTTTTTCAGTCGGGTAAGAAGCGGATATAGCGTACCTTCCACCACAATCAGTTTGGCGTCTTTGAGCTCCGAGATAATATCCGAAGCGTAAGCAGGCTTTTTCTTCAGAATAAGCAAAATGCAATATTCCAAATAGCCTTTCCGCATTTGAGATTTGATGTTGTCTGCGTTCATTTTTATAATTGTTAGTTGGGCTTCGCCGTTATTTGCCCTTCGGGCGTTATTTGGGCTTCGCCGTTATTTGCCCTTCGGGCGTTATTTACTTCGTGTTATTTGGGCTACGCCGTTATTTGCTTCGCGTTTTTGGCACATTATCACATTGGCACATTGATTTTACTTCAGCAATTCCAAAATTTTTAACCGAAACACATATTCGTATTTCGATTGTGCAACTTCGGATTGCGCACGGGCTAAGTTGTTTTTAGCTTGGTACAGTTCATACACGTTGGCGCGTCCACCTTCGTATTTTTGGTTCGCAAAGCGGTAGGCTTCGGTGCTCGATGTAACCGATTTGACAGAAGCGTCCCATTTTGCTTTGGCTGCTACGGCGTTGAAGTAAGCCTGCTGAACGGTTTTGCGCAACTCGAGTTTTGCGTTCTCCACATTCAGTTGGTTGCTTTTTACGTCGATTTGTGCTGAGCGCACCTGATTTTTAACCTGAAATTTATTAAAAATGGGTACCGACAGGTTAAAACCCAGACTTGTGCTCAGCGGCGTACTTACCTGATTGTAATATCCTCCACCCACATTGGCGCCAAAGCTAAGTGTTGGAAAATAAAACGACTTGGCAATTTGTATGTTTTTCTCGCTATTTACGAGTTGTAATTCTGCACTCTTAATTTCCGGACGTGTTTTTACGGCACTTGCAAAAACCGCATCGGCACTGAGTAGCTGTAATTCATTCTCCACTAAATCGGCTGGAACGGTAATATCTAATTTTTCAAAATCGGATAATTCCAGAATCTGAGCTAAATCGAGCAACGAAAGTTTCAGCGTGTTTGCTGCCTGTGTACGCGTCAACTCTTCTTTTGCCAGCTGCGAATACAATTCGAACAATTCACCTTCGGCGAGTTTCCCTGCATCAACCAACGATTTTTGTTGCTCAAGTCGACTTTCGGTTAGCTTTAATTGGTCATTCGAAATTTGAAGTAACTCTTTGTTTAAAAGCACTTGCAAAAATGCCGACGACACACTGAGCACAATATCCTCACGAATTTTTTGCAAATTAGCTTCCGAGAGTTTTAGTTGAGCCATTTTGGAATCAATCTCATATTTCATTTTCAAGCCGTCGAATAGCGTAATGCCACTCTGCAAATTAAAATTGGAGCTATTTGAATTAATATTTTGGTAAGTTCCGTCCACCATTTGCGACCGTCCGAAGCTCCAACCTTGACTTGCCGAAGCATTCAGGTTTGGGAGCAGGTTGTTACGTGCCTGTTGCCAGGCAATTTCGTTATTTTGACGCATCAACTCGCGTTGTTTTATGTTGCGATTGTTAGCTAGGGCTGTGTCCACGCATTGTTGCAGTGTCCATGGTGTCTGCGCCGAGGCCAAAAATGCAACAAGCGTTGCTGCTATGAATATTAATATTCTTCTCATTGTTTTAAAATTTGAAATTAAGAAATTAGAAATTGAGAAATATTGCCCCAAGCCCCTAAAGGGGATGTAAATTAGTACCGAATGGTCTTTCTTAAAGCCCCTTTAGGGGTTTGGGGCAGAATCATCACCATATTATCACATCATCACATTAACTTATTTCTTCGCTTCAGGCTTTTTTTCTTCAATAATCTCCGCTCCGCGAATTTTGTCTTTGAGTTTTACACCGCTTTTCACTTCAATTTTTATTCCGTTAGAAAGTCCGGTTTTTACTTGCTTTTTGGTAAAAGTTTGTGGTTCTTTGGTTTTCAATACATATACAAAAGCGGTGTCGCCACTAAATTCGATACAGCTTTCGGGCACTGTAAGCACGTTTTCGAGTTTCGAAAGTACAATTTCGGCATTGGCACTGTAACCTGCTCGTACATACACATCTTTCGATACTTTTACGGCTGCCTTCATTTCGAAAAGAATTGCTCCGTTTTCTTCCACACCTTTTGGCGAAACATATTCGAGCTCAGCCGTGAGTTTCGTTCCCTCGATAGCTCCAATAGTGATATCCATTGGCATGCCAGTTTTAATTCGACCGACTTCGGTTTCGTCTAGTTTACCCACAAAAAGCATATCGTTCATATTAGCCACCGTGGCAATGGTTGTACCGTCGTTGAAGCTGTTGGACTGGATAACTGAGTTGCCAACTTTTACCGGAATATTCAGAATAGTTCCATTGATAGTGGAGCGAACCAAAGTATTGCTTATCTGTGATTTATCGTTCGAAATGCCATCGCGAGTCAAACTCAAATTATCTTTGGCAGTTTTCAATTCTTCGCGGTTGTTGTTAAACTGCAACTCCACTTTTTCGAACTCTTCGCGCGAAATTACTTTCTCGTTGTAGAGCTTTTTGTCGCGGTCGTAGTTGCGTTTTGCTTGGTCGTAAGCCAATTGCGACAATTGTACACGGCTTTCGGCAGCGTTCAGACTTACCATGTCAGGTATTACTTTAATTTTGGCAATAATATCGCCAGCTTGCACTTTGTCGCCCGCTTCTTTGTACAATTCAGCAATGATACCAGACATTTGCGGTTTAATCAAAATCTCGTTGCGTGGCTCTACTTTTCCGGTAGCCACGGTGCGTTTTTCGATATTTCCACGCGTAACTTCTTCAATTACATACTTTTTTTCAACTGGACGCGATTTATTCCAAAGGAAATACATTGTTCCTAATACGGCTATTGCCAATAACGAAATCCAGAAAATTCTAAAAAACTTCTTCATATTGTTTATTATTAGTTATTTGCCACTTGGGCGTTATTTACTTTGTGTTATTTGCCCTTCGGGCGTTATTTAGGCTTCGCCTGTTATTTACTTTGTGTTATTTAGCTTCGCGTTATTTAGCTTCGCTGTTATTTACTTCGTGTTATTTACTTCGTGTTATTTGTGCTTCGCACGTTATTTAATAACGGCGTAGCCAAATAACTATTAATAACGGCGTAGCCAAATAACTATTAATAACG
>CAZEEN010000003.1:21825-23563 GCA_964511115.1 uncultured Paludibacter sp. | reverse complement strand
ACGGCGTAGCCAAATAACTATTAATAACGGCGTAGCCAAATAACTATTAATAACGGCGTAGCCAAATAACTATTAATAACGCCTGTAAGGCTTTCTACTCCTCCCTTATCGCCTCAATCGGTTTAATATTCATCGCTCGTTTTGCTGGTAAAAATCCGGCTAATGTGCCAATTACCAATAAGATAATAAACGACGAAATAGCTACCGAGAAACTGATTTGCGGGTCTTTGAAAAACTGGTCGCCTTGACTTAATCCTACTCCAACCAAATACAGTAATCCAACGCCAACCATCAATCCGGCCAAACCTGCAATTAATGTGAGTATAATACTTTCGCTCATAATTTGCGAAATAATATTGCGGGGTGTTGCTCCCAAAGCCCTACGAATCCCAATTTCTTTTGTCCGTTCGCGCACGGTAACCAACATAATATTACTAATTCCAATGCCTCCGGCAATAAGAGTTCCTGCGCCCACAAACCAAATCAGCACGCCAATTCCGATTCCCAAATACAAAAACATGGTAAACTGGTCTTCGATATTCATACCGCCAACGGCTGTTTTGTCGGTAGGTGCAATGTTGTTTCGAGCTTTCAGAACCTTTTGGATTTTTTCCTCAATAACACTCACTTTTACACCGGGCATTGCAGTTACAGCTAAAAAATGAACCACATTGCCTTGATTAAATGCCTGTTGCATTGTGCTAAAAGGCAATACTACTGTTTCTTGTGCATTTCCACCAATATTTATATCCGATAAATGACGCGCTACGCCTACCACCTGAAAATAAATTCCATTTACCTGAATATCCTTACCTATCGGATTTTCCTTGGTCGGGAAAAGTACTTCGTACACCCGTTCGCCAATAACGCACACTTTGCGCTTTTCGGCCATATCAATATCGTTAATATAGCGTCCGTAAACCAATTTGCTTTCGTCAATTTTATTATAGGCCGGATAATTTCCTTTTACATTAAAACTTCCCGATTTATCATTTCTTGTCACATTATTTGAACCGCCACCACCAAAAAGAACAGGTGCAATGTATTGAATTTCAGGGATATTATTAGTGAGTACCGCAATATCTTCATTTAGAATGTCCCATTTGCGACCTTTTTTAAATCCTTTGTAAGGTTCTGACGTTTGCTCAGCCCAAACAAAGCAGGAGTTGGTTGCAAAACCTTCGATTTGCGAATTCATACCACGTTCCAGCGCAACACCAGCACCCACCATAGCCACGAGCATAAACATACCCCAAAACACGCCAAAAGCCGTTAGCACACTACGCGATTTATTGTGCGTAATCGTTACCCAAATCTCTTGCCAGCGATCGAGGTCGAAAAGTCCCCAAAACCTCACCCCTGAAACCTCACCCCCGGCCCCTCTCCTTCGGGAGAGGGGAGAAGTGCGCTTCGTTGCTGAATTTGTATCGTTTATCAATTTTCTCATTTTCTTAATTTCTTAATTATGTCATTGGCATATTTTCACATTGGCATATTATTCTTCCCGCATTGCCTCTATCGGCTTAATCCGTACAGCCCTGCGAGCTGGCATATATCCGGCAATTACGCCTGCAATAATTAATATCGTGGTAGAAATCAGCACATAACTGAGTGATACAGTTGGGTCTTTAAATACAGTCATCCCATCCGGATTTCCAGCAGCCGATTGCATTAAAAAATAATTGATCATTTCGGTTAAACCCACGCCCATCATCATGCCCATATATCCAAAAATGGA
>CAZEEN010000003.1:0-21725 GCA_964511115.1 uncultured Paludibacter sp. | reverse complement strand
ACTTTTTTATCAATTACAGCTACTTTTTTTGTGGCATTTAAATCCAACCGATTCACAAAACGTCCATTTCCTGGTTCAAACTTCAGATTGAAAATTTTTTCATATTCAGGGTCACAACCAATTAAACTAAATGTGCCATATTCGGCACCTACGCTTATTGTCGATTGTTTTTCGATAATGCCTGTTTCAGTACCTGCAGCCTCTATATTTTCATCAACTGCTGTAATTTCTTTTTCCGAGAAATTCATATTTCGTCCACTTTTGAGTCCATCATAAGGCATTGACGTTTGACCAGCCCATGTTTGAACCGTGTTTGTGGCACGTCGGCTAAAATTGGAAGTAACGCCGTTTTTCAGACCATTACCAGCACCAAGCAGCACAATAAGTATAAAAATACCCCACGAAACCGACAAACCTGTCAGTACAGTACGTAGCTTGTTGTGCTTTAATCCGGCTAATATTTCTTGTAAAGTATTCATTTTTGTTTCGTGTTTCGTGTTCCGTGTTTCGTGTTTCGTGTTTCGTGTTTTTTTAACCCGAAACGCGAAACTTGAAACGCGAAATGTCAAACGTTTTGTTCAATATTCTCAATCATTCCATCCTTAATATGAATAATTTTGCGAGTTTCGTCGGCAACCGATTTTTCATGGGTTACAATAATGGTAGTCAGACCGTTGTTATTCAGTTCGCGAAGGACTTTCATCACATCCACCGTGGTATGACTGTCGAGCGCACCTGTTGGTTCGTCGGCAAGTAGAATTTTTGGCTGCGAAATAATAGCACGTGCAATGGCTACACGTTGCTTTTGTCCGCCAGACATTTCGCTCGGCATGTGTGTAGCCCAATCGCGCAAGCCCATCATGTCCAAGTATTCCATTGCCACTATATTGCGGCGTTTACGACCTACGTTTTTATAATAAAGCGGCAAAGCCACGTTTTCCAACGCATTTTTAAAATTAATCAGGTTAAACGATTGAAATACAAAACCAATCATTTCGTTGCGGTAAGCCGCAGCCTGTTTTTCGCTCAGGTCTTTAATCAATTTATTATTAAGCAGGTATTCGCCCGTATCGTAATTATCCAAAATACCCAGAATATTCAGCAAGGTTGATTTGCCCGAACCCGAAGCTCCCATAATAGATACATATTCGCCGGCAGCAATATGCAGGTCAATTCCTTTCAACACATGAAGCGAAGTGCTTTCGGTGTAGTAAGTTTTGTTGATGTTGGTTAAGTTTATCATTCTTTAGTTTATAAAGTTCATAAAGTTTTTAAAGTTTATAAAGTCAATTCGTGTATTAATCAGCACTCCCGATAGCTATCGGGACATATCAACATATCATCACATCTGATTGAATTACGCTGCAAATATATAGCATTATATACTACTATGCAATACATAGTACATGGCAATGGACATATACGTGTTATGCAAAGTATTATATCATCCTGTATATCAGACGAATAATGTATTTAAAAAATATTTGCCATTAAGTTTATTTAACAATAAAAGGTCGATTTAGTTTGTAGCTAAGCTTGGTTCACAACACAAAAAAAGCTCCCGAACAATTGATTCGGAGGCATTAATTAAATAATTAAGGCAACTATGCACTTACCGTGGCTGTACCCAGATACCGACTTGTCGATACATGGAATGGTATAAGAAACTAACTGTTAAACTAAACCTGATTCCTGTTTAAACGGATTATTCTGATTATAATTTATGCATTTTCTTGACTGTCAAGGTGGTGCTGTTTCTAAATTGTGAGTTATAATATTCGAAATGCGTTGGCTTTCTGCGCAATTTCGGAGGGTGCAGCTTTATATTTAACAGCTATTTCTCGCCAGTTCGAAACAGCAGTTATTACTTCGTCCTTTATTTCGGTTGCACGTTTTTCGGAAAGTAAATAGTAAGGAGCGGTTTTTAATACCAATTCAATATCCAACGAATTGTCTTCTTCATCTATATTTAGCTTCAATCCAGTTCCTGTTTCGTTTGCATTTATGTCATAAGCCGGCGATAAAGTCCAACCTGCTTCAGTATAAAGAAATCCGTGATTTCGCAAATGGTCATCTGTGTTGGAAACGCAAACTGAAAAAAGTACACGTCGGAAAAGCTCTTCGAGATTTGCAGTTACAGCCGTACATTCAGATTTTATAAACCCAACTAAATCAAAATAACTTACACCACTATCTGCATCATCTCCATCTGTTCGTTGAAGTAGCGTCATAGCCGATGCAAAATGAATACGTTTATTATCATTTGTCCTGTCGAATCGCTGCGATAGGTAGGTGTGATTTTTAGATGAAAGCTTTTTAACTGATGCATTTGGAACTGTAATTTTTGCTTGAATGGCCAAATCATGAACAATCATTTCCCACAATCCAATATCAGTATCATCATTTTTACTCGGAAATTTGGCAATCCATTGTTTTCCGTTTGTATCCACAACATCTGCTTTAGGACGAGCACCACCTAACGATGATCCGGGCGCAATTAATTGATTTATCCATTTCAAAGAAGTCTCATCCAATTCATCTGCATTTTTCTCATACTGTTCTACGGCATATTCAAGATCCCGAAGCGAAGTCCACGGAGGAGCTGCTAATCGCTGGTCGTTACTTAAAAAATCGCCCTGCTCACCCTCCTTGAAGCGTAAACCACCCATTCGATGACTATCGTGAACACCCAACATAAAATCAATTCCAATTAAACTCCGAGCTGATCTCTTCTCCATTTTCGAAAAAAGAATTTCCCTGCGTTTCATCAACAATTGCCCCCATCTGTCGGGAGATGCATCTTTAAAAATGCCAAAGTTTTCATTCGCAGACGCATAGTGTTTGCCTGCAAATAGAGGTAATTCAGGATCTATTGAAATATCGCTTTTTAACCATTCATTGTCGTATTCGAAGGAATATACCCCTTTGCCCCGAAGCGAAGCAAAATAGATGCTTCCTACGAGTTTGGGCGAAGCGAACATATACCAATCCGCGTAAACAAGAATTTCCTTTTCTTTATTCTGCATCGTAGTAGTTTATTCAAATTCAGGGCTTTCTGAATTTCCTTTATCAATAATTGGTCCAATAACCGAATCCATCTTTTTTGTTTTCGGAGCTCTTTTCTTCACTATCAATCCGGCATCCTGTATTTGCCGGCCTATCGGGTCTTTATCTGCTAATAACAACAAATCGTCTTCGAGGCGTAATATTGATAAAACCTGCAAATAATTACCTAACGAAACGGATGGTGAACCTTCCTCGATATTGCCTAAGGTAGATGTTGCAATCCCGGCTCGCTCTGCCATCGAACGAATGGATAACTTTCGGCGTAAACGGGCTAATTTAATATTCTCGCCAAGTGTGGCAAGAATTTTCTGTTGCTTTTGAGTAAAACTTGTTGCTTTCGATTGCATAACATTTGATATTTCAATACAAAAGTATATAAAATAATTGATATATCACGTGTTGTTTGTAATTTTCTAATATTTTATTTTTTTTGGATAGAGCCTACAAATATGGATTAGATATGATAGTGAATTTAGAGGGCTTTTGTATAAAAAAAAATGCCCGAAAATCCATTGCTGAATATCGGGCATTCTTTCTTAACCTTAAAAAACTAACTTATTAAACTAAACCTGAATCCTGTTTAAACGGATTTTAAACATTGTTTAATATTTTCTCTAACACCTTTTCCATTACGCACACATAATAAAACGGGACGTTTATTAGTTGGAAGGATTTCCCTTTGGTGGTAATTACCGTATCAACGGACAGTGGTTGACTCCAAACCCGCACCGCCACATTGTGAGGTGCCTCGTCCATAAATATATGCAAGGATTTGAGTTTCGAATTAGTGCCGCTTTTTACTTCAATGGGAATTAACTTCCCTCTGAAAGTATATATTAAATCAATTTCTGCATCAGAACCTTTCTTGTTTCTCCGCCAAAAACTTCGCTTGGATAAAACCGAACTATCGAGTGCAATAATTTCCTGTGCTACAATATGCTCCGCAATTTTACCACGCCACACATCCGTAATATTTGTAGCATCAAAAACAGCTTCTTGGGTTTGTGCCTGATAATTTACCAGACCTGTATCCAACCAAAACAAACGTGGGCGAAGTCTGTAATTTGGCTGAACGGGAAGTTGTGTTTCGATTATGGGATAAACCAATTCCAGCAAAAAAGCTTTCTCTAAGGTTCTGAAAGCATTTGCCATATCTCTCGATACATAAGCACTTTCGCCAAATTTCTCAAAACTAATAGTCTCTGCAGCTGCCAACCAGCCTGAATTCAGTATGTGTCGGAGAGTACGAATCTTCAAATCTGTATCGGCGTATTTTTCAATATCGTTGCCATAAGATTCAATTAAGGAATCATACACAGGCTTTAATGCATGAATGTCATTGGTTAAAGCATACATATTAACTACTTCAGGCATACCACCAACCAATAGGTATTCGTTGAATCGCTTCATTAACCGATCGTGAATGTAATCAGCATTGCCGGATAAAATTGCACTGACATCAAATTGTTGGTTAACTCCGTCCAAAAATTCGAGAAATGAACAAGGCCTTAGCGCCATATATTGCACCCGCCCCACCGGAAATGAAATCTGTCGCATTTCCATCAAATTCTCAAGCAACGAACCTGCTGCAATTACATGAATATGTGGTGCATCCTCGTAAAAATAACGAAGCATTGCTACAGCTTTTGGTGAATTTTGAATCTCGTCGATAAACAGAAGCGTCTGTTGTCCTTCAACCGGTGTTTTAGCAGATTTAAAATATATTGCCTTCAGTATTTCATGAACATCGTTGTATTTCTCGAACAAATCCTTATCTGCATTTCGCTCCAGATTTAACTCAAAATACACATCAAACTCCTTTCCGAACATGCGTACAAGCGTGGACTTGCCTACCTGTCTCGCACCCCGCAAAACAATCGGTTTATTTATTGCGCTAAGCTTCCACTTTCGCAACTCTGTTATCAATATCCTTTCCATAATCGCTAATTTCTTGAAAATAAATACAAATATACAACATTTGTCGTAAAAAGACGGTAACTTATAATATCTTTTGTCGTGAAATGACGGTAACATTTAGTAAATTTTGTCGCAAAAGGACGGTAAGAGCTCATAAGCATTGCTTATTCCCTTTAATTTGCAGCGATAGCTAAATCACCGAAGAGATGCAAGAAGAGTTGATTATGAATTGGTTAAGATAGCAGCAAAAAAAAAGAATGCCCTAAAACTCATTGCTGAATCTCAGGCATTCTTTCTTAACCTTAAAAAACTAACTTTTAAACTAAACCTGAATCCTCATTAAACGGACTTTGAATACTGTTTAATGTTTCGCTTGGCCCTGCTGGAGGCGCTGTTGATTCCAATGCAAGGGAAATTTCATTATTAAACTGTGCTTTATATGAGCTTTATATGAGTTATATCTATGCTTTATATGAGTTATATATATTTTGCTACTAATATGTCGATTTTCAACGCACACCATAGTGAGGAATTATAGCGTTGGATTTACAAACAATTCAATTTTCTCCGGTTCAGTTTCGAGAATATTACCAATAACCACTAAATCGGCTCCGGCCTTGTAAGCAGCTTGTAACTGTGAATCAGTTTTAATGCCGCCACCCACAATTAGCGGAATGGAGAGTTGGGCTTTTACGTGCTGAATCATTTCTACCGAAACAGGTAATTGTGCACCGCTTCCGGCTTCGAGGTATATAGCTTTCATTCCCAACATTTCACCTGCCAGTGCGGTTGCGAGCGCAATGTCGTTTTTGTCGCGCGGAATGGGCTGCGTGTTCGAGATGTATTCCACAGCGCTTTTCGAACCGCCTTCAATCAACATATAGCCGGTTGGAATAACCTCAAGTCCAGAATTGTGAATGGGAATTGCGGCGTTTACATGCTGACTGATAAGGTATTCGGCATTTCGCCCCGAAATTAACGAAAGAAAAAGCAAGGCATCGGCATTGGGCGAAAACTGCGTAACATCGCCCGGAAAAAGTACCACAGGAATATGAAGTTCTGTTTTAAATGTTTGGATTAATGCCGAAAACGAAATCTTAAGCTGACTTCCACCCATAAAAATAAAATCGGGCGTATGTAACGTGAGTAATGGCAGCAGTTTTTGTAAATGCGCATCGCTGCATTTATCGGGGTCGATAAGCACTGCAAGCATTTTTTTGCCAGCTAAAGTGTTTTGTAATATTGTTGAATAAACTTGTGAACTCATAATGCTAACTATCAACGCAATACACTAAATTAAATGCTTTGTTAGTGGAATAATAAAGCGTATATTCTTTACCCATAACGGTGTGAATTCCTTTGAAACTAACATCATTGTCTAACGAAAAGTCCATCACTTCGAGTTGTTTATCGAAATTAACAGCCTCGTTACCAATAATTTTGTACAACGCTTCTTTTGCCGACCAGGCTAATTGCACTTTTCGCAAATCGTTGGCATCAAATAATACTTTTTGCTCATTTTTATTTAAAAACCGTTGGTATAATTTCTGAAATTTATCCGTTGGAATTTCAATGTCGATACCTACCACATTTGAAGGATGCGTAATTACGGCTATCCATTTAGCACTGTGCGAAATACTTATGTGTAAATTAGTATTAGCACAAAACGGTTTGCCCTCGGGAGAATATTCTACACTTATTTCGCTCTCGGTAAGTGTATTTAAAGCAACACGCGTTGCCAAAAACTCCAATTTGCGTTTAGTTGTTTTAAGTTGTTCAAATTCCAATTTATAAGTGTCGAAATTTGAAAGCAAGGATATTAATTCAGCTTCAGTTTCGGCCACTTCCCAAATCAAAAGGTGTGCTCCTGCAGTATGTAAAGTGCTGTGTATCATTTTTTCCACTCAAAACTTTCCATTAATCGCACCATATCCTTTCGAATATATTCTACAACGGGAGCAATGGAATCCTTATTAGGTACATTGTCGAAATACAAAGCGCCACGCAAAAAATGGCGTGTGCTGTCGGTGAGTGTAAATTGCAAATTCGAAGCGGTGTTTCCTTTTAAATCGTACAATATGCCATGTACATTTTTCTCGGTATTACTAAAAGCCAACTCACTGATATTGTCGGCTTTAATACTATGTTTGTACACAAAACGGCGAGCATCTTCAGTCAGTTCGCGAAAATTACCATTGATAGGTTTGTAGCTAACATGCAATGCAGCATTGAATTGCGGATACGTTAAGTCGAACCAATATTTTTCGTGCAATTGTGAACGCTCTACTATTGTTGATGCATTCGAATACTCAAATTGAAACGGCATTTTATTATCCAACATACGATATTCGTGCGCAGGAAAATAAACCCTGAAATAGCCATAAGGCTTTGGGGTGTATGATTGGCCACACGAAACCAACATAAAAAGCGAGATACAAATTATAAAAATTTTGTTCATTATACAATTAACTTAAAACCTGCCCCTACCCCCTAAAGGGGAACAGAAATTACCACTGATTTAAAAATAAATCTCTATTTTTCATAGCGTCATCAAAATCCACTCTTTAAGCCCCTTTAGGGGTTTGGGGCAGTCTCTACTCTTCCTCTCTCGGGTCATTCTTAATATGTAACTTTACTTTTTTTATGCGCCTGTTGTCAACCGCCATTATCTCAAAAACATAATGTTCGTAATCGAAACGCTCGCCTTTTGTTGGCATTTCTCCTTTAATTTCCAATATTAAACCTGCCAAAGTTTCAACCTCACCCGAAATTTTTTCAAACAATTCTTCATCAATATCACCAATCTTAAAAAAGTCGTTCAACTGAATTTTTGCTTCGAAAATATAGGTGTGATTATCAATTTTGGTAAATAATTTATCCTCCTCATCGTATTCGTCGCTAATATCACCCACAATTTCCTCCAAAATATCTTCGAGCGTAACGAGCCCAGAAGTGCCTCCGTATTCGTCCACAACAATAGCTAAATGTACTTTGTTGCGCTGAAAATCACTCAGTAAATCGTCTATCATTTTGGTTTCGGGCACATAAAAAGCAGGACGAATTAAACTTTGCCAACGAAAATTAGCCGGTTTATCCAAATGAGTCAGCAAATCTTTGGCATACAGCACGCCTTTAATATTGTCGCGCGAATCGGCATACACCGGAATGCGTGAATAACCGGCATCAATTAGCTTTTCAATCAATTGCTTAAAATTCATTTTCAAGTCGAAATCGACCATATCCACCCGCGAAGTCATAATATCTACCACCCGCTTATCGCCAAAACGAATAATGCCTTCGAGCATTTCCTTATCTTCGTCGCTACTATCTGAGGTTAATTCGAGTGCTTGCGACAATTCATTTTTCGAAATGTTGTGGTGCTTGTGATGCGTTAATTTTTTGTTTACAATATTCGTAGTATTTATAAGCAAACTAATAACGGGTGAAAAAAAATGACTCAGTGCCAACAAAAAAGAAGCAGTTGATAAACTTACCTTCACTGCTTTTTGCGAAGCAAATAATTTAGGAAGTATTTCGCCAAAAAGCAGCAATAAAAATGTGACCACCACAGTCTGAAATATAAATCCAGCAAAAGGAGCAGTTGAAAAGTTGATTATAGCCGAAGTGGCATAAGCCAACAGCAAAACAATAGTCACATTTACTAAATTATTAGTAATAAGGATAGTAGCCAGCAAACGTTGTGGATTTTCAATCAACTTACGCGCCTTTTGTGCGTTAACATTTTTCGTATCAGCCAAATCAGCAATGGATTGTTGCCCCAACGAAAAATAGGCAACCTCAGCGCCTGATATGATGGCTGAAACAAACAAGAGCAAAAACGACAACAAGAAGGCAATTGCTGAATCGGTATGTAAGGGTAAAAAATGAATTTCGCTCATTAATAAAGCATTAAGAATTTGAGAGTTTGTAAAAACATCTGCAAAAATAATCATTTATTTTGTGTTTACTATCAATCGGCTCCCCAGAAGCATAGGTAAAACAAAATTTATAACCCAAAGTAAAAATCCGGCAAAAGCAATTCCGGCTACATTATCCGAAAAAGCTCCGATTATCAGTACAGCATACGAACTCCGAATGGCAGCTTCGGAAAATGCCAGCGAAGGCGTAAATGTCACAAAAAGATACGATGTAGGTATCGAAACGATGGCTTCGAACAAGTTTAATTCGACTCCGAAAAATTGCAACATTGCAAAAAACTGTATACTAAATACGATAAATCGCAGCACAGAATATCCCGTAATACTCAACATATCAGTGGTTTTGTAATCCGAAATGCTTTTTATAAATTTTAATCTATTGCGCTTATTGAATAAAAATACAATTTTCGGCAGAAAAAAGAATATTGTTGTAAAAATAAGGATGAAAACAGCAGCAACAATTAAAAGCTGCTGAAAATCATACTTAATATTTTTAATAAAAAAGAAATAATAGGCTGCTGTCGGCAATCCCACAAGCGCTATACTGTAATTTTGTGTAAAACTATTTAGCAACGAATAAACGGCCGTGATTTTCCGGTTTGCCGGACTAATAAAAAGCATTCTACCTGCCATATCGCCTATGCGGTTGGGAGTTGCAAAACCAGCGGCAAATCCAGCCAAAACAGCTTTCAAAGCTTGACGGAAGGGAATCTGTTCTGTTTTTTCAATTATTTTTTGCCATTTAGCGCTTTCGAGAAAAATATTGAGTGGAAGTAATGTGAAAACGAAAAGTAACCAAAGATATTGATTGCTTGAAGGGTGTTGAAAATACGTTAATAATGCATCGTAATGCTCAAAGGTGTAAAGTTTATACGCCAAAAAACTATATGTAATTAGCAGTACTAACCATTTTAAAAATTGCAGGAAAGCGTTTATAATCTTTTGATTTACAAACGGATAAATCATGATTTTTTATTATTCATAAATATCTTTTCTATGTCCAAGTGCAATTATATCTACCACCAACTCGTAGTCGAATATATCGTAAATAATCCGATAATTTCCAACTCTAATTCGATACCCATCTCTACCTTTTAGTTTTTTGTAACCTTGAGGGCGTGGATTTGATGCAAGATTGTAAATGGCTTGTTTTATGTGGGAATAAAACGGCTCATTAATTTTAGCTAATTCTTTAAGCGCATGTTTTTTGAAATTAACACTGTAAATCATTACTTTTTACTATTTCGTTTAGCCTCAATCATTTTAAAAGCTTCTTCCATAGGAATGCGCTGACCATCATCGTTTTTCTTGGCTTGGTCGTAAAGTCGAATATCTTCCAACTCTTCCATATTTTGTAGCAAAGTATCAAACTCTTTGGCAGGTAAAATTACAAAGGAATTTTTTCCATTGTTGTCTTTGATGTATTGTGGATGTACTGATATCATAATGCTTAAGAATTTATTCTGCAAAAATATACAAATTACTTCTTATTTCCAAACGGATAATTCATGATTTTTTAATCCTGAATGTGTATTTTTTTTGCGACATGTAACTGAAAATAACGGTAAAGAACGTCACAATCATTTTGGAGGGTGTGGGGTAGAGAAACAGAAAATCGACCAATAACTTCAATCCCAAATAGTTAATAAGCAAATTAGCAAGCACAACCGACAAATAACGAATTATTTGAACCCGACCTTTGATAACGGAAGCCGAGAAAGTAACATATTTTTGAAGCAAAAAACCACTTGTAAAAGTAATGGGAAAAACCAATAACATAGAAGCAATGTGCGAGCTAAAGGTAACCGGACCAATATGCAACATTTGCTTTTCGAGCAAATAATGAAACACAAGAAAGTATAATACCCAATCGAATACCAGATTTGTTACACCCGTAACAGCATAACGAAAAAGACGTAAACTCATATACTTACGAAAAGGCGGATAGAAAAAATCGACCATCGAGGTGATTTTTAGACCGATAAATGTCAGAATTTTACGAGTAAATGCTTTTAAGTTCTCGAACATGAAACGAATTGTAGATTGTAGAAAATAGTTTTTTTGAACTATTTTGTGTACTTTTGTGCTCTGAATATGAAATACGATTGCAAAGATAGTGTATTTCTGATTTCTAACTTCTAATTTCTAATTTTTTAATTACAAAAATGCCCGACGACTATCATAGTTATGACTCAAGTACGCGCCAAAAAACACTTGGGACAGCACTTCCTGAAAGATATGGAAGTTGCACGTCGTATTGCTGCGAGCCTTCCGCTCGACGGGCAAGCAGCTTGTGTGCTTGAAATTGGTCCAGGCACAGGTGTTCTCACGCAATTTTTACTACAACAACCCAACATTACGCTCAAAGCCGTTGAACTCGATGGCGAATCGGTTCAGTATTTAAGCCACAATTTTCCTCAACTGAAGGTTATCGAAGCCGATTTCCTAAAAATGGATTTAAAAACCCTTTTTCCGGATAAATTCTTTGTTATTGGCAACTTACCCTATAATATTTCGAGTCAGATTTTTTTCAAAATGCTCGAAAATAAAGAACTGATACCCTGCTTAGTTGGTATGATTCAGAAAGAAGTAGCAGAGCGCATGGCCGCAAAAGCAGGCAGCAAAACCTACGGAATTCTCAGCGTATTGATGCAAGCGTACTATTCCATCGATTATCTTTTTACGGTGCATGAGCATGTTTTTGACCCTCCACCAAAGGTCAAATCGGCTGTTATTCGCCTTACCCGCAACGATGTTTCGAAGATTGATTGCAACGAGCAACTTTTCAAAACAGTGGTGAAAACAGCCTTCAACCAACGCCGCAAGCAACTGCGCAACTCATTGAGCCCAATTATTGCCAAAGATCATCCTATGTTTAACGATGAATTTTTTAATAAAAGACCCGAACAACTCGATGTGGCTGCTTTTGTTACTCTTACAAACCAAATTGAAGCTGCATTGCAGAACAAATTGTAAGAATCAGGCAAAAAAGAGATTTAAAATCAGTATATAAAACCTTCGGGTACGATTGTGAAGTCGGATACCCGGGATTTCAATTCGAATACCGAATTTCAATCCGCAAAAACATAGAAAGGAAGCTTAAACTATGTCAGAATTAAGGCTATTTTACCACGAAAATGGTAAACTGAAAATATCGAAGACCCTCGATATTCTTAAAAAAGTAGATCAAAAAGATTTAATATGGATTGACCTGAACGATGTGCCCGATGCAATCGAAACAGAGTTGGAGCAATTTCTGAAAATTTACATTCAAGAGGATGAAGAAATTGAAGAAATTGAGATGAGTTCGCGCTTTATGCAAACCGAAGATAGTGTGGTGGTAAACGCAGGTTTTCTGCTCGAGAATTATACACTTGAGCCTATTTCCTTTATTCTCAAAAACGGCATTCTCGTATCAGTACGCGATATGGAACTTAAATCCTTTACCGATACGGTGAAAAAGATTTATGCCAATACCAAAAACTTTCCTACAGGCTACCATGTATTGGTTACACTCCTCGAAACACGTGTAGAATATGATGCGGATATGATTGAGGAACTGACCGACGAAATTACTTCGCTCAGTAAAACGCTGAATACCGAAGACGATTTGGACCAGGACATTCTTATTCGCATCAAAGACCTTCAGGAAAAGGTAATGGTAATTCGTCAGAATGTGATGGACAAACAGCGCGTAGTTTCAAACCTTTTGAAGTGCAGTTTGTTCCCCAAAGACCTTGTGCAACGCCTTACAATGGTTATCAAGGATATAAATTCGCTGTTCGAATACATCCGTTTTGGCTTCGACCGCTTGGATTATCTACAAGATACTTTCCTCGGTTTGGTAAACTTGCAACAAAATAAGATTATCAAAATTTTTACGGTGGTTTCGGTCATTTTTATGCCACCAACACTTATTGCAAGTATATACGGCATGAACTTCAGGTTCCTGCCCGAACTGAATTGGAAATTCGGTTATCCGTTTTCGTTAGGCTTAATGGTGCTGTTTTCAGGTGTAGTATTATATTATTTCCGCCGGAAAAAGTGGTTGTAGTCAAATAAATAACAACAAGAAAATGCCCGCTTCAGAATTTTGAAGCGGGCATTTTGCATTCGAGAATACGAATCAAATACGCCACTTCAAAAATGTGTCGGAAAAAAGTAGCTTGCATAAAATGTGAAGAAACTCTGTAAACGAATTGAACTTAAACTCAATATCGTTTACAGAGAGGGAAGGTTTAAGTATTTCCACACCTTAAACATACACCATATAAGTTGAAGTGTGGGTGTAAAAAACAGATAAAAATAAAGATATACACATCCAACTAATCAAACATATATAATATGCGAATTTAAAAAGAGTTATAGCTATATTTCCACCAATTTACTAAAAAACATCAAGCATTTTTGATTGTACGAAAGCTCCCCTTCCTGTTCAATTGTTACCAGCAAGCTATTTCCCTGATAAATTTCTAAGCAAATTTGATAGCTGATATTCCGAGCAGGATCCATACTTTTAAAATCGGTAATACATCGCACAAATCGATCGTTGTTTAACGAAACCGGGCTTGGCAACTCTACAGAACCTTCAGAAGAAGGAAAATTATTTTTTCCCTTATGATACAGAATCATGTCTTTACCATTCTTTTCGAATAATGCAATTGAATACGCTGCAGAAAGCATTCCCTTTTTTACTTTGAATTTTGCGTATAAGGGAACTTCTGTGTTTTCAAAATGTACTGTTTGCATGATAATAATTTTTTGAAGTATATTTTATAAGAGATAAACAGCGGCATGGTCTATTTGAGCCATGCCGCTGCAGGTTGTAAACACAAACATTTAAAATTGTTAAAAATTAAAGTTGCCTTGTAATGTGGTTGTACCGTAAGTAACAACCAACGTATAACTTCCTGCCGCCCAAGTATCGGTAGCTAAAACTGCCTCGTATTCGCCGCTTGTATCAACCGCTACCATATCTACCAGCTGATTATTAGCATCGTAAACCATTACGTTTGCAATACCTACCGATTCGGTAAATGTTACTGTTAATGAAATATCCCCGAGATAAGCCGAAACAGGATAATAAACAGTAGATGAACTGGTCTGCATACTTGACTTTTTAACCGTCGTTGATGAAAAACTTGAATTCATTGAATCACCCACTATACGCTTAATTGGCGGGTCAATAATTATAACCTGACCAATAACCGAAATAACAGTACAAATAACTGTTAACACTGAAATAATTAATCGTTTCATAAAAGTAATTTTTGGGTTATGTAACGTAGATTGAAAATTATAATTAATTTTGTACCAAAGTTAATATGTCAATTTTAATTCTCCAAAAAAAACATCTTTACACTAATGCTTTATTGACAATTTCAATATGCTGATTGTTAGCCATTTACAATAATGTTAAAAACAAATATCTTTACAGTACATTTATTTGATAAATAAATAGCAATTTTCACGCAATCAAATTTTCTATATACACAATTTATTACGGTTTATCTACAAAGCAAAGTTCGATGTTAAATTCCATAAAATAAGCAGATATGAAAGCTGAAAAGATTCTATTTCCTGTCATATTCCTTCTGTTTTTTTCAAGTTGTGGAAAACGTTATACTCAAAACGAAACTATCTTAAAGGCGGAAAGCGTACTATTCAACTACCCGGATAGTGCCTACAAACTTCTAAGTTCGATTAAAAATCCTGAAAAACTTTCTAAGGCAGATTACGCTGCATGGTGTTTGCACTTCACACATGCTCAATACAAATTATATTTAGACATTAAATCAGATAGTTTGATAATAAATGCAGTTAATTATTACGACAATTCAAATTTAGAATCTTATAGCAGTACAGCATATTATTTATGGGGGTGTATATCTGAATTAAATGAGCAAATTAAAACAGCTATGTATGCTTATAAAAAGGCGGATGATTTAATTTCGAGAGAATTATTACTAAAATCAAATCTAATTAGAATAAAAGGATTAATAAATTACAGAATTAGTAATTTATTACTATTAGATGAATATTACTCTGAATCAGAAACTTATATAAATATAGCGATTAAGTTATTAAATACTGTAGATGATTATAAATACCTTGCATATTGCCATAGGATAAAAGCTGAGATTTTATATAGACTAGAAAAACCAATTCATATAATATTAAATGAAGCTGAAATATGTCAAAGAATAGCACTAAAAGACTCAAGCATTGACTTGTACAATAATATTCTCACATTTAAAGGCAAAATACTAATCTCACACAATATCAATGAATCAAAAGAAACTTTACTTAAATCTTATACTTCATCAGACAATACTCAACAAGAGTTATTTTCACTTCTTACGTATGTTTACGCTAAGTTAAACAACTCTGATTCAGCCAGATATTACCACAGATTCCTATCTATTAACAAAAATGATTTTAATAGGATTTTATTATCCGAGTTATCAAAATCATATATCTACTTAAATGAAAATAAGAAAGACTCTGCATTCAAATCCTTTGAAAAAGCATATAATCTTAGAGAAAAAATATACAAGGAAAACATAAAAGAACAATTAGTGCGCATTGACAAACAATATGATTTATCTAAAAAAGAAGCTGAAAAAGCAAAGTTGGAGATTCAGAATCAAAAAAATGTTATCTTAATCGCTTTTTTAAGTATTACAATATTAGCCGTTTTGCTTATTCTGCTCTTCATTACTAATTATAATAAGAAACGTCAGGCAGAACTAATAATCGAAAAAAAACAATTAGAGTTTGAAGTAAAAACAAAACAAGTTGAAAACGATAAAAAATTAAAGATTTTGCACTCCAATCTAAAAAACAAAATTGACAACACTTTACAATTTAAGAAACTACAAACAAACTTCTCGAAGGCAGAACGGAAAGAAGAGTTTATAGCCGATATTACCAGACAATCGGTATTGACGAATGTAGAATGGCAGTTTTATATCTACGAAGCCAATGAACTTTTTGAAGGAAATATACTGAAATTGAGAGAGCAATATCCACAACTTACAGATGCCGACATGAACGTAATTGCACTTATTTGTTTAGGTATTGATATTGGAAATAGTATTGTTTTGCTCGATTATTCGAATATCAACACCATGTATATTCGTCGCACCCGTATAAAAAATCATTTAGGACTTGATAAAGATACAGATTTGGAAAGGTGGTTAAAAGAATATGTTGTGGTAGAGAAATAAAAAAGGGCATCTATTACAGACGCCCTTTAAAATAGAAAATAGTACAAATTTCCTAGAATTATTATAAAATCTTACTTTACAACTTCAATCAATTCAACTTCGAAAACCAATGCTGAGTAAGGTTTGATATTTCCTTGCTCTGCAGGTCCGTAAGCTAATTCCTGAGGAATGTACAATTTATATTTTGAACCTACTGGCATTAACTGCAATGCTTCAGTCCAACCTTTAATTACTTGATTTACACCAAATGTAGCAGGTTCGCCACGGTCAACAGAGCTATCGAAAACAGTTCCATCAATTAAAGTACCATGATAATGTACTTTAACTTGAGCAGCTTCTGTAGGCATTTCACCAGTACCTTTTTTAATTACTTCGTATTGTAATCCACTCGCAGTGGTAGTAACACCTGCTTTAGCTTTGTTTTCAGCTAAAAACTTTTCGCCAGCAGTTTTATTAGCACCGTATTGGCTTGCCATTTTTGCTTGTTGCAAACGTTGCATGGTGCTGTTTACATACATTTGAGCTTCTTCGGCTGTCATAGTTACGTTCGAACCACGTAAACCATTTACCAAACCTTGTTTAATAAGGTCCATATCCACTTTAAGAGTTGAATCGCCCATCAATCCTTTTTCCGATTGTTCTTTCAGAGCTGAACCAATGTTTGTTCCAATTCCTTCTAATTCGGCGTAATTGCTGTCGTCACCTTTCATGCCGTCTTTAATACCTTTAAGCAACATGTCGATTTTGATTTTCAACGAATCAGCATTGGCACTATCTTTAGCCAAATAGTAATTTTTAATTCCGTTTCCGTTTGCCAAACCAAATGCATAGTTTAAACTATCAAGTTCAGTTTTCAATGTTGGCAATTTTGCTTTATTGCTGTTACAAGCCGTGAATGCAACTACAAGTAATACAGCTAAAATAAATTTTATATTTTTCATTTTTCTCAATTTTTCTATTGTGTTATATACTTAATTAGTTAGCAGGTACCGAGTCAGCTGGTGCAGCTTCAGGAGCAGCAGGAGCTTGTTGTGGCATTTGCGCAGCTTGTTTTTTCATCATATATTCTTGCAAAAAACGATCGGCATCGGCAGCTTTCATTCCTTCACCAAAGTTGTTCAAAGCATTTACCAAGCCTTGCATTACAAGGTCTTTATTAAATGTAATGGTAGAATCACCCATTAAACCTTGTTTTTTGTTTTGTTTGAACGAACCACCAATTTGCAAACCAAGTTTGTACATGGCATCGTTGTTTACATCAGCTTTGTAAGCTTTGTCGATAGCTTTAATTAAAGCAGCTACTGCTTTGTCCGACGAATCTTTTGTTAGATAATAGTCTTTAATACCTTTTCCGTTGTACAAACCTAAGGTATAATTCAAACTATCATTCATGCTTGTCATTTTAACTTCTTTGGCTTTGTAGTTACCACACGAAGTCATTACAAAGATCGTAAGCAATGCTACGATTGTAAAAATACTTTGTTTTTTCATCTGTTTTTTAATTATTTGATTTTAAATTGTTTACTTCTTTTTTGCAGCTGGTTTTACGGCCTTTTTAGCGGCTGGTGCGGGAGTTGGAGCAGCAACTGGTTCTGGTGCAGGTTCTTGAAAAGTTTTAATTCCGAGCAATTCTACTTCGAAAGTCAATGTTGCGAATCCTGGTATTGGACCACCTTGAGTTCCCTGTTCGCCATAACCTAAATTATAAGGAACAAAAAATTTGTATTTTGAGCCAATTGACATCAATTGTACGCCTTCTGTCCAGCCTGGAATAACTTGTCCTAATGGAAATTCAATCGGTTCACCACGTTCTACAGAGCTATCGAATACTTTACCATCGAGCAAAGTGCCTGTGTAGTGCACTTTCACAGTATCTTTGGCTGTAGGTTTTGGTCCTTCGGCAGGTGTAATCACTTTATACTGTAATCCCGAAGGAGTAACAATCACACCTTCTGCAGTGCTGTTCGCTGCTAAAAACTTTTCACCATCTGCTTTTTTAGCGTCTGTATCAGACTTTTGAGCCTTTGTAATGTAGTTTTTGAAAACTTCGTTTGCTACTTCGGCAGTCATAAGGGTTGAGTCGCCTTTCATTGCGGTAGCAAAACCTTTAATTAATAAATCAACATTTGATTTACCGCCCGGAATTGCTTTTAAGTTTTTCGAAAAATCATTTCCTACATTCACACCCAATGCATAACTCATGGAGTCAACATCGTTTGTAAATACTTTAACGCAGCAAACGGGTGCAGGAGCGTTTTTGTCTTTTTTACTTTTCTTTTCTTTTGCACCTACAGAAGCAAATACAAATACTGCTGCTGCAAGAATTAATACAGTTTTTTTCATTGATTTTTTTGTTTTACGCTATTATGCAAAAGCACATTGGCGACATGTTATTGATTATATATTAGTTACAAGAAGTTAGTTACGAGTTACAAGTTATAATTTAAAACGATTAATGTTAACACAAAACGTGGAACTCGAAACATGAAACACGAAACGTTTAAATTATCTCTATCAATTCCACTTCGAATACAAGCGTTGTATGTGGCCCGATTTGCTGACCAGCACCTTGTGCGCCATAAGCTAGATTCGAAGGAATGAATAATTTCCATTTTGAACCAACCGGCATTAACTGCAAGGCTTCTACCCAACCGCTTATTACCTGTGTTACACCAAAAGTGGCAGGCTCGCCTCTATTTACAGAGCTATCGAATACTGTACCGTTTATTAATGTACCGTGATAATGTACTTTTACTTTATCGCTTGCAACCGGAGTTTCGCCAGTACCTGCTGTAATTACTTCGTATTGTAATCCACTTGCCAATGTAACCACTTCGGCGCGTTTTGCATTTTCAACTAAAAATGATTTTCCTTCGTTAATCGTTGCTTCCGAAGCTTTTTCCTGCAAAGCTTGAAAAAACTCGCTAATAATGGCCTGAGCTTGTTGAACATCCATTTCGGGCGTTTTTTGCTCCAACACATCTTCAATTCCTTTTGCTAATTTAGCATAATCAAGACTATCAATTCCGCTGTTTTTCAAATTGTTGCCCAAACTTAATCCAAGGGCATAACTTACTTTCTCCATTTTTTTTTGAATGCAAAGATAGCTGATTTAGTGCATTCTAACTTGTTAAATATTCAAAATTAGCGGGCTGATACAACCAAAGGTAGTTTAAAAATCTTTTTTTGACCTGAAACAGGGTGAAACATTTCAAAATAAAGCAGATAAATACCTGTTTCGGCATTTGTTCCGCGTAGCGTTTTTCCATCCCAGCTTATAAACCCTTCGGTCGAGAGTAATGCATTTTGAGCCAAATTGGCAATTTTTACGCCAGTGGGATTAAACACGGCAACATTGGCCACAAATCCTGCATATTCGGTACTGTAACGCACAAAACAAATATCGTTTGCGCCATCATTATCAGGACTGAAAGCTTCGGGGTCGCACCACACCACCTTTTCAGGAATGACATCTGCCATAGCTCTGTACTGCGAATTTTCGTAACCGGGCGTTCCAAAATTCACTTCGGAAGCGGCCGAATGCCAATTTGTAGCATCTTGAGTCGGTGTGTTTGGTTGAATACGTTCCAACGCCACTCCTTTTTTATCGGAAATAAGCACATGATGCCAACTACTGTCGTACGAAATTTCGTCGTAAACAGTATCTTTAGCCACATTACAAATCACAAGCGTAGCTGCTTCATTATTTAAATTATACCAGTTTTTGGTGGCAACAACATGAGCATCAGCCGTTGGACGATGATAATTGAGAACCGAATCGGGCGAAAGTGCGAAGGCAATCACTTCATTAGGCGCCACATAATTTTCAGCGAGAATAGTTACTGCCGTATTAAGTGTTCCATCCGTTTTCCGCGAAGCAAAAGCTATGTTTGTTAAATCAATCAACTTTTCGGAGATGTTTAGTATCTCTACATATTCTTGACCGCCCTCAGGGGCATTAAACATCAGTTCGTTCCAAATTAAATCTCCAAATACAGCAATTTCAGGAAGTCCTATTTTTTTTGTAAGTGGCAACATTACATTCCCAGCCATATCCGAAACACCTTTAATTTCAAGCAGATACAGTTTACCCTTTTCAAAAACAGTGGCAAAAATTAATTCAATTGATTTATCATTTTGCAATAAAACGCTCTGTGGCGAATTGAGGTCATTCGAAACTAAAAAGGTGGCGTTCGATTTATCTACTTGTTCCGAAAAAGTTAGCAATAAGCTATTTGGCAACACAATTTTAGCCGAAAGCAATTCAGGTGCTATATTATCTGCTGCCACTTCACCCGTAACAATAATATCGTCGAAGTAATACGAACTGCCTGTAGTTGAAGTATTTGCAAATAATACTCCGAAGTTTTTAGTAGATGTTACAGCTGTATTTGTAACGCTTCCCTCCTGCTGAAATTCCGTTTCGGTAGCGAGTTTACTGAATAATGTAAATTTTCCATCTGTATCGCGCGTCACTTTTATACGTATTTCAACAGGATTTCCATCGGTACGTTTATCTGCACCATCTATGATTTTTGTTTTCTTAATTCCCTGTTGTAAATAAAGCGAAACTTCATCGTTTGTACCGCCAACCTGAACGTAATAGCCATTGCAACCATTAGTCAAATCAGTTACATCCGAAATTAGATACATGGCGGCATAGTTCGACGATGATGTGGTATATTTAATCTTTAACGAGCATTCCCACAGTGCATTGTCGATAGCAGCCGAGGGGGTAAACAACCAGGATGTGGAAGCGGCGGTGGCGTTGGATTGCAATTGAAATTGCGGGTTTACAACAAAATTTGTAGTATTTCCAACCCATTCGGGCTGTTCCAGAAAATCGCCATCAGTGAACGATTCGTTGATTTGTGCGTTTATAAAGAGTGGCACAAAAATGGTAAAAAACAGTTTAAGTTTTCGCATAGAGTTGCTAAATATGTAAAAATGAATTACTTTTGCAGTCAGATTCTGAAAATCAGCAGGTTTATTCTCTGATTTTGCATATTTATCCAGTGTAAATGCAAATATAGAATTTTTTTGTTACAAAATAAAACAGAAACAATAAAATTTTAAAACACATATTCGAAATTCTACTTTAACCAATAAAGTAGAAGAAAAAATATATAAATCGATAGTAACTTCAAGTCCCCTTTAGGGGATTTAGGGGCAGTTTAAATTCAATCTTTTACTGCCCCAAGCCCCTAAAGGGGATGTAAAATACTGTCGTCTCTGAAATTTTATAAACTTTTATCAATAATATTTCAAAGTAAGTAATGTTACAAATATAATGTCGTATTTTGAACGCTAAGTAACAAAGGCGCTAAGTTTATATTTTCTTTGCGTCATAGCGACTTTGCAACTTTGCGTTTAGAAATAGATATTAAATTTTTACCAAATAATATTATTACTATTACGTAAAAATATTTTAATTGGTTGATTTGACAAATAGTTGGAAATAATTAAAACTAAAATAACTCCCTAATAATTCCATAAAATGGATTAGGGGTAAACTAAAAAAACAATGAGAGTAGCAATTGTAGGCGCCAGTGGCGCAGTAGGCCAGGAATTTTTG
>CAZEEN010000002.1:14853-43549 GCA_964511115.1 uncultured Paludibacter sp. | reverse complement strand
TGATAAATATTCAATCCCGCATTGGTGGGCGACAGGAAAATCAGGATTTTTACGGCACTGCTAAAACTAAATTTGGAGAGCTGATTGTGGTGTGCGATGGAATGGGCGGACACAATGGTGGACGACATGCTGCCGAGGTTGCTGTTCAAACTGTTATTGAAGAAGTTTCAATAAACAAGGATAAAAACCCTGTATCAACTTTGCAATCAGCTATAGAAAAAGCAAGTCAGACGATTTGGAACGAAAGTCAAGCAAATAGAAACCTCAAAGGAATGGGAACTACTATTGTGGCACTGCTAATTACGCCCGAAAAAGCCGTTAGCTGCCATGTAGGTGATAGTCGCATTTATCAGGTTCGTAATGGTGAGATTCTATTCAGAACATACGACCATTCACATGTTTTCGAAATTGTAAAAGCTGGATTGATAGACGAAGAACAAGCCCGATTGTCCGAAAAATCGAATATCATTACCCGTGCTTTAGGAATAAGACCTACGGTTGAAATTGAAATCACTGATAACATATCGTACCAAAAAGGTGACCGTTTTTTGTTATGTACAGATGGAATTTGCGGAATGATTCCCGAAAGTGAACTCGTTAAAATAATGACTGAAAAAGGAAATGTGGAAACGGTAGTTTCTAATTTAGTAGAAAAAATTGATGTCATTGGAAAAGCGCATGGTGGAAAACACGATAATCTGACTGCGGCTTTGGTTGAAATAGATGTTGAAAATCAAATGAATGCTCCTATTCCAAATTTAAAAAAGAAAAAATCATTGCTTCAAATTTTTATAGGTCTTTTAAAATTAAAAAAAATATGAAAACTGTATTTAAGGATGAATTGATTTGGGTTGTAAATTCAGAAGATGAAATTATTTCAACCTCTGGTTATGATTCCATTAAAGAACTTAGTGAGGGACTTGCATGTGTACGTAGACAATCCAAGTATGGCTATGTTGATGAAAATGGTAAAGAAATTATACCATTAATTTTTGATGATGCTGGAAAATTTATTGAAGATATAACCTCTGCAAAATTAAATGGAAAATTGGTTTTGATTGACAAAGATGGAATATTGGTTAAACAGTTGGATTATGATGATGTTTGGGACTTTCATGAAGGTTATGCAATTGTCAAGGCGAAAAATAAATATGGATTCATTAATAAACAGGGCGAAGAAATAATTTCGCCAATATATGATGAAGTTAAAAACTTTGAAAAAGAAGGTATTGCTTATGTGAAAATAGACAATAATTGGTTTAACATAAATAAATTCGGTCAGAAAACAAAAAGAAGATTTTAAAGTATCAATCTCATGATAATTAACAATGAAAAAATATAGAATTGGAAGAAATCCTGATAACGATATAGTTATAAAAGACCAAAGTCAGCTTATTAGCCGCTACCATGCAACTTTAACACTATATGACAATGGAACAATTACCATATATGACCAAAGCACAAATGGAACGTATGTAAATGGTGTGAAAATAAAATCTCAATATGAAACACCTGTTTCAACATCTGATAGAATTGAGTTTGCAAAATCGGCACAATTAGATTGGAACTTGATTTCAAAGTTAACTATATTTAAACCAACCTATGTTTCTCCAGAACCACAGAAACCGGTTTCTTCATACGCTCCACCAAAAACTAAAAATAGTAGTACTTCTCCCGGGAAAATAATTGGTTGGATACTTATAGTCGTTGGAATAATTGGAGTATTTAATACAGGTCTCAGCTTCACTTTTGAAGGAATTTGTGCTGTTTCTGCACCAATTATCGGAGGAATTATACTTTTAGTAAAAGCTGCAAATAAGGACTAAAATATCTACAAATAAACAATCATAGTTACGTATTTATGACACAAGAAGAATTTCAAAAACGCTACCAATACAACCCCAACACCGATTGCATTGGTGAAGGTGGATTCGGTAAAGTATTTAAAGCTTATGACACCCATCTAAATCACTATGTGGCAATAAAAGTGGCAGATGTAAAGCCAAATTTTGAGTCTGTCAGACTACGCAATGAAGTAGAACGTGTAAATAAGCTACCATCGCATCCCAACATCGCACATTATGAAAAGTGCTATACTTTTTCCACATTTGCTGGTGAGTACGATTTTGGCGTGCTGCAATATTACGATCAAGGCAACTTACATCAATTGATTACCGAAAAACAACTAACTTATTACCAAAAAGATAGTATGTTAAAGCAAATCTTAGAAGGTATTGGTTTTCTACACAATCAAGGCATTATACACCGTGATTTAAAACCACAGAATATTTTGATAGCCTTGAATCAAAATAATGTATATGTGCCAAAAATAACAGACTTTGGTATCAGCAAAACACTGGATACGAATAAAAGCTCTGTTTATAATCATTCATTAATTGGTTGGGGTACAGAATCTTTTGCTTCACCAGAGCAACTTAAAGGGCACACGATAAGAAAAAACACCGATTTATGGAGCTTTGGTGTAATCATATGCTGGATGTTTACGGGTAAACTGCCCTTCAATTCAGGCTCATTGGCTGCAACTAGTGCAGAAGGACGAATGGAACTATATAGACAGATAGCAGCAGGTGAAGTAACTACTATTATTGCCCAATTACCTTCCGACTGGCGTAACTTGGTTAGACAATGTTTGGTGGTGGATGTGGAGAAAAGAATTAGCAGTGCTGATAAATGTTTGGAAATTTTGAGTGGAAAAGTGAAGATTGAGGAAATTAAAGTCACTACTACCACAAATGCCACTCAAAATCAACAAAATGGAAATCAGAAAACAAATTCAAATAAGACAGTCATTTTAAAAGAGAACACTGTAATAGATATTGATGGAAATGTTTACAATACAATAAGAATAGGGAGTCAAGAATGGATGCTTGAGAATTTAAGAACAACTCGATATAGTAATGGGGAAAAAATTGAAACTACAGATTCTAAAACAAAAAGTTTATTTTTCAATAACAAGCCAAAATATCAGTGGTCTTACGATGAGAAAGCAGATATAGGAGGAAGACTTTATACATGGTATGCAGCAACTGACCCAAAGGGAATTGCTCCGAGTGGATGGAGAGTAGCTACATGGAACGATTGGGAAAGAGCAAAAAAGTATATTGATGAAAAAGGACTAAAGGTTTTTGAGGTACTTAATCTTATTAAGGCTGGCAAACGTAGACCTAATGGTAGTTTTATTAACAAAAATATAGCTGGACATTGGTGGAATTCAGATTCTCACTCGGCAGATAACAATTGGGGTAAAGATATCTATTATGATAGTAATCAGTTTTCTGTTGGTGGACAATCAGAGAAAAAAGAAGGACTATCCATTCGTTGTGTAAGAAATGTTTATTGATAAAAAGAGAACCATTAGTGTGAATTAATTTTAGATGATATTGAAGAAAATGAATTAAGTCCATACTACAGTTAATAAATAAAAGTTTTAAATTGAGAACTTATTCACTATTTGAAAACAATGAGATGAAAAAACTATGAAAAGTTTTAACATAGAAGAGAAAAAGTATTTAAAGATAATTACAGAATTATGCAAATCAAAGGATTGGAAAAATTTGAGGTTTGGTATTCTGATGTACAAAATTTTTGAAAGAGCTTTAAGCTTTGACAACCCAAAAGGATTTGAGTTGAAAGATAATGAAAGTAGTAAAGAAAGCGATAGTAAAGAGTATTCGAAAGCAATAGAAGATGGATATATACCTATGTCTGTTTTTTGTAACTTGATAAATTATCTTTCTCAAAATCAATTAGTATCATTGATTCCTTTATTTCAGAACGCTGATTTTAATTCAGTTGGATATGGGGTTAATAAAGGTATGGGCTGGTTTCAGTTGACAGATGTAAGTTTTGTAGAATTCATAAGAACAAACATTCATAATGTTGTTTATCCAAGTCAAGAGTTGTTTGATTTGGTTGAAAATGATTTCAAGTCAACTGAACTCCTTCAATTTGAACAGGAATTAAAACAAACAAATGAGCATCATAGTCAAGCAATGGAATCTGCCAAGAAACAAATATGTTATTCAAGGTGGGCATTTGTTGTTGCTCTCGTAACTCTTTTGATAACATTGGGTTTTAATTTTTCGGGAACAATAAGGGTTGAATCTAAGTCAATTGAAAATCGACTTAATCAAATAAATAAAGACCAGAAGCTACCTTTGGTGATAAAAACAGAAATAACAAATGATACGATAAACGTTCGGGTGAAAAATATTCAAATCGAAATACAAAATGGAAAAAATAAACAAACTAATAAATGAAATGTTTCCTAATTTTGAGATTGAAATAGGTGCATTAATTACAGAGAACTATAAAGTTTTATACACTTATGTTGTTGTAATTCCGGGTATTGAGTTAAAAGTTTCATTTAATGAAAACTCATCACAATCAGCGAGTATCTTGTTTGCATGTGAATATGGAGATGATAAAGAATTAAAAACATTGACTGAGATTACAGAATACATGAAGACACAGATTGAACAAATAAATAAGAAAGAATTTGCACCTAAAGTTCAAGCCGCATTGAAGGAAGATGGAATTGAAATGTCTCAAAATGTCACAATGGATATAAAAATTGGCAATGGGACAGAAATACTTAATATTTTATAATTTATAAAATGTATTCATTTTAATTAGAAATATTCCAGCAACTATTTCATAATTAGAAAACTATTTCATATATTTGCAATTCGCGAATAGCAAATAAAAGAAAGAATATGAAGAATCATAATGGAATGCGCCCACAAGATATGGTTGTTTTGCTTAAGTTAAGCACAATGAAATCCGAAAAGTGGCGGGTACAAGATATCGCAAGCGCTTTACAAATAAGTGCTTCGGAAGTAAGTGAGAGTATCCAAAGGAGCAAGCAGGCACGGCTTGTAGCAGAGAATAAACGAACTATTTATGTAGCCTCATTTTTAGAGTTTCTAGTTTACGGGCTAAAATATGTGTTCCCTGTAGCGCCCGGTTCGGTTGTTCGTGGCTTTCCTACCGCTCACTCTGCCCCACCACTGAATCAAACAATTGTAGCTTCAAGCACTGATAATTACGTCTGGGCAAGCAGCAAAGGTACTATAAGAGGTCAGGCCATTATTCCACTTTACAAAACAGTTCCCAAGATAGCATTAGAAGACCAAGCGTTGTATGAGTTATTGGCACTGGTAGATGCTATCAGGGTTGGTAAAGCGCGTGAAGTAAAATTAGCCATTGAAGAATTAGAAAAAAGACTTAAAGGAGAGTAAGCTATGTCAAACATAAATATGCTACACACAGTAGCTCAGGGTCTTGATTATTTATTGCCTCAGGTGGTTTTTGTAGGAGGCTCGGTTACAGAACTCTATGCTACTGACAAGGCAGCCACCGAAGTTCGTCCTACCGATGACGTAGATTGTGTAATTGAGTTAGTTTCTTATTCAAATCTAAACGACTTGGAAGAAAAACTACGCAAATTGAAATTCGCAAATGATACGGAAAGTGGAGTTATTTGCCGTTGGAAGTATGCTGGTTTACAAGTAGATATAATGCCCGATGATGAGGCTATTTTAGGATTTAGTAACGAATGGTATAAGAAAGGAATGGCTCACACGCTGAATTATAAGTTTGCCGATGGTACATCCATACGATATTTTGAATCTGCTTATTTTTTAGCTTCAAAATTTATTGCTCTGAACGATCGTGGAGGCAATGATTGGAGAACTAGTACAGACTTCGAAGATATTATTTATGTGCTGGACAATCGAACAAATTTATTGAATGAAATGAAAATAGCAGATAATGAAGTGTTGACATTTCTGAAATCTGAGTTTGAGAAAATATTGTCAAAAAGTAATACAGAAGAGTTGATAGCTTGCGCATTACCTACAAATTCGGAAAATGAAAGAATTCATTTTATTATAGATGTTATTCAACAAATAGTTGAGATGTAAAATGAATAGAAATTTATCTCTGCTTATCTTCGTTTTCGTGTTTTCAAGTTTTTCGTATGGGCAGGTTGTTAGTCGTAGCGCGGAGGAAACTGCCGTACAGTTTGCCAAACGATTACAACCCCAAAATACAATTATTGTACACAAAATAATAGAAACTCAGTGGGATTTGAAACCAGTTCTGATAGCATTATACAAACAGCAATCTGACAATCAAATTATTATCAAAATTTACGTTCAAACTCAGCAAAATAAATATTCTGTATTTCGAGCAAGTAATATTGATTGTGAGGGTGGAGAGCCTCAAATAGAAAGTGTATTTTTTGCGAATGGCGATAAGGATAAAGCAAAAGAGTTATTTTTGATAGTTACGTGGGAACAGCGTCATTACAACATAAGTGGGGTGCTTTATGGCACTTTCGTATACGATGACTTATCGACAAATTCGAATGGAGAATTAATCTATAAAAAGAATGTAAGTCAGAAATTAGATGGTGGTTTTGAAGGTTTTCGGGATGGTGAAAGTGTAATAGCAAAATTCAAAACTGCCAAAACAATTAGAGCTGAACTAAAAAGGCTTGGATATAATTGACTGAAAATAAAATAATAATATGAGCAATTTCGGACACGCATTGTATCAATTAGTTTACAGCACAAAATACCGAGATAAAATATTAATAAAAATGATAGGGATTTGCTATTCAAATATATATTGGGATTGCTGAACAAAAAAAAATGCCATTTATACCGCATTGGAGGTGTCGATGATCATATTCATATCATTGTAAATCGTTCAAAGAGGAACTTATTGATTTACTGAATGAGCAAGGGGTTGAATTTAACGAACAGTATTTGGATTAATAGACTTATATCTAATTTATCAATGGCCGGCATTTATATACATATTCCATTTTGTTCGCAGCGTTGCTCGTATTGCGATTTTTATACGCGTGTGGCGCCGCGCCAAATCGACGATACGGTAAATGCTATTGTGCGTGAAATGGAAATCAGAGCGGATTATTTGAAAGGCGAACCCGTTCAAACTATTTATTTTGGTGGAGGAACACCGAGTTTGCTCACGGCTGAACAATTTCAACGCATTTTTGATAGACTTTACACGCTTTTTGAGGTAAACAGCGAGGCTGAAATTACTTTCGAAGCGAACCCCGACGATTTAAAGCCCGCATTTTTTGACTCGATAAAACACTTGCCTTTTAATCGGATAAGCATTGGTATTCAGAGTTTCGACGATGTGCAATTAAAAAAAATCAACCGTCGACACAGTGGCGATGAGGCTATTGCTGCGTTTACCAATGCCCGAAGTGCGGGTTTCGACAATATTAGTATCGACCTTATTTACGGCTTGCCTTTGCAATCCAAACAAAGTTGGGAACTGCAACTCGATAAAGCCCTTTCGCTCGGGGCGGAGCATATTTCCATTTACGGATTAACCTACGAAGTAGGCACGCCTTTGCATAAACTTCGCGAATTGGGTCGGGTTAGTTCGGCTGATGACTCGGAAATGATTGAAATGCATAAATTAATGCTCCGCAAAATCGAACAGGCTGGTTATGAGGCGTATGAAGTTTCGAATTTTGCTAAACCAGGCCTACGTTCGCAGCATAATAGTGCTTATTGGAAAATGACGCCTTACCTCGGATTGGGTCCTTCTGCACATTCGTACGATGGCGATTCGCGCCAATGGAATGTGAGTTCAATTAAAGAGTATAATCTGAATATTGTTGAGGGTGGTGATTTTTACGAAAGGGAAGTTTTGACCTTACTCGACAAATACAACGAATATATAATGGTGGCTTTTCGTACCAAAGAAGGCGTAAATAGAACTTACTTAGCTGAAAATTTTGGAGATACTTTTCTCGATAAGTTTAATGGGACAGCACAAAAATACATCGAATCTAAACACATGGTTATCAATAATCAACATGTATTATTAACCTTAGATGGTATTTTAATTTCCAATTTATTAATAGAAGATTTTGTGTTAGTATAATGTTTTAGCTTTACTCAAAAAAAAATAGTACTTTTGTAATTCTAAAAAACAAAGTGTGTAAAATGGGAAACAAAGTGCAGAAAAGCGATTTCAGATCGAAATTCAATCGTTGGTTTTGGATGTTATTCGGGTTCGGATTCCTGTCGACGATATTAATTTTTGTTTTTATAATAATGGGTTGGATAGGCTATTTACCTCCCATCGACGAACTGCAAAACCCTATTAATAAATACGCCACCGAAATTTACTCCTCCGATTTGCAATTGCTTGGTCGTTTCTCGCGCAGTAAAGAAAATCGTGTAAAAGTAGAATACAACGAAATTTCCGAACATGTTATTCATTCGTTGGTATCCACCGAGGATATTCGTTTCTACAATCACTCGGGTATCGATGGCATTGCCTTGTCGCGCTCATTGGTTTTCAGGGGCATACTTCAACGTAAAAGTTCGGGTGGTGGTAGTACAATTACACAGCAGCTCGCCAAGCAGTTATATTCTGACGTAGCACAGAATTTTATTCAACGTGCCTTTCAAAAACCCATCGAATGGGTTATTGCAGTGCAACTCGAACGCCTTTATACCAAAGAAGAAATTCTTACGCTTTATCTTAATCAGTTTAGCTTTTTGAATAATGCGGTGGGTATTAAATCGGCGGCGCAGGTTTATTTCAATACTTCGCCTTCGAAACTCAAAATTGAAGAAGCTGCAACGCTTATTGGCATGTGCAAAAATCCTTCGTATTTTAATCCTGTGCGTTATAACGAACGAACTCGCGAACGACGAAACGTTGTTTTGAACCAAATGCGAAAAGCAGATTATATTACTGATGAACAATACGATTCGCTTAAAGTTATTCCACTAACACTTGATTATCAGCGTGCTGATCATAAATCGGGATTAGCGCCTTATTTTAGGGAATATCTTCGTCAAATTTTAATGGCCGATGAGCCTTCGCGAGGCGATTATGCAAGCTGGCAAGAAGAAAAATACAAAGAAGACCAATGGCAATGGGAAAACAATCCACTTTATGGATTTTGCAATAAAAATACCAAACCTGATGGTTCGCCTTATAATATTTATGTAGATGGGTTGAAAATTTACACTACTATCGATTCGCGCATGCAAAAATATGCCGAAGAGGCTGTTCGTGAGCATATTGAGTCATTGCAAAAAACATTTTTTAAAGAGAAAAAAGGACGCTCGTATGCACCTTTTTCCAAACGTGTAAAACCCGAAGAGATTGAATCAATTCTGAAAAACGCTGTAAAGCAGTCCGATCGTTATCGGCGAATGAAAGAGCAAGGAATTAGCGAAGAGGAAATCAATCGTTCGTTCCGTCGGCCTGTAGATATGCAGGTGTTTTCGTATACTGGAATGGTCGATACGGTTATGTCGCCACTCGATTCTATTCGTTACAGTAAACATTTTCTGCGATGTGGATTTATGTCGATGGAGCCCAAAACGGGTCATGTAAAAGCGTATGTGGGAGGTCCTGATTTTGCACATTTTCAATACGATATGGTAACCGTTGGTAAGCGCCAAGTTGGCTCTACCGTAAAACCATACTTATACACTTTGGCAATGGAAGAAGGCATGTGGCCTTGTGATAAAACCACATGGCGACCAATAACTTTCAATATTCCTGGTCAACCATCTTGGACTCCAAAAACGACAACAAAAGGTCGTAAAGTTGGTGATGCAGTTTCGCTTCGTTGGGGGCTTTCGAATTCGGATAACTGGATATCGGCCTATTTAATGAGTCTGTTTACACCCGAATCGTTGGTGAAACTGATGCGCTCGTTTGGTATTCGTGGACAGCTCGACCCAGTTGTTTCGATGTGTTTGGGTACGGATAATATCTCGGTTGCCGAAATGGTAGATGCATATACTGCTTTTCCAAACAAAGGAATCCGCGTTGAACCACAGTATGTTGCTCGCATTGAAGATGCTAATGGCAATGTGATAGCGAATTTTAATGCCAAAATGCATGAAATTCTGAGCGAATCAACAGCCTATAAAATGATTTATATGATGCGTGCTGTAGTTGATGGAGGTACAGGTTCGCGTATTCGTAACAGATATGGTTTGCGTATGCCAATGGCTGGTAAAACGGGTACTACACAGAATAACTCCGATGGCTGGTTTATGGGATACACACCTTCGTTGGTTTCGGGCGTTTGGGTTGGTGGCGAAGACCGCAGTATTCATTTCGATAACATTGCCGAAGGACAGGGGGCAAGTATGGCGTTACCAATTTGGGCAATTTATATGAAAAAAGTATACAACGATGGTAGTTTGGGATATTCGCAAAGTGAAAATTTTGATGTGCCCGACACTTTTAATGCCAATCAGGGTTGCGAAGAAAATTTGTTTGATTAAATTTACAAGCTCTAGTTAGGGTTGAAATAATGCGTTTATATACTTTTTTTCTGCTTTCTTTTTTATTGTTTTCCTGCAACGAAAATAAACAAGAACAACGTTTAAAATCAACTAAGGATACCGTAATTATCGATTGCAATTACACTTTCGATGAAGCCATTGCTGGTACAAATGCCCCGCAGCAAATTATCGATCAGCTCGAACTTGTTACTGTTCATTATTATGCAATGGACGGAAAAGTGCATCGCGGTCAGTTACTTACCAATAATCTGATTGCAAATGATTTGCGAGCAATTTTTAAAGATATGTTACAATATCGCTTTCCAGTTGCAAAAGTAATTCCTATTGTAAAATACGATTGGGATGATGAAGCTTCGATGAACGATAATAATACCTATAGTTTTTGCTATCGCAATGCCGATTATTCGAAACACGCCTACGGATTGGCAATTGATATTAATCCAATGCAGAACCCAAATCGGTGGAAGCCTGAGTTTTCGTATCGAGCTGATAAGCCAGTAGGTGCTGTGTACAATATTAATATATCTGGAACATTTTATCCAAATCATCCTATTGTATTACTATTTGCCGATAAAGGTTTTTTGTGGGGTCGATATTTCAAACGAAATAACGATGACCATCATTTTGAGAAAAAGTTTCATTGAAAGTATTTTAATTCAAAAAAAAGTAGTATATTTGCGCGCTCAAATTGCGAGCACTAACAAACAATTGTATTCACTAAATTAAGGAGGAAACAAGCAATAGCTAAACAATTATTTATCAAGCCTAATAGGGGCAGGGAGAAAGAACAGCCCAACAGAATTAATGACAAAATTAAAGGCTTAAAAGAAGTACGTTTGGTGGGCGAAAATGTCGAACAAGGCATTTATTCGTTCGAGCAGGCCATGAAAATTGCCGATGATTTAGAGTTGGACTTAGTAGAAATCTCGCCAACTGCCGTTCCGCCGGTTTGTCGTGTTGTTGATTATCAGAAGTTTCTTTACATGATTAAAAAACGTGAAAAGGAACAGAAGGCTAAAACTGCTAAAGTAATTTTGAAAGAAATCCGTTTTGGTCCTCAAACCGACGATCACGATTACGATTTTAAATTGAAGCATGCCAAGGAATTTTTGAAAGATGGTTGTAAAGTAAAAGCGTATGTGTTTTTCAAAGGTCGTTCAATCCTCTTTAAAGAACAAGGCGAAATGCTATTAGCACGTTTTGCAACTGACCTCGAGGATTTTGCAAAGGTAGATCAGTTACCGCAACTTGAAGGAAAACGCATGATTATCATGTTTTCTCCAAAAAAAGGAAAATGATTTTTTTTATCAATTAAATATATAAACAATGCCAAAAATGAAAACTAACTCCGGTGCCAAAAAAAGGTTTACCCTTACCGGAACAGGAAAAATTAAAAGAAAACATGCTTTTAAACGTCACATTTTGACTAAAAAAACAACAAAACAAAAACGTAACTTAACTCACGGAGCTCTTGTTTGCAAGACCGACTTGACTAACGTTAAAGAAATGCTTTGCTTGAAATAGGTCAGGAAATCAACACTTTAAAAACATTTTTCTTCGTAAAATCAGAATGCATTTAGCACAAAAGATCGTGAGCGAAACACGACGCTAACATTCACAAATCATTTTTAATTATGCCAAGATCAGTAAATCACGTTGCTTCACGTAAAAGAAGAAAAAGAATTTTAAGCCTCACGAGAGGTTATTTTGGAGGTCGTCGTAATGTATGGACCGTAGCCAAAAACACATGGGAAAAAGGGTTGCAATATGCTTATCGCGACCGTAAAACCAAAAAACGTAACTTCCGTGCATTGTGGATTCAGCGTATTAATGCTGCTGCACGCCTCGAAGGAATGTCATATTCAAAATTAATGGGTGCTTTACACAAAGCAGGTATCGAAATGAACCGCAAAGTATTGGCCGATTTAGCAATGAATCACCCGGAAGCTTTCAGCGCAATTGTTTTGAAAGCAAAAAATGCTTAGTAGTTTGATTTTTTTCAACTAAAATATGATTAAAAAAGCTGTCGTTTATTAACGACAGCTTTTTTTATGATAGATTGCCTGCTGATTTACAAACTTATTCGCAAAATAACTGTTATACTTGAAATTTTTGACCAATAATTTATTACTTTTGCATGCAATTTCTAAGTAAACATGACAACAGAAAAACAGTATAAATACCTCACAGATATAAACTCACCGGTTGATTTAAAAGCCGTTCCAAAAGAAGAATTAAAAACCGTTTGCGACGAGTTGCGTCATTTTATCATTGATGAAGTTTCGAAAAATCCGGGACATTTGGGTTCGAATTTGGGTGCTGTGGAACTAACAGTAGCATTACATTATGTTTTTAATACACCCTACGACCGTATAGTATGGGATGTTGGCCATCAGGCCTACGGACATAAAATACTTACAGGCCGACGTGAACGATTTCACACCAACCGACAATTTAAAGGTATTTGTGGCTTTCCAAATCCTAACGAGAGCGATTACGATGCCTTTGGAGTTGGTCATTCATCTACAGCTATTTCGGCTGCACTTGGCATGGCGGTTGCTGCTATGAAAAAGCAAGAAACGAATCGTCAGGTGGTGGCTGTGGTAGGAGATGGCGCTATGACGGGAGGTTTGGCTTTCGAGGGATTGAATAATACCTCGATGGTAGATAATAATATGTTGATTATACTCAATGATAATCAAATGGCTATCGACCCCATTCATGGTGGTATTACGCAATATTTGATTGATATTACTACTTCTCAAACTTACAACCGCGTTCGATATAAGATTTATAAAATCCTTAAAAGAATGGGATTAATAAGCGAACGTGGTAAAAATCGTATAATCAGTTTTAATAATACGGTGAAAGCGGCATTAACCAAGCAACATAATATTTTTGAGGGATTAAATATTCGCTATTTTGGTCCGGTTGATGGACACGATGTGGATACCTTGGTAAGGGTTCTTTCGGACATTAAACATTTTAAAGGGCCTAAAGTGTTACATTGCATTACTCAAAAAGGGAAAGGCTACGAACCTGCCGAAAAGTCGGTAACCGAATGGCACGCCCCCGGAAAATTTAATGTAGAAACCGGAGTTCGAAATAAACCGGTAAATGATACACCTTCTGCGCCTTTGTTTCAGGATGTTTTTGGCGAAACTTTGTTGGAATTGGCAAAGCAGAATGATAAAATTTTGGCAATAACACCAGCCATGCCTTCGGGATGTTCGATGACAATAATGCAAAAAGAATTGCCCGACCGTGTTTTTGATGTGGGAATTGCTGAGGCTCACGCAGTTACTTTTTCTGCTGGTTTGGTGAAAGATGGTATGATTCCGTTTTGCAATATTTACTCTTCGTTTATGCAGCGGGCTTACGATAATGTAATTCACGATGTGGCTTTGCAAAATTTACCCGTTATTTTTTGTTTGGATAGGGCAGGAGTGGTTGGTTCGGATGGCGCTACACATCATGGCGTTTTTGATTTAGCTTATATGCGATGCATTCCCAATATGACCATTGCAGCACCTCGCAACGAACATGAATTGCGGAATTTAATGTTCACCGCCTTGAATTTTAAAAAAGGACCGTTTGTAATTCGTTATCCGCGTGGCAAAGGAAATCAGGTTGATTGGAAAAACGAAATGAAAGAATTACCGATTGGGAAAGGCGAAAAACTGAAAGATGGAAATGATATTGCTCTGCTAACTATTGGTACATTGGCAATTAATGCTTTAGAGGCAATACAGCAGATAGAAGCAGATACTAAAAAAACAATTGCGCTTTACGATATTCGTTTCTTGAAACCACTTGATAATGAGTTGCTTCACGAGGTTGCAAAAAACTTTAAGCAAGTTGTAACCATAGAAGATGGTGTAATAAATGGCGGTTTTGGTAGTGCTGTATTGGAATTTTTGGCGGATAATAATTATTCGACAAGAGTAAAAAGATTAGGTATTAACGATTCGTTTGTAGAACATGGAACGCCCGAAGAATTGTATCAGATGTTGGGTCTCGATGTGGAAGGTATTGCATTGGAATTAAAGAAATTAGTATAAAAAATTTAGTGTGTTAAATAAATGAAGATTATCATTGCAGGAGCAGGTGAGGTAGGTACTCACTTAGCAAAACTACTTGCCAGAGAAAATTTCGATATTTTATTGCTCGACGAAGAGCCTTCGAAATTAAAAGACTTAGAAGCAAGTTACGATTTGATTACGAGTGTTGGGTCACCAACTTCTATTACCGATTTGCAGGAAGCAGGTATCGATAAAGCTGATTTGTTTGTGGCGGTTACTCCACTCGAAAGTGTAAATATGACAGCCTGTATGCTGGCTACCAATTTGGGTGCTAAAAGAACATTGGCACGCATAAATAACTACGAATATTTATTGCCCAAAAATAAAGAATTTTTTGAAAAGCTGGGTGTGAATCACCTCATTTATCCCGAAGTACTCGCTGCCGAAGAAATTGTGGAATCGCTTAGTACCAACTGGTTACGTCAGAATTTGAGTTTTTGTGATGATGCATTAATTCTGTTAGGAATAAAAGTGCGCAAAAATGCATTAATTCTGAATGAGAAATTTAATTCTGGATTTTTCAATAATGAGGATTATCGTGTGGTTGCCATTAAACGCGGAAACAAAACAATTATTCCTGTAGGTACGGATTTGTTGCTCGAAAATGATATTGTGTATTTTATGACCACGCCTAAGCGCTTGGAATATGTACGTCAACAGGCTGGAAAAGAAGATTATACCATTAAAAATGTAATGATACTTGGTGGAACTAAAATTGCACAAAAAGCACTGAAAGCAATACCATCGTATATGACAACCAAGGTGATTGAGAGCAACCGTGAACGCAGTTATTCGCTGGCCGAAAAGTACAGCGATTCGTTGATTATTTGCTGTGATGGACGTAATATTGATGCGCTCAAAGAAGAGGGAATTGAAGAAATGGATGCTTTTGTTGCTGTGAGCGAAAATTCGGAAGCAAATATTTTGGCTTGTTTGGCAGCTAAAAGACTTGGAGTTCGTAAAACCATTGCTGAAGTCGAAAATATCGATTATATTTCGTTGGCCGAAAGTATGGATATTGGTACCGTAATCAACAAAAAGATGATTGCTGCCAGCTATATTTATCAATTAACGCTTAATGCTGATGTCTTGAATGTGAGAACGTTGACATCCGCCGATGCTGAGGTAGTAGAATTTGTAGCCAAAAAAGGTTCAAAAATAACCAAATCAAAAATCAAGGATATTCGTTTGCCCGATCAGGTTAATATTGGTGGTTATGTTCGTAAAGGCGAAGGTTTTATTGTGAATGGGAATTCTCAAATCGAGCCCGATGACCATGTCATTGTATTCTGCGTTTCGTCGGCCATACGTAAGGTAGAAAAGTTTTTCAATTAGAAAATTTTATTTTTCAGAAAAAACAACCCCGATAGTTTTTAATGATTATCGGGGTTGATATTTTATATTACTTTCTAGTATCTCTTTTTGAATCCACCACTGCTGCGTTTGCGATCGCCACCTTCGGAGGAGCTGCGACGTGCCGGACGGTCGTCGGTACTGCGCGAACGCCAAGGTTTGTCGCCACCTTCAGTACTTGCTGCTGGTTTGCGATAGCCGCCTGCACCTGAGCCAGCACTGCTTGTGCGGTTGCTGCTACTGCTACGGTCGTATTCGCGACGAGGACTGTCGCCTCCACCTGTGCGGGGGCGGTATTCGGGTTTGCGACTTCCACCATCGGCTGCTTTACTTCCTTTTGCTTCCGAAACCTGATATTCACTTTCGCCTGCAAACGAAGTTATTACTTTTTCCACTTGGTCGCTGAATACATCAAAAAACGTAAACTTATTAGTTACTTCGATGGCACCAATGCTAATGGATTTATCGCCAGTTACGTCGTTTATTATTCCCAAAAAGCGTTTAGGATCAAGGCCTTCGCGGTCGCCAATGTTAATTTTGAGACGTATACGTTTGCCTTGTCTATCTCCTCTATCACCACCTCTATCACCACTTCTTTCTCCTCTATCGCTTCTTGCGCCACGGTCGCCTCTACGGTCGTCGAATTCACCACGAACATGCGATTTCTCGTGGTAATTCAAATCTTCGGCATCTTTATAATAAGTAAGGAAACGATTGAACTCAATTGATACAAATCGTTTAATGATTTCTTCTTTATCCAAACCTTCCAATTGCTTCATAATTTGGTTTGTGTAAGGCTCAATTTGTTCTTCGTTTACTTCCACATTTTGCATGCGGTCAATCATGTAGAACAATTGTTTTTTACAAACTTCCAACCCATTAGGAATTTGTTCCTGAATGAAGTTTTTGCGAAGCATGCGCTCAATATCTTTAATTTTAAAGCGTTCTTTCGAATGGATAATCGAAACAGCAATCCCTTTTTTATTGGCACGACCGGTACGACCGCTACGGTGTGTGTAAATTTCCACATCATCGGGCAAGTTGTAGTTGATAACATGTGTTAAGTCGCTTACGTCCAGTCCGCGTGCAGCTACATCAGTAGCCACGAGCAACTGTATGTTACGAATGCGGAATTTTTGCATTACAGTATCACGTTGTGCTTGCGAAAGGTCGCCATGAAGTGCATCGGCATTATAGCCATCATGCATTAAATGGTCGGCAACTTCTTTGGTTTCCTGACGGGTGCGGCAAAATACAATGCCATAAATGTCAGGATTCAAATCCACAATGCGTTTCAAAACCAAATAGCGTTGTCTGGCCTGCGAAACATAATAGATGTGTTCTACATTTTCGGCTCCCGCATTTTTTGTTCCAACGGTAATTTCCTCGTAGTTTTTCATATATCGTTTGGCAATATTTGAAATTTCTTTAGGCATAGTTGCCGAAAACAACATAGTACGACGAGTTTCAGGAGTACGTTGAAGTATGGTTTCAATATCTTCTTTAAAACCCATGTTCAGCATTTCATCTGCCTCATCGAGTACCAAAAAGTCGATAGCGCCCAATTCAATTTTTCCACGTTCAATTAAGTCGATTAATCGTCCGGGAGTAGCAACAATAATTTGAGGAGGAGTGTCCAATTGTTTTAATTGTGTGCGAATATCTTCGCCACCATATACAGGTACAATACGCATACCGCGCATGTTTTTCGAGTAGCCTTTCAGGTCATTCGAAATTTGAATACACAATTCGCGGGTAGGAGCAAGCACCAATGCTTGAACTTGTTTGCGTTGTGCATCAATTAAGTTTAAAACAGGTAGTCCGAATGCGGCTGTTTTTCCAGTCCCTGTTTGAGCAAGTGCCACTAAATCAGCGGTTTGTTCGAGCATGAACGGAATGGTTTTTTCTTGTACGGGCATAGGTTGCTCGTACCCAAGTTCTTCGATGGCCGATAAAATATCGTCCTTCAAATTTAATTCTTTGAATGTCATTTTGTTAGTTTTTGTACACGTTTTAGGGCAGATATCCGGCGATATTTTCATTCGTTTATACAAAACGTGTACCCCACTGATAGCGAACTGCTTGTTAAAGCAGTGTATTTCGGACAGTTACCCACAACGCGTGGTTGTTTTTATTTCGGGTGCAAAGGTAGTCATTTTATTTTGATTACCAAACTAACTTTTATTCTATCAATTTTTTGAGGTTTTTTAATGACTTGATTGTTTATTTTTTGATCATAAAATTGTATCTTTGCAATCATTTGAAAAGAAAACAATTTTTAAACAATAAAAGACAACAAAATGAGTAACACAAAAAGAGTTTACACTTTTGGCAACGGAAAAGCCGAAGGAAAAGCTGAAATGAAAAACTTGCTTGGCGGGAAAGGAGCAAATCTTGCCGAAATGAATCTGATTGGCGTACCTGTACCTCCGGGTTTCACTATTACTACCGATGTTTGTTCTGAGTATTATACACTTGGAAAAGACAAAGTGGTTGAACTATTAAAACCCGAAGTGGCTGCCGCAATTGCAGAGCAGGAAATTTTAATGAATTCGAAATTTGGTGATATCGAAAATCCATTGTTGGTTTCGGTACGTTCGGGAGCTCGTGCATCCATGCCTGGTATGATGGATACAATTTTGAATCTTGGATTAAATGATGCAGTAGTTGAAGGTATGATTCGTAAAACCGGTAATGCACGTTTTGCATGGGACTCGTACCGTCGTTTTGTTCAAATGTATGGTGATGTCGTTTTGGGTATGAAACCTGAAAACAAAAATGACATTGATCCATTCGAAGAAATTATTGAACACATTAAAGAAGAAAAAGGTGTAGAATTAGATACCCAACTTTCGGTCGACGATTTGAAAGAAATGGTTGCTCGTTTTAAAGCAGCGGTTTTAAAACAAACAGGAAAAAACTTCCCTGATTCAGCTTACGAACAACTTTGGGGTGCTGTGTGCTCAGTATTTGACTCGTGGATGAATGACCGTGCTATTCTTTATCGCAAAATGGAAGGAATTCCTGCTGAATGGGGAACTGCTGTTAACGTTCAAGCAATGGTATTTGGTAACATGGGCGAAACTTCAGCAACTGGTGTTTGTTTCAGTCGCGATGCTGCTACAGGTGAAGATCAATTTATTGGTGAATACTTAATCAACGCTCAGGGCGAAGACGTAGTAGCTGGTATCCGTACTCCACAACAAATTACAAAAATTGGTTCACAACGTTGGGCAGTTTTGGCTGGTGTTTCGGAAGAAGAACGAATTGCAAAATATCCATCGATGGAAGAAGCAATGCCAGAAATTTATTTAGAATTAGATGCTATCCAAACTAAATTGGAAAACCACTACAAAGATATGCAGGATATGGAGTATACCGTACAAGAAGGTAAACTTTGGTTCTTGCAAACCCGTAACGCGAAACGTACCGGTGCAGCTATGGTGAAAATTGCCATGGATATGTATCACCAAGGTATGATTGACGAAAAAACAGCAATCCTTCGTGTTGATCCAAACCGTTTGGACGAATTATTGCACCCGGTATTCGACAAAAAAGCCATTAAAGAGGCTAAGTTAATTGCTAAAGGTTTGGCTGCATCTCCAGGAGCTGCTTCTGGTCGTGTAGTATTTAATGCCGATGATGCTGCCGAATGGGCTTCTGCTGGCGAAAAAGTTATCATGGTACGTGTTGAAACTTCGCCCGAAGATTTAGCTGGTATGGCTGCTGCTCAGGGTATTCTTACTGCTCGTGGTGGTATGACTTCGCACGCTGCTGTTGTGGCTCGTGGTATGGGTAAATGTTGCGTTTCGGGAGCTGGAGCACTTAAAATTGATTATGCTGCCAAATTAATGGAAATAGATGGTCTTACTGTTAAGGAAGGCGATTATATTTCGTTGAATGGTTCAACTGGTGATATATTCTTAGGAAAAGTTGGTACTACAGAAGCTGAGTTGGATGCCGACTTTGCTGAAATTATGACTTTGGCTGATAAATATACCAAAATGGCTGTTCGCACGAATGCTGATACTCCAAACGATGCACTTGTGGCTCGTAAATTTGGTGCTACAGGTATTGGTCTTTGTCGTACAGAACACATGTTCTTCGAAGGTGAAAAAATTAAAGCCATGCGCGAAATGATTCTTTCAGAAAATGCTGAAGGTCGTCGTGTTGCATTGGCAAAAATTCTTCCTTACCAACAAGAAGATTTCGAAGGTATTTTCGAAGCTATGGCTGGATGTCCGGTTACAGTTCGTTTACTCGATCCACCATTGCACGAATTTGTTCCTCACGAAGAAAAAGGTCAGCGCGAAATGGCTGAAGCAATGGGTGTTTCGGTAAAAGTTATCAAACAACGTGTTGATTCACTTCACGAACAAAATCCAATGTTGGGACACCGTGGTTGTCGTTTAGGAAACACATATCCTGAAATTACCGAAATGCAAACACGCGCTATTCTTGGTGCTGCATTGGCATTGAAGAAAAAAGGTATCGTAGCAGTTCCCGAAATTATGGTTCCTTTGGTTGGTATCAAATACGAATTTAACGAACAAGATACCATTATTCGCGAAACAGCTGCAAAATTATTTGCTGAAGTTGGTGATAGTATTGAATATAAAGTAGGTACAATGATTGAAATTCCTCGTGCAGCTCTTACTGCCGATAAAATTGCTGAAAAGGCTGAATTTTTCTCATTTGGTACAAATGACTTAACTCAAATGACTTTTGGATATTCACGCGATGATATTGCTTCATTCTTACCAATTTATTTGGATAAGAAAATTTTAGCTGCCGATCCTTTCCAAGTTCTCGACCAAAATGGTGTTGGACAATTGGTAAAAATGGCAACAGAAAAAGGGCGTGCTGTAAATTCGAAACTTAAAGTTGGTATTTGCGGCGAACATGGAGGCGAACCATCATCAGTTGAATTCTGCCACCGTGTGGGATTAAACTATGTAAGTTGCTCACCATTCCGCGTGCCAATTGCACGTTTGGCTGCCGCTCAAGCTGCATTGAAAGGTATTTAATCATCTTCTATTTATTCATCAAAAAAGGCTGTATCGAAATTGATACAGCCTTTTTTATAATGATTAATTCCTTTTTAAATAAATTAGCCTTTAAGATGATGCTTTTTTACATCAAATACTGTTCGCTAATTGATCTATGTTCTTGAACACGTTTAATTGTGTCGGCAAACATATCGGCAATAGAAATGATATGTACTTTTGAACAACGTGAGCAATCGAATGGAATAGAGTTTGTAAAAGCAATTTCAGTCAAAGAAGAGTTCATTACATTTTCGATTGCTTTACCTGACATTACGCCATGTGTGACAATTGCTCTTACGCTTTTTGCGCCTTTTTCCATGATTAAATTGGCAGCTTTGCAAAGTGTTCCTGCCGTGTCGGCCATATCGTCAACAACAACAACATCTTTACCCTGAACAGCACCAATAATTTGCATCTGTCCTACCACGTTTGCTTTTTCACGGGTTTTGTAGCCAAGTATCATAGGCGCATCTAAGTGTTTTGCATAAGAGCCCGCACGTTTTGTTCCACCTACGTCGGGCGAAGCGATTACCAAATTTTTTAGATTAAGGGATTTAATATAAGGAACAAAAACGGTTGAACCATAAAGATGATCGACTGGAATATTGAAAAAACCTTGTATTTGGTCTGCATGTAAATCCATGGTTATAACACGATCGACACCCGCCACACTGAGCATGTCTGCTATTAACTTAGCACCTATAGATACACGTGGTTTGTCTTTTCTATCCTGGCGCGCCCATCCATAATACGGTATTACTGCTATGATTTTATAGGCTGATGCTCTTTTTGCAGCATCAATCATTAGCAATAGTTCCATTAAATTGTCGGAATTTGGAAAAGTGGACTGAACCAAATAAATATATTGTCCACGAATCGACTCCTCAAAGGATACTGAAAATTCGCCATCCGAAAAATGTTCAATTTTCATTTTTCCTAGTGGACAACCTAAACTTTGTGCAATTTTTTCGGCCAAATATTGGCTGTTTGTTCCTGAAAAGATTTTGAAGGATGAGTTTACCGACATGTTATTTGCAGTTTTTGCGGGTTGGAATTTTTTTGCAAAAGTAGTGATTTTTATTAGAAACTAAACATGATTTTTTATTAAAAATAATAATGTTTTGAAATGGAATATTTATACATTTGAAATGGTTTTGAAATATAGAATATGCATTCGAATACATATAGCGTATCACATGATTTCTGCAAACGTTTGAAATGTATTTCATTTAGTTTTTAGAGATTTAAAACATCGAAATTATTTATATGCATTACTTTTGATTTTGAAATAGCACTTGATGCTGTAGATGTCTAAAAATCAAATATGTATGAAAATTCATTTTAAAATATCGTACTTTACTTTTTGGGGTCAGCGTTTATTGATTACCGGAAATATTCCCCAACTTGGAAATGGAGATAATAAAAAGGGGTTAGCGCTAAATTTTCAACCAAACGAATATTGGTTGGGTGAATTAAGTATAGATACGGAGTCGGTAAATTCGTTTTATTATAAATATGTATTATATGACGAAAATAACGGCCAGTATTTCGAAGAATGGGGAGATGAGCGGCTTTTTGAAGTTAACGACAAAGCTATCGACAATGTTTTTTGTAACGATACATGGAATTCACCTTCGGCTATCGAAAATACTTTCTTGACTGCTCCGTTTGAAAATGTGTTATTGCGTGACGAACACGAAGTAACGCAAGAAAAATCGACTTCAAAATTCACACATACCTTTAGCGTTTTTGCTCCAACAATTCCTCAAAATATGGTGGTTTGCATGGTAGGTGATAGTGTGAAAGCTGGCAACTGGTCGGTTTCGAAGCCAAAAATACTTTGTAAAACCGAATCTGGAGATTGGGTAATAAAAATCGACTTATCTAAAGAAAATACCGAGCTACATTATAAATATGGATTATTCGACCCCGAAGATAATAAGTTTTGCTGTTTTGAATCGGGTGTCGACCGTATAGCTCCGGTTTATAACGCTAAAAAAACGGTTGTTCGCATGAACGATGGTTTTATTCGCATTCAGCATCCCGATTGGCGAGGGGCAGGAGTGGGGATACCTGTTTTCAGCCTACGATCGAAAAAAAGTTTCGGTGTGGGCGATTTTGGCGACATGCTTTTGATGGTTGATTGGGCTGAACAGGTTGGGCTAAAGTTAATTCAAGTATTACCGCTCAACGATACTATTGGCACACATACCGATGCCGATGTGCTACCTTATGCGGCAATTTCGGCTTTCGCACTCAATCCTCTATTCTTAAATTTAACGGATATGGGTAAGTTGCCAGCCAAACATCTTATTCAGTTGGAATACAAAGAATTGCAACCAAAACTAAACGCATCAGAATTAGTACCTTTTTTAGACGTTATTAATTTTAAACTGAAATATTCACGAGAATTATTCTTGCTCGAAAAAGATAAGTTCTTGAAAAACAACAGTTTCAAAAGCTTTTTTGAAAAAAACGAATATTGGTTGGTCCCTTACGCTGCTTACTGTGTTTTGCGTGATAAATTTGGTACGCACGATTACCGTAATTGGGATGACTTTGCTCGTTTTGATAAAGCAAAAATAGCTGCTTTTGTTGCTGAAACTCAAGCCCATTACGACGATATTGCCTTGCAATATTTTATACAATATCATCTTCACATTCAATTGCTTAAAGCCGTTGATTATGCTCATCAACACGGCATTGTACTTAAAGGCGATATACCAATTGGTGTAAATAGAAATAGTGTGGATACCTGGGTTTCACCCGAATTATTTCACATGCATTGTAATGCTGGTGCTCCGCCCGATATGTTTGCCATAAAAGGGCAAAACTGGGAACTCCCAACCTATAATTGGGACATGATTCAACGTTCGGGTTTCGATTGGTGGAAAAAACGCTTTTCGCAACTTTCCAATTATTTTGATACTTTCCGCATCGATCATATTTTGGGATTTTTCCGAATCTGGCAAATACCTACAAGTCAGATTGAAGGCATTATGGGTCATCTGTTTCCTTCGACTCCTATTCATATGCATGAATTTTCGGACAAAGGAATTTGGTTCGATTACAATCGTTTTTGTAAACCATTTATTACCGACCAGCTACTTTGGGACTTATTTGGGGAGGAAGCTGTTTGGGTAAAATCGAATTGTTTGCAAATTGAAGATGGTTGGGTGTTGCGCCTAAAAGCGCCTTATAATTCGCAAGCAACTGTTGAAAAGTTGCACGAAGAAGGCAAATTCAGCGACCGAATTAAATGGGGATTGTTCGATTTAATTTCGAATGTGCTGTTTTTCGAAGTGGAAGGTACAAACGGAATGCAATTTTATCCGCGGTTTGGTATGCAATCGCTGCGTTCGTACAAGGAATTAGATAATTATACACAGCAGAAGCTAAGTGAATTATATGTCGATTATTTTTTCCGCCGTCAGGATGCTTATTGGTATCAATCGGGTATGGAAAAACTTCCGGCTTTAAAACGTGCAACGAACATGCTTATTTGTGGCGAAGATTTGGGTATGATGACTCCTTGTGTAACTTCGGTAATGAATGAGCTGTCGATATTAAGTCTCGAAGTACAACGAGCACCAAAATCGGATAAAATTGAGTTTTTTCATCCAGCAGATGCACCTTACTTATCGGTAGTAACACCTTCTACTCACGATATGAGCACTATACGAGGTTGGTGGGAAGAAGACCGTGGTGTGACGCAGCGTTTTTACAATTCGCAGCTCGGCCATTGGGGTGAGGCTCCTTATTTTTGCGAATGGTGGATTTGTCGCGATATTTTGTTGCAACATCTGCATTCTCCAGCTATGTGGGCGATTTTTCAATTGCAGGATTTGGTTAGTATTTCGGAAAAAATACGACGCGAAAATCCTCATGAAGAGCGTATTAATGTGCCATCCAATTCAAAATTCAGTTGGCGATATCGCTTCCATTTAAATCTGGAGGAGCTGATTGAAAATGAAGAGTTTAATAATGAGTTGCGAAATTATATTGTGCAGTCAGGAAGATAAGAGTTTGAAGATTTGAGAGCTTGAAGTGTTTTTTGAACGCAAATTACGCAAATTTTCACTAATTTCACTATTTTGTAAACGTTAAGAATATAACCAATTACAATTTGTGTGAATTTGTGGTTTTTTGCGTAATTTGCGTTCTTTTTGTTGAGGTGATTATTCCTTTTTTGCACGCAACGAATCCCAAATCAGATAACCGATAATAGCTCCGTACATGACTAATCCTAGCCATTGAGCACCATTACTTTCTACCCATTCGGCATTCATCCAGTTGAAGCCACCAAAGCGTAAACCAGCACTTACAACACCCATTAGTGCGCCACCTGCAATAAAGCCAGATGCCAATAAAGTACCTCGTTCGTGACGGGCAGTATTTAATGCTTTATCTGTCGAACGAGTTGAAACATACCAACTTATCAAACCACCAACAAGTAGCGGAGCATTGAGTTCCATGGGAATAAACATTCCGAGCGCAAATGCCAATGCAGGTATTTTGAAAAATGTAAGCGTTATGGATATAATAGCACCCACGGCATACAACAACCAAGGAGCACCTGCACCCGACATGAGCGGTTCGATAACAGCTGCCATAGCATTTGCTTGCGGTGCTACCAATGCATTTTCGCCCGTAAAACCGTATGTTTTATTTAATACCATAATTACACCACCAACTGTAGCAGCCGAAACCAATGTTCCCAAAAACTTCCAGGTTTGCTGTTTGGCAGGCGTTGTACCAATCCAATAACCAATTTTGAGGTCGGTAATAAAACCACCTGCCATCGACAATGCCGTACAAACCACACCACCAATAACCAATGCAGCAACCATACCCGCTTCACCTTTTAAGCCAACAGCAACCATCACTACCGACGATAGAATTAGCGTCATGAGTGTCATGCCCGAAACTGGATTCGTTCCTACAATGGCAATGGCATTGGCAGCAACAGTTGTAAATAAAAAGGCAATTACAGCTACTACAACTATACCAACCACAGCATGCATTAAATTGAAATTAACCACACCAAAATAGAAAAATAAAAAAGTAGAAATAAGTGCCAAAATAACGCCAATGGTAATAATCTTCATCGACAAATCGCGCTGTGTACGTTTCACTTCCACACTTACAGCAGGACCTTTGCTTTTAAACTCTTTCGAAGCCAACCCTACGGCGCTTTTAATAATTCCCCACGAACGGATAATGCCAATAATACCAGCCATAGCAATGCCACCAATACCAATATGGCGAGCAAATTCCTTGAAAATAACTTCGGGGGCAACATCACTTAATGCTAAAGTAAAATTTGGATTTAATGCTTGAATCCAACCATCGCCAAGTATAGGCAATAATGGCACAATCACAAACCAAACCAATGCTGAACCGGCAACAATAATAGCTGAATATTTCAGTCCTACAATATAGCCCAAACCCAGCACAGCAGCACCAAGGTTATTTTTAAAAACAAACTTCGCCTTGTCGGCAATTTGCTCACCGAATGGCAATACTCGTGAAGTAAACGTTTCGCTCCAACTGCCAAAAGTAGCTATCAGAAAATCGTATAAACCACCAATTATACCAGCTAAAATCAAAGGCTTAGCTTGGTCGCCCCCTTTTTCGCCTGATACCAATACTTGTGTTGTGGCAGTAGCTTCGGGGAATGGATATTTGCCATGCATGTCCGACACAAAATACTTGCGGAACGGTATCATAAACAGAATCCCGAGAATGCCACCGAGCAACGAACTCAGAAAAACCTGCATAAAACTAACCGTGATATTCGGATATTTTGCTTGCAAAATATAGAGCGCAGGCAAGGTGAAAATGGCACCAGCCACCACTACGCCTGAACTTGCACCAATAGATTGAATAATAACGTTTTCGCCCAAAGCACCTTTACGTTTGGAAGCGCTCGACAGCCCTACTGCAATAATGGCAATAGGAATTGCCGCTTCGAAAACCTGACCAATTTTCAGTCCGAGATAAGCCGCAGCAGCCGAAAAAAGTACTGCCATAAATAATCCCCAACCCACTGAACGAAAGTTAGTTTCGGAATATTCTTTGTCGGGCGATAATAGCGGTTTATACTCTTCGCCTTCGCGTAACTCGCGCGATGCATTTTCGGGTAATCCCGTAATTTTTTCTTCTTCCATATTATTAAAACTGATTTTATCGAAAATTTATAAATATACACAAAAGTACAAAAAATGTTTCAATCACAAACTTTTGATGAAAGTTCGAAATGATGACACGCCTTGTAATTTATAAATACTTTGTGTTTATGAATTTAGATTATCAGTTCGAAAGATAATTTGAAATTTTATCGTTTTCAACTAGAAGTATAATTTCTTTGGTTAAAATGATAAGCTTTCTTTGTGCGCTAATTGTATGATTAATAGATGTATAAGTTGTAGATTTAAATTGGGATTATCTGTTTTATGTAGTAATTATTACTACATAAAATACTTTTATTTGCGACTGTATTTTTCCAAATAGTGTTACAATGCGAGTTATTGATAGGGCGTATATTTGCTAAATGAAAAAAATAATCGAAAAGTCTAGATTTTTGACTTTCCTGTTGCACGGTATTTTTGCTGAAGCTACGATTGACATTTTTCTAATTTCTAATTTCTAACTTCTAATTTTATGAACATACTTGTAACAGGCGGTGCCGGCTTTATTGGCTCAAATCTTTGCGAAAAACTGCTTTGCAGAGGCGATAATGTAACTTGTTTGGATAACTTTGCAACTGGAAATCCAATGAATATTGCTCCGTTTTTTGTAAAGTATCCACAATCATTTAAATTTATCGAGGGTGATATTCGAATATTAGAACATTGCAAAAAAGCAGTCGAAAATGTGGAATATGTACTTCATGAAGCTGCCCTTGGCTCAGTACCACGCTCTATAAACGATCCAATTACCACCAATGATACCAATATCTCTGGATTTTTGAATATGCTTGTTGCTTCGCGCGATGGGGGCGTAAAGCGCTTTGTTTATGCTGCTAGCTCATCTACCTACGGCGATAGTAAAGCACTTCCCAAGGTAGAAGATGTGATAGGAAAACCGCTTTCGCCTTATGCTGTTACCAAGTTGGTCAATGAACTATATGCCGACGTTTTTGCCAAAACCTACGGCATAGAATGTATAGGATTGCGCTATTTTAATGTATTTGGTCGCCGACAGGATCCGTTTGGAGCGTATGCAGCTGTTATTCCATTGTTTGTAAAAAAACTTATTGCGCACGAAGCAATTACAATAAATGGCGATGGTGAATTTTCGCGCGATTATACTTACGTTGATAATGTAGTGCACATGAATCTATTAGCACTAGAAACACAAAATCCCGAGGCCGTAAATCAGGTATTCAACACAGCTTGTTCTGAACGTACAACACTCAATCAATTAGTAGATTACCTCAAAGAATTTTTAAGTGAATACGATCCCGAAATAAAGAATTTAGACGTGATTCATGGTCCCAACCGATTGGGCGATATACCACATTCGCTTGCAAGTATCGACAAAGCTCGAAATCTATTAGGATACGAACCAGCATATAAGTTTAAAGAAGGGTTAAAAGAAGCTGTGAAGTGGTATTGGGAGAATTTGAAGTGAAAACTTGAAAAATATAATTTTGAATACTTATGAATACATTTTTGACAGATTTTTTCATATCATATACTACCCTTATAATTACATCAATTGTAATTTACATTTTTGGACATTTACTTAATTCGTTATGCTATACTGAAAATGAAAACCATTACAAAGTTTTTTATCAAAAACTTGCGATTGGAATTGTTGGTTTAGTGACATTTTATGCTATTTACATGACATCTTT
>CAZEEN010000002.1:0-14843 GCA_964511115.1 uncultured Paludibacter sp. | reverse complement strand
TGTCAATATATACTGTTGTTTTAGTAACCGTTTTTTCTTATTTTATTTTCATTAAAAAGAAATTTTCTGTTAAAATATTTCCAAAAATAATGAATGTGGAAGTTAAAGTATTTGTTTGTTATTTGTTTAATTTGATGCTTATTACATTTGCAGTTTCATATTTATATCATTTTGATAATAGACTATTTATCCATCAGGATTTAGCTTTTTATGCAAATATTGGTAGTTCACTTTATAATAACAAAGTTGAAATTGTAAATACAGATCCTTTTATTTATGGACAAATTAGTGCTGGATTGTATCATTTTTTTAACGAATGGCTTGTTGCATTTTTTCTTAATTTCACTAACATCACAAGCTTTTCATCACTAAAATCACTGTTACTTTTAGTTATACCTGTTTTGAGTACAATTTCATTAATGGGTGCATTATCAATTGTTGATAGAATTAATCCAAAACAATCTTACTTCTATAAAAACACATTATCATTTCTTTTTATTTTGCTACCTGGAATCTTATCATACGGTTTAAATCTGATTATAAATCAAAGTTTTATTGCAGATTATTCAATACTTCAAGGAGGAATTGAAATTATTAAAGATAAAATTATTGTTATCCTATTATTATTATATATTGTATCCAACAACGACCAGTATGAAGATAAGAATCTATTGCCTTTGGCATTAATTCCAATAATTTGGCCATCCTTAATTCCACCCTTTTTGGGTGGGGTTTTAATGTTTCTCCTTTATTGCTTTTATAAGAAGAATTACTCAAACTTTAAAAATGCGTCATTTCTATTATTATCAATGGCTTACATTCCTGTATATGTGACAATATTTGATAATTTTTATGGATCTACAGTAAGTAACACCCCTAATTTAATTGATTATGGATTAATTGATTACATAGTTGAAACATATATATATCCGTTTGGATTTTTGAAAGTTTTATTTACATATGTATTACCTACAATCATATCATTTTTTGTAATTCTGAATCTAAGAAAAATCATTTCAAAGTTAGGCTTCAAATCTATATTGAAATTTAAGATACATGATAGCTTCATTGCGTTATATTTCTTTATTTTTATTGCAATGGCATTTTCGTTTGGCTTGCTGCATGAACTATTTAATGCGGAACAAATGATATCTAACTTAATTTATCCACTGTTAAATATCTTATTATTTATTGTATTTTTATTACTATTAAGGAAAATTCAAATGGCAGGGTTGTTTGTCGTTTTGTTTGTCTATTTATTTGTATGTGTAAATGCATATTTATTTGTACCAAACAAATTTAGTCTTAATTTTAATCAATCAAAAGTACTTCAGGTAATGAAAATACAAAATAAAAATGTTTATATTGCCACCGATGTAACTGCTCAGCAAACGCCATTATATTATTATGCTAAACCATTTGCATATTTATTGATGTATAGTGAGAAATACAAACCAATAAAATTAAATCTGTTTAATGATCATGAATATAAATTACCAAAAGATAAATATGAGTATTTTGGCAGTGTTTCAAATCAATCATTTTTTAAATATGTAAAGTCAAACAATTTGTTTTCAAATATCGATAATGCGAAAAAAGAATTCATTGAAGAGTTCAAAATTGATTATTTACTAATTAGCGATGATCATCTAATTTTAAATAGTTATGTGCATCAATTGAATATTGATTCAATTATTCAATTAGAAAAAGGGATTAGCTTAGTTAAAATCAAGTGATTTGTTAAAAAACAGCATTTTTAGTGAAAGATAATTTTATAAAATATTATAAACAAAACAAGTTACAACTTGCAAAATTAGTTTTTGTAATGTTGGCTGCTGCTTTCATGTATTTTGTGGGTTGGAATAGATTAGACCAAACTCCGTTTTCGAAAAAGATAGGCGCTGAATATGAAATGTTTTCTGCTAAAATTGCTGTTAGCTTAGCACATAGTTTTAACTTTGATATTAACTATTCTGTTGAAAATAAAACTTTGGATTGGAATAGTACTACGCAAAAACTTATTATGCCAGAAGGAACTTTCAATCTATTATTTTCAGCATTATTGCTTTTGTTTTTAGTTTCAATTAAGTATTGGAAAAATTCAATTTCTGCATTTCTATTTGTATTTTTGTTTATTGCTATGCTCGCAGGGGTTATTTCTTACACTATGTTAGTATACCGGTCGCAAATACAAACAGTACTTTTAGTTTGGATCAATCCATTAATTTATCTTTTACTCAATGAATTTCGACTTTCAGTGTTATTATTATATATAAACAATACCTATAATCAAATAGGACTAAATAAAATTGAACTACACAATAATGCAACTTATTTTATGTATTTAGTGGCGTTTGGTGGTTTTATGGGGTATTGGGTAGGAATAAATCGAACTCGATTATGAAAAATTCTCAAGATAATACAAATAATACAATTCAAGCCTTTTGGATATCAATAGGTAGTTTATTTGCCTTTGGATTTACAATTGTAAGTTCAATGATATTAAGCAGGTATTTTCTAAAAGAAGATTATGGTACTTATAAGCAGGTTATTTACGTTTACAACACCCTACTTGTTGTATTTACATTAGGATTACCACAAGCATTTTCACATTTTTTACCAAGGATACCCTTAGATGAAGCTAGGAATTTAATAAGTAAAATCACAAATTTGTTTTTTATATTAGGAGGTTTTTTCTCATTAATCTTATTCTTTTTTTCAGCACAAATTGCAGTTTTCTTAAAAAACCCCGATTTGGAACTGGCAATTAAAATATTTTCTCCAGTACCATTGTTAATGTTACCAACTATGGGGTTAGAAGGAGTATTAGCAACTTATCAACGAACTAAATTTATGGCAGTTTATACTGTTGCGACCAAAGTGTTTATGTTATTATGTGTTGCACTACCAGTTGTGGTATTCAAAGGTGGATATATACAGGCTATTGTAGGATTTGTTTTTGCTTCATTCGTTTCTTTCCTGTTGGCTCTATATTATAAATTTTATCCTCTCAGATTTGCAAAAAGATTTAAATGTTCAATATCTTATAGAGAGATATTTAGTTTTTCACTGCCACTTTTTTATGCAAGCATTTGGGGTATAATAATAAGTTCGGCAGATCAGTTCTTTATTAGTCGTTATTTTGGGGCTCAGGTATTTGCCGATTTTTCAAATGGTTCGTTACAATTGCCATTTGTAGGAATGATTATAGCAGGTAGCTCAACTGTTCTGACACCAATTTTTTCAAAACAAATCTTTGATAAAAAAGATCCTCAAAAGGAAATATTGCCAATTTGGACAACTGTTTTTGAAAAAACTGCAAAATTAATTTATCCTTTAGTGCTTTTTTTCTTCTTTTTTTCTGATATAGTTATGGTTGTTTTGTATGGCAAAATTTATGAAACTTCAGGGATTTATTTTCAAATTAAGTTAATTGTTAATCTTTTTACACTCATTTCTTATGCTCCTCTTATTTTAGCTATAGGAGCTACAAAATACTATGCGAAGGTACACATGTATGGGGCAATAGTATTGCTTATTCTTGAATATCTCAGTATTATGGTTTTTAATTCTCCTTATGTAATTACAGCAGTATCAGTTGCCTGTCAAATAGGTAGAATAGGGGCTATGTTATTCTTTATATCGAATTACTTTGGTATAAATGTACTTGAACTTTTCCCACTCCGATTAATCGTAAAACTATTAATACCATCTGTAATATTTTTATACTTAATCAGAATTTTATTTTTAAATGTTTTAGATGTTAATGGAATATCTTTACTTGTTTTATCGTTCTCAATTTACGCCATCTTATTTGCAGTATGGTGTTATTTAGCGAGAATTGACTATTTATATATTGTTAAACCTTTGATTTCAAAATTTAAAATATGAGCAATAAATTCATGTATTTATTAAAATATGTATTTCCATTCTACGTTAAATACAACAAACTCAGGAAATCAAAATTGCCAATTTCATATTTTGATTACCTTAAGTTTAAAATTTTTGGAAATGATATTTATTGGTATAAACACAAGAGTTGCACAGTTGCTAATCATAGAAGAATATTTGTAGGACTAAATTCACTAATTGGACGACCAGGATGCTATTTACAAGGTGCTGGTGAAGTTTTTATTGGAAACTATGTGCAATTTGGACCAAATGTTGGTATTTTAAGTGCAAATCATGATTTATATGATCAAAATAAATATAATTTAAAGCCAATTAAAATTGGAGATTATTCATGGATAGGAATGAATAGTGTTATTTTGTCTGGAGTAGAATTAGGGGTTAGAACAATAGTTGGTGCTGGTTCAGTTGTAACAAAGAGTTTTCCAGAGGGATATTGTGTAATTGGAGGCAACCCGGCAAAAATTATAAAATACTTGGATAAAGTTAAATTTGTACCATGGCATTATGATGCTGAGTTTTATGGTTATATAGAAGCCAAGGATTTTGATAAAAAAAGAAAAAAATATATTGACATTTAATAGTTCGTTAAACAAAAAAATGTTGTCAGACAAAACTAAAAATATTTACTTATATTTATTTGCTCTTATCTTTCCCTTTTGGGCTTGGATTGCAAGTATACGGTTTTTCAAATCACCTTCAGCAATGAATTTGTTTTGGTATGGTTGTGCATTTATGGGTTTTGTGTTTATTTTTAATCCTATTGGTGGTTCAACTTCTGATAGTTCTCGTATTGCTAATGAATTAATAGTAATGCATAACAACCCTATCGATTTCAATACAGTAAGTAGCTACTTTTATTCACAAGATGGAAATTTAGATATTTATCAAAGTTTGCTTTGCTTTATTACATCTATTTTTACAAATAATCCACATATCCTTTTTTTTAATCATGCATTAATATTTGGCTTTTTCTATTCTCGAAATATTTGGATTATATTTAAATTTTCTGAAAATAGTAAAATTGATTTTTCAATATGGATTGTAATAATAATGACAATACTTATTAATCCTATATGGGAAATAAATGGTGGACGAATGTGGTTGGCTTTACATGTTTTTATGTATGGTTTATTTTCATTTTTTTTAAGTAACAATAAAATGAAAGCTATTTGGTGTTTTTTGTCAATTTTTATTCATTTTTCATTTATAATTCCTTTGATGCTTTTTTTTATTTCACTTTTTGTTCCCAAAAGGAATTTGACTTTCTATTTTGTATTATATTTAGTAGCATCAAGTATTAAAGAAATTGATTTTAAATGGTTAAATGAATTTTTAATGAATAATGTTCCCGATTTGTTGAGTCGTAAAGTTGAAAGTTACATGAGTGAAGAATATAAAGAAACTCTTAATGATGTGAAACAGTATTTATCATCTTATTTATTTGTTACTGCAAAAATGGCAAAAGCCTTTGTAATACTAGTTCTAATTTTTATTTGGAAATGTAAGAATGAGTTGTTAAGAGAAGAGAGGTATAGGCAATTGCTATTTTTATTTTTATTTTTTGGGTCAATTTTTGAAATATTATCATCTATACAATCAATGGGACGATTTCTAAAGATTCCCAATATGATTTTTTATTCACTATTGCTATTAATGTTGTTTGATAATTCTTTACAACTACATAGTATTCAGAAGTTAATAAAATATTTGATAATTTTACTATTTCTTCCAATACTACTTGCTATAAGAATCGGTTTTTACTATTACGGAACATCTTTGTTTTGGAGTAATTTTATTGCTTCTTTTTTTATCGAAGATAGAACACCATTAATAAATTACGTAAAGCAACTTTTTGAATGAAAAAGATATTGATAATAACAAAGGCTTTTTATCCCAACTTATCGCCAAGAGCTTTTAGATCTACTGAGTTGGCACTCGAATTTGAAAGAAAAGGGTATGATGTAACCGTTTACATTCTGAATACAGAAAGTAAGGAACTTATAGAATTTAAACAAAATACTAATATACAAATAGAAAATATTGGATATACGTTTTTTAAACCAATTTCATCCGATCATTTTTTTTATAGAGTTCTTAGAAGAGCTTTAAAATTAGTATTTGAGTATCCAGATATTGAATTAATTTGGAAAATATTTAAGAAATTTAAAAAGGTAAAGGGATATGATTTGACTGTTACAATTGCATCCCCACATACAATTCATTGGGGAATGGCAGCTGTTTTATCAATAAATAAGAAGTTGACAAAAACTTGGGTAGCCGATTGTGGTGATCCGTATTTTGGATGTGAGACAGATACCTTTAAGAAACTATTTTATTTTAAATATGTCGAAAAGTTCTGGAATAAGAAATGTAACTATATTACAGTGCCAATTGACAGTGCCATTGAGGCATATTTTGAAGAATATAGACATAAAATCAAAGTGATTCCACAAGGTTTTAAATTTGATTTTTCGATACTGAAACCATATAAAAAAAATAAGATACCTACTTTTGCATATTCTGGTGATTTGAATAAGATTAGAAATCCAACTGCATTTTTGGATTTTGTTTCAACCTTGGATGTTGATTTTAGATTTATATTATATACCGATGCTGAGATAGTGGTTCCATATAAAACAATACTTAAAGAAAAACTTGAAATAAGAAAATTTACTGAACGTAATGAGTTTTTACCAATTTTAAGTCAAATGGATTTTTTGGTGAATTTTGAGAATCCAACATCTAAACAAGTACCAAGCAAATTAATTGATTATGCATTTGTAAACAGACCAGTATTATCAGTTGGTAAAAATATCAATGAACAATTGATTTTAAATTTTTTAAACGGAAATTACGATGGTAAAATGCATTTGCCAGATTTAAAAAATTATGATATTTCTAAAATAGCTAATGATTTTATTGAATTAACTAACAATTAGAATTATGGGATATTTATTGACAATTTTCACACCTACTTTTAATAGAGCAAATACATTATATAGAGTATATAACTCATTGTTGAAGCAAACCAATAGATATTTTGTCTGGTTAATTGTTGATGATGGTTCCGTTGATACTACAAAGCAGTTAGTTCAGTCTTGGATTGAAGAAGGATCAATTGAAATATCATATTTTTATAAATCAAATGGAGGAAAATATTCGGCAATGCAATTTGGCTTTAATTTAGTTCAAACAAAATATGTTTTACCTATTGATAGTGATGATGAATTAGATATTGTAGCTGTAGATGTTTTTTTAAATATGTGGAAAGATATTGAAGAAAAGCACCCAAACACTAATTTTGAAAGCGTTAACGCGTTAACACATTATAATACTGGAGGATTAGTTGGTAACTACTTTTTTAATGATAATATTGAGATTGTAGACTCTACCTGGCATGAAATGAATTTAAAATTCCATAATTATAACGAGAATCTAAAATGTTTTAAAACTGAATGTATAATTAAAGCTATGCCTATTGGTGAAGTTTTTTGGCTATCTAACAAAAATAATCTTATTTTCGAGTCTGTATTCTGGTCTAGATTAGGGCGTTTAAGTAAATCACGATACATAAATAAGGTGCTCCGTTATTATTATACAGATGAATTAAACAGACTCAGTTCGTCGAGTAACCGTAAGTTCTATTACACGAATTTGGTGAGTTATAAGTATTTTTTGGATGAAAATATTGATTATCTGTTTTATGATTTAAAATACTTTTCAGTATTAGTTTTAAAAATGATAATTGCTCAAATTGAAACTAAAATAAAAATTAGTGAAGTTGTGAGGCAGATTAATTCACCAAAATTTAAGATTTTATATTTTATGTTTATTCCTTTAGGGTATTTATCATGGCTTTTTTTTAAAATATTTAAACCTCAATATCTTGATTGAATGTTAGAATATAAAGCATTAATTTTGAAATCATTTGAACAATTAATAGGATTTAAAACAGATCGAAAGATTATTGTTATTGAATCTGATGATTGGGGAAGTATTCGTATGCCTTCGAAAGATATTTATTATTCATTGATTAAAAGAGGTATAAGGGTTGATAACTTATGTTACAATAGATATGATTCTCTGGCTAGTGAAGTTGATTTATCATTACTATTTGAAGTGTTATCAAGTGTAAAGGATAAGAATGGATATTCTGCAGTGATTACTGCAAATACAATAGTTGGAAACCCTGATTTTGAAAAAATTAAGGAGTCCAACTTTACAAAATATTATTATGAACCATTTACTAAAACATTAAGTCGCTATCCTGAACACACTAAATCTTTTGAATTTTGGCAACAAGGAATTGAAAATAAGTTATTTTTTCCTCAATTACATGGTCGTGAACATATAAATGTAAATAGGTGGTTAAATGCTTTAAAAAATAATATTGGCAATGCTCGATTAGCTTTTGATTTCGGTATGTATGATTTAAGTGATGGACTTAAAATTACTGGTGATTCATATATGGATGCGTTTAATTTTATTCAATTCGAAGAACTGGAATTTCAACGGGAAAGTATTTCTGATGGTACTAAACTTTTTGAACAAATATTTGGATACAAATCAAAAACATTTATTGCGCCTTGTTATAAATGGAGTAATAAATTAAATAATACTTTTTATGACAATGGCATTGAATGTTTTCAAGGTAATTGGATACAATTGGAACCTCAACCTGGACAAAAACATAAATTTCAGAAGAAAGTCCATTTCTCAGGGCAACGCAATAGCTTAAATCAACATTATTTAGTCAGAAATGTAGAATTTGAACCATCACAAAACCCTAAATTTGATTATGTAAACAATGCTCTTTCTAAAATTCAACAGCATTTCAAATATAGAAAGCCTGCTATTATCTGCGCACATAGATTGAATTTTATAGGTTTTATTGATCCGAGTAACAGAGAACGAAACCTGCTGTTACTATCACAGTTACTAAAAGAAATTACTAAACGATGGCCTGATGTTGAATTTATGAGTTCAAGTCAGCTTAACGAATTAATTAAAGAAAATGAAAAAAATAGATTATTTCGTTGATATTCATACTCTATTTTCAAATGATTCAGACAGAACTGTAGAAAAACTTGCAGCGCTTTATGATAATTCTGAGTATCTAAAAATTAAAATATCTTCATTGTTTAAGAAACATTTTACCTCAGAAATGATATGTAATAAAAAAATATTACTGAAACCTAACTGGGTAAAACATTCGACAAAAGAAACTGATGAAATATGTTTAAGGACAAATGATAACTTTTTGCTTGCCACACTTGAGATAGTTTTAACATACAAACCATTAATGGTTACTATTGGAGATGCCCCTATACAAAGCTGTAATTGGGATAGAATTTTAAATCCACAATTATTAAATAAAATACATTTCTTGAAGCAAAAATATAATGCAGTAATAAATATTCAAGATTTTAGAAGAGTAACATTTGAACCTTTAAAAAATAATCCTAAATATAACCGAAATTCATTAGAAAAATATAACATATTTGATTTAGGTACAGATAGTTATTTAGAACCTATAAGTAGAAGTGATAAGAGCATTTTTAGAGTTACTAATTATAATCCAGACCGCCTTTCAGAATCACATTCAAAGGGTACTCATAAGTATTGTATTACTGAAGTATTATTTGAATCAGATTTAATAATATCTTTGCCAAAAGTTAAAACACATCAGAAGGCTGGAGTTACGGCTGCTTTAAAAAATTTGGTAGGCTTGAATGGCGATAAAGATTATCTTCCACATCATCGTATTGGAGGAACTGGTTTTGGTGGAGATTGTTATCCTGGAAAAAATATATTAAGATTGTGGTCTGAATTTGCACTTGATTTTGCGAATCGACAACAAGGAAAATTATTTTATTGGCTACTATCCCGTTTTTCAGGTTTGTTGTGGAAGTTATCTTTCCCTAAACCTGTTCATCAGCTTTCGGCAGGCTGGTTCGGAAATGACACAACTTGGCGTATGGTACTTGATTTGAATAGAATAGCTATGTATGGAAAAGCAGATGGCACATTATCAAAAACACCTCAAAGATTTATATATAGTTTGTGCGATGGAATAATTGGTGGGCAGGGAGATGGACCGCTTAAACCTGATCCACTACCTTTAGGAGTTATCTCGTTTACCAATCATTCAGGAATAAATGATGTAATTATGGGGCAATTAATGGGTTTTAATGTAACGAAAATACCTCTTTTAAACTGGTTTTTTAAAAAATATACGTCCAATGAGATTATATTATATCTTAATAATAGTATAGTGAATTTATCTGATTTAAAAAAGATTGAAGTTCAAACAATACCTCCCCCAGGTTGGAGTGAACATTTAAAAAATGTAGAAAATGAGAATCGCAATTCATAACAGGAAAAACTCATTCAGTGATCGTTGGATTTCATATTGTCAAAACAATGGAATCCAATACAAGTTGGTTGATGCATATTCAACAGATATAATTACACAAATTTCAGACTGCGATGCTTTTATGTGGCATCATGGCCACATGCATCCTAAAGATATTATTTTTGCTCAAAAACTACTTTTTGCATTAGAGCATACTGGGATTGTAGTTTTTCCTGATTTTAAAACTGCATGGCATTTTGATGATAAGGTGGCGCAAAAATACCTTTTGGAGGCAATTAATGCTCCGACTGTTCCTACTTGGGTTTTCTATTCTTCATTAGAGGCTTTGGAATGGATAAAAAAGACCGATTTTCCGAAAGTATTTAAATTGAGAGGAGGAGCAGGGTCTTCAAATGTGAAATTAGTAAATACTGAAAAAGAAGCGAAACGAATTGTTAATAAGGCCTTTGGCGCTGGTTTCTCACAATATAATGCATTGGATGGTTTCGTAGAAAGATGGCGGAAATACAAATTAGGTAAAACAAACTTTTTAGATGTCTTAAAAGGCATTATACGGTTTGTTTACCCAACAACTTTTACAAAATACGCCGGCAAAGAAAGAGGATATGCTTATTTTCAACAATACATACCCAATAATAAATATGATATTAGGGTTATAGTTGTTGATAATAAGGCATTTGCTATTAAAAGACTTGTACGAGAGAATGATTTCAGGGCTTCTGGAAGTGGAAGTATTTTATATGATAAAGACCATTTTGATGAGAATACAATTCGTTTAGCTTTCAAATTGAGTGAGAAACTAAATGGACAGAGTATTGCATTCGACTTTGTGTATGAAAATAATTATCCACTTGTTGTCGAAGTAAGTTATGGTTTTATGAAAGAAGGATATGATAAATGCGAAGGATACTGGGATAAAGATATTGTTTGGCATGAAGGAAAATTTGATTTTTGTGGCTGGATGGTAGATAGAGTAGTAAATGAAGTTTTAGCTAAAATAAAATAAAAGAAAATGGAAACATTAGATAGATTAATTCGAAATGCAGTCAATATACCTGGATGGTCTACAAAAAGAAAAATTGTGATCATTGAATCGGATGATTGGGGAAGTATTCGAATGTCATCTAAACAAAATAGAGATAATTTAATTAAAAATGGATTTTCGTTTGATGGGCAGCATTACAATATGTTTGACCAGTTAGAATCAAATGATGATTTAACGGCACTTTTTGAAGTTTTGTGCAAATATAAAGATGCCACTAATCGCAATCCTGTTATTACAGCAGTTAGTATTGTTGGAAATCCAGATTTTGAAAAAATTGAAAAATATAATTTTCAAAAATATTATTTTGAACCATTTACAGATACTTTAAAGCAATATCCAAACCACAATAAGGTTATTGAACTTTATAAGCAGGGATTGTATGAAAGAGTTTTTTATCCTGTTTTTCATGGAAGAGAACATTTGAATGTTCAACGATGGATGAAAGCATTACAAGCGGGTAATGAGTCTGTATTGAAAACTTTTAGCTACAATACAACGGGCATTCATTTAGGAATTAATAATCAGTTTCTTGGCGATTTTCAAGCTGCGTATGATCTGGATTCACCAGAAGATATTAAATATTTAGAGACAGTTTTAAAGGAGGGATTAGACTTGTTTGAAAATATATGGAACTATAAATCAGACTATTTTGTACCAACAAATCGTCCTTTTAACAACTCATTAGAAAAGACCCTATTTGAGAATGGTGTGAAATATATTCTGAGTGAACGTGTTCAGAAAGAGCCTTTAGGAAATATGAAATATAAAACACACTTAAGATTTATTGGTATGAAAAATAAATTTAATCAGACTTATTTAACTCGTAATGTGCAATTTGAACCAAGTAGTTTTGAACATAAATTTAATTATCAACCAGTAGAGAAATGCTTAAAAGATATCGAACGTGCATTTCGTTGGGGTAAGCCAGCAACAATTATTACACACAGAGTTAATTATATTGGAGGTATAGATGAAAACAATAGAAGTCGTAATTTGAAATTATTAAGTAATTTAATTTCAAGGATTATTTTGAAATGGCCTGAAGTAGAATTTATGACATCTCCTGAATTAGGTAATTTAATTAATACAAAATAGTAATTTACACCTCTTGAAAAAGGTGTAAATAATCTTATTTACTAATGACTATTAAAATTTATTTTGAGGTCTTTACGACAATTATAAATCAATTATTTTCAAATGAAAGATAAAATTTGTTTTCTTATACCTACAACAGATCCTGGAGGCATTGAAACTTATTTGTTACGGTTTATGCTAATTTATTCAAGTAAATTAGACATTACTGTAATTGTGAAGAATGAAGACCATGGCTTGTTATATAACGATTACATTGGAACTGGTGCAAATATACTATTATTTAAAACTTCTTATTTGGGTTTTAAAACTTGGGTAAAAATTTACAAAATATTTAAAGCAGAAAAATTCAACACTGTATGTGATTTTACTGCAAATTTTGCAGGAGTGTATATGTTTCTTGCAAAATTTGCAAATGTCAAAAACCGTTATGCTTTTTATCGTCAGTCAACAAATCATTATAAACCAACATTACTTAATAATGCATATAATTTTTTTGTAAATCAACTTGTTATAAAATTCTCTACGAAAATATTCTCGAATTCACAAGCTGGAATCAATTTTTTCTTTCAAAACAAAAATATTGATGTCAGCAAGTTTAAAGTTATCAAAAATGGCTTGGATATAAACATATTTAACAAAGCTGCATTACCCCAAATTAAAGGGGTGGTGGTTCCAACAAATTCATTTTTAATTGGACACACAGGAAGAAACGATATACTTAAAAATCAAAAATTTATAATTAAAGTTGCAGAAATTGTCTGCTCAGAAATTGATGATATTTATTTTGTTTTTATTGGTCTGGGAACTGAAAATCTGAAAATAGAAATTAAAAACAAGTTATTGTTAAATAAAATAATTTTTTGTGGTTATAGAAACGATGTTCCTCTTCTGCTAAAAGAATTTGATATGTATTTTTTTCCATCATTGTCTGAGGGTCAACCCAATGCCCTTATCGAAGCATTGGTTTGTGGAGTCCCAATTTTAGCATCAAATATACCATCGATATGCGAAACTGTACCGGACAAACTTATTAATCAACTTATTGACCCGTATGATGTTGAAAATGCAGTTCTGCATATAAAAAAAATGTATTTTGATGAAGATTTAAAAAATAAACTAGATGTGTCAGCTTGGGCAATAGATAATTATAATTCGGCTCTAAGATTCAATGAATTTTATCAGCAATTAATTCTTTAATATTACAATTATGAACTTAATTTTTATAACAGAAGCAAGATACTTAAAAGCGAAGGATGGCAATATATATAGTATTACAAATAGTTATTCATACTTTTTATTTGAAAGGTATTTAAAGCATTTTGACAAAGTATTCATTATTGCCAGAGTTGGATATGGAGAAATTACTGAAGATTTAATTGGAAATATAATTACAAAAAATGAAAAAATAGAAGTTTTAGAGCTTCCTTATTACGTTGGACCCTATGGCTTTTTGAAGCAATATTTAAAAATAAAATGGAAAATGTCCTCATATATCAAAAAAATTGATATTGAGAATAGTTGCATTATTTGCCGAGTTCCAGGAAGAATGGGAACAATAGCAATTTCTTATCTAAAAAGACATAAAATTCCGTATGGTATTGAGGTAATTGCAGATCCATACGATGGTTTAACAAAAGGCTCGATTGATAACTTTTTTAGACCAATTATTAGGATTATTGCCTATTTGACATTGAAAAGAATTGCTTGGTCAGCACCTGCTGCTCTTTATGTTACAAATTCAACTTTACAAAAAAGATATCCATGTAAAAATTTCAGTATAGGCGTGTCAAGTGTTTTCTTACCAAACGAAGCATTTGTAAGTACACCAAAAAGAATATTAAGTTCTGAAATTAAACTAATAGCGGTAGGTTCATTGCATCAAATGTATAAATCTCCAGATGTAGTTATTGATGCATTGCAAATTTTGAAATGGAATGGATATGTTTTTCATTTAATTTGGTTGGGTGATGGTAAATATATGAACGAAATGATTCTACGGACAACGGAAAATGGCTTAGGAAATGATATTGAATTTTTAGGTAATATCAGTGCAGGACAAGCAATAAGGGATAAACTTGATGAGTCAGATATACTTCTAATGCCATCCAGAACAGAAGGCTTGCCAAGAGCTATGGTTGAGGCTATGGCAAGGGCATTGCCTTGCATTGGAACTCCAATAGGAGGTATTCCTGAGTTATTAGATAAGTCTGCATTAATTCCTATAAATGACCCAGTTTCATTAGCTAATAAAATTATTTTTATGATTGAAAATCAAGAATATACTTACAGTCAATCTATTAGAAATTTAAATAAAGCTTTAGAATACTCTGAATTAATATTAGATAAAAAAAGATTAAGTTACTTTGATTATTTAAAAAGTTTTAATCAAACAAAAATATGAGTAAAATCCTTTTT
>CAZEEN010000001.1:0-46107 GCA_964511115.1 uncultured Paludibacter sp. | reverse complement strand
CGGGAGGAACTGGAACTGATAAATATTTTCAGGCAATTACAAATTGTTATAATACAGGAGCAGTAACTGCGGCAAAAGCAGGAGGAATTGTGGAAGCCATTGCAGGAGCTTTAAAAGGCTCAACTGCCACAGGTATAGGTTCAGTAGCTAACAGTTATTATTTAAGTACTTTGTCAGTAACCAATGCCAATGGTGGAACAGCAAAAACGGATACAGACTTAAAAGCCGGTGCATTCTTGACTTTGCTAAATACTTCTTCTGTTTGGGGACAAAACGCATCTTACAATAGTGGTTATCCTTATCTGCTTTGGCAAGTGCTTTCAACTCCAACAGTAAATGCAGCCTCTTCAATTATACAATACGGTTTCACTGCCAACTGGAATGCTGTGAGCAATGCCATCAGTTATGATGTGAAGGTTTATGATGGCAGTTCTGCACTGATAAGTACAACTAATGTGGTTGCCGGCACTTTAAGCAAAGTCATCACAGGATTAATTCCAAGCACTTCTTACACCTATACCGTTACCGCAAAGGGTGATAATTCGACTTATCTCGATTCGAATGCTTCAGCTCCATCCAGTTCGTTCAGCACTTCTGCTACAACGCCTTGGGATGGAACAACTGCTTCAATCTTTGCAGGTGGCTCTGGTACTTCTATCGACCCTTATCAGATTGCAACTGCCGAACAATTGGCTTATTTAGCTTCGTTAGCAAATGCAACACAAACATCCAATGTAAACACAGCTGGCAAATACTATAAACTTTCAGCTGATATTGATTTGAATGGGCCAACCTATTCATGGACACCCATTGGAATAGCAACTGCTACTGCTTTTGCCGGAGTTTTTGATGGTAATAACAAGAGTATTTACAACATATATATCAATGATGCCACCACCCTTTATGCCGGATTGTTTGGCTATCCAACCGGAACATCAGGAACGAATGTAATTATCAAAAACCTGACTATTGCTTCCGGTTCAATCGCAGTTACTAATTCGGGCTCTACAGCCGGAGCATTTGCAGGTAGAGCACTTTATACTCAGTTTATTAATTGTAAAAACATTATCAATATTAGTGGATATAATGGAGTGGGAGGAATTGTTGGTACTTTTGGCAGTTCTACAACTACTGGAATTATTGAATCTTGTTCAAATGCCGGAATAATTTCAGGTAGTGGAGCTTCACTTAATGTGGGTGGTATTGCAGGTAATTCAACGGTTAATACTACTGCCAGTCCTATAAGTTATATTCGTTATTGCTCTAATACAGGTGCAGTTAATGCCGTAAGTAGTGCAGGAGGAATAGCAGGTACAAACAGTGGAAATTTAACTATTCAAGAATGTTTCAATAAGGGAATAATTACTGCTTCAACTTCAAATTCAGGTGGAATTGTAGGGTATGGTTATGGTTTACTGAATGTGTTGAATTGTAATAACTCCGGAGCTGTTAGAAGTACACATGCATCTAGTGTGGCAATAAATGGTGGAATTTTAGGCAATCCAGGAACAAGCGGAGCTGGAAAATATTTTACTGCTATCACTAATTGTTATAATACCGGAGCAGTTACTGCTGTAGCAGCGGGAAGTACTGTAGAAGCCATTGCAGGGTTACTTGCCGGTTCAGGTGCCAGTGGTACAGGTTCTGTTGTAAATAGTTTTTATTTAAATACCTTGACTGGAATAACCAATGCCAATGGTGGAACAGGAGTAAATGCTGCTACTTTAGAAGGTTATGCAGCCACATTAGATGCAGCAAAATGGAGTAGCGATGTTAGTCCAAATAAGAATAATGGTTATCCAATTTTGACTTGGCAAACAGCTAGCAATTCAACCCTTACTGCCCCAACTGTTGGTACGGCAACTTCTCCAACAACAAGCGGATTTACAGCCAACTGGTCTACAGTTTCTAACGCATTGGGATATACAGTATCTGTCTATCAAAATGGAACTAACTTTGTTCAATCGAAGTCAGTTACCGGACAAACAACTGCAACCCTGGCAATAACCGGATTAACCGCCAATACAAGTTATACTTATAAAGTGGCAGCTATTTCAAACACGGGTACTGTGGATTCAAATGAATCTTCCGCTTCTGCCACTGTTACAACCCTAAAATTAACTCCAACTGTAACAGTTACAGTTGGTTCATACACCTTTACTGGCTCAGCACAAGGTCCAAATACAGCCACAAATACAGGAACTGGGTCAAGTTATACATTTAGTTATTCGGGCACCGGAAATACTGTATATGGTACAAGTTCAACACAACCTACTGCCTCTGGGACTTACACCGTTACTGCTACTGTGGCAGCAGATGGGAATTATGCTTCAGCCAGTTCGGTAGCAACAGCATTTAGCATTCTTTCAACAGGCAGCATTAGTACAGACACCAATGTTTCGTCGCTTACACTTTCGGCTTCGAGCAATTTATCTGTTGCGGCAGGCAATACTTTAACCCTCGATGCTGCTACTAACGTCAATTCCATTGTGTTAGCACCTACAGCTAAACTTACGATAAGTGCTGGAAGTGTTTCGATTAGCAATGGAATTACCCTGCAGAGCGATGCTTCAGGTACTGCTACCATGCTAAATAACGGAAGCTATACAGGAACTATTACCGCAAACCAATACCTCGGCACAACACGCAACTGGTATGTATCATCGCCGGTAAGTAACTCAACTTCTTCAGCAACTAATATTTTGCGCTATTATGAATATGTAGAAGCAGGAAATAACAACCCGAGTGGTCAGCCAATAGGTTCATCAGCCTATTGGAAAGGTTATACTCCAGGACATAGCATGACTGCTGGCAAAGGTTATATTGCATTGCCAAGTGCAACAGGTGGAGTCGTAACTTTTTCGGGAACAATTAATAGTGGCGATGTGTCAATTCTGTTAAGTAAAACAGCTGCTGGCTATAACCTGATAGGTAATCCATATCCTTCGCACTTGACCTGGACACAGGCATTTGTTGACAGTAAAGTGGCTCTAATAGAGCCTACTATCTGGTATCGTACCAATACAGGCGATGTGAATAGTGGTGGCAATGCTAATTGGTCGTTTAAAACCATAAATGCCCACACAAACGAAGCTTCACCCGTTGGAACAACAAATATTATCCCGCCAATGCAAGCCTTTTGGGTAAAAGCAGTTGCAGCAGGCACTTTGATATTGAATAGCGATTTAACAAAATCGCATCAATCGTCCAATCTATTAAAAGCACCTGCAATGAATAACAGTGAACGTCAACGCGTACGTTTAGAAGTGTCCAATGGCACATCTACCGATGAAGCGCTTATTTATTTTGATGCTAATGCTTCAGATATCTTCGACTCTTACGATTCGCCGAGATTTGCAGAAGCAAATTCTGTACTTCAGATTTACAGTACAGTCGGCTCCGAAAAATTAGTAATTAATGGAATGAGTAGTATTCCAATGAATTCACCAATAAACTTAGGGTTTGTGTCAGGTTCGGCTAGTTCATTTAGTATGAAAGCTATAGAATTGACCAACTTACCTTCGGATGTGCGTGTAATACTAAAAGATAACTCAACTCTTGCCGAAACTGATTTGACAGATGGTGTTTCAATTTACAATTTTAGTCCGACAGTAAATAATACCGACCGGTTCAGCCTGATTTTCCGCACCTCAGGGACTTCGACTGGTATTGATAATGCATTGAATCAAAATACGCAGGCATTTGTAAACGCCAATAATCAAATTACAATTATTGCACCAGAGAAAAGCAATTATAGCATTTATAATGCAGTGGGTCAGTTAATTGAAAACGGAATTGTAACCATGAAAAGCGAAACGTTGAACGCGAAATTAAATGCTGGTGTGTATGTAGTGAAAATTAATAATCAAACAACAAGAGTAATTGTAAAATAAAATCAAAACTGCCCCCAACCCCTAAAGGGGAGTAAGACCATTCGGAGCTAATCCAGTTCCCCTTTAGGGGTTAGGAGCAAATTAATAAGAATCATGGAAAAGAAAAAATATAACAAACCCCGCATAGAGTGGATACCACTCGATAACGAAATCTCATTGGCATTAGAATCAGTATCACCTCCAGTTGGGCCAAGCGAAACATTAAACAGCATTCAAAGTCCGTTTAAAGAGAATACAGGTTTAGTTTAACAAATTAGTTTTTTTGAGGTTAATAATCACTCCCCGCAACAAAGCAAGTTTATATTGCTAAGTTGCGGGGTGTTTTTTTGTCAAATATACACCAATGTTCAAGGTTTATTTTTGATTGTCGGATTGTAATTGCTAAACTATAATCATTTGCATTATTTTTCTAATAAAATGCACAAACCTTTCGCCATAGCTTGAAAATATTCATGCATCTTTGTACCGTTAAATTATTAAAACTTATAATCAATGAAATCCAAACTATTTACGATTCTATTTCTAGCATTTACAATAACAACAAGCGTTATTTTTGCTCAAACTACTTCTTCTGACAAATCAAATTTAAGCAATGCTGCAAACTTTGGTTTTTCGCCTACTGCCACCGGAATTGAAAATGTTAAGGCATTGCAAAAAGCGGTTGATCAAACTGGAACTATCTCTGTTAGTCAGCCCGGAACCTATAAAATGGCCGGAACTATTTATGTGGGAAGTAATACCACATTAAAATTCGGAAATAATGTTTTTCTGCAAAAAGTGGACGAACAAGGTAAGTTTTCGCATGTAATTGTCAATAAAGGTGCTGCTACCCGCACGTATGATGAAAATATCTGTATTGAAGGTTTACAGATTATTGTGAATGGAATGGATGTTCGTGATTTTAAAGAGGCTGTAGGTTTACATGGTCAGTTGGCATTTTTCTATGTAAAGGATTTGCGGATTGATCGTTTTCGTTGTATGGATTTGGGTAAAGCGCAGTATGGCATTCATGTATGTACTTTCGAAGATATAATTATTAACGATGTAATTATCAAAGGTTGGAAAGATGGCGTTCATTTGGGTCGTGGTAAACGATTTTTAATCAGTAACGGTGTATTCGAAACCGGTGATGATGCCATTGCATTGAATGCACATGATTATACAGTAGGAAATCCTGAATTGGGATGGATTGAAGACGGAATAGTGGAGAATTGCCACGACTTGCCGGGCGTGAAAGAGAAAAACATAGGATTCTTTTGTCGAATCATTGCAGGTGCTTGGATAGATTGGAAACAAGGCATGGAAGTGCAAAATTCCGACGCTGTCGTGTCCAATGGACGAGTTTATCGTGTGAAGGGTAATCCGGATGGGAAAGTATATATTTCCAACACTCAACCTGCTCATGATAAAGGAATTCAGGTGCTTGATGGTATCACTTGGGTGATGATACAAAATGACCCTGTTTACACTTGCGGCGTTCGAAACGTTATTTTCAGGAATATATTTCTTGAAAAGCCACGAGTAGCATTTTCAGTACATTTTGATATTGGGAAATTCAGTCGTTCATACTATCCTGGCGCAGAAGTGCCTAAACAGGAGCAGCTCACCTTTGATAACCTTCGCTTTTTGCACAATGCTCCCATTGCAGCTTTTGCCATCAAAACACCAATGGATGTATTGACCATTAGTAACTCAAGTTTTAATAATAACGGTATTGTATTTACCGAAAACAAAGCTTTAAAAGACTATTTGCCTACAAAAATCAATATCTATGGCTGTGTGTTTAACAAAAAAGGGGCTATGGAACTGTTGGTCAATAAAGTGGATGGCAAACAAATACTTTTAAAAACCTCATCCAATATCGAAATTAACGATGACTTTACAGCTACAGTTGTGCCTGGTAATGGTATAATAACTGTTGAGTCTGATTTGACGGGATTGAAGAAATGATTTAGTCATTTTATAAATAAATTGATTAGAAATATTTTAAATGAAAAGACCAATTTTCACAGCTGTACTGATGACGATTTTCACAGCGTTCAGCATCACTATTGCTCAAATTACACCTACTTCTGTAAAACTTCTCTCAAACGGAGCATTTTTGCTAGAGCCAATGAATGCCTATTGCATAAAACAGAATGTAAATGTTTCACCCAAATTGGAGGTATTTCAAGATGGAGATGGTTTTGAAGCTGACCAGCTACTTTCACCTTTGGCGTCATCTGATGGCACTATTGGTTGGAATATTATAGTTCCAAAAACAAATCGTTATTTTCTGACACTTGAGTATGTAGCTACACGCACTGGAAATGCTTGTGAAATAAGCGTTGGTACTCAAGTTTTAAAAGCTTTTGCACCCGAGACTCGTGGTTCACTTGCTTTATTGGAATTGGGAGAAATAAGTCTTAGTGCTGGCAATCAAACGCTTTTGTTTAAGAATTTGTCTTCTGCTAATAAAACGTTTCTTTCAGTAGCTTCAATCTATCTTCGACCTGCAACTAAGGTTGGAATGACACGTCCTGAAATCCGCACCGCAATTGCGAGTAAAAAATCACACAAACTTCCTACAGAGTTGTTGATGCCAAGCATTTTTAGCGATTACATGGTACTTCAACGTTTACGTAAAGTCCCAATTTGGGGCCGTTCTGCTCCTGAAACAAAAGTTACAGTTCGGTTTAACGGTCAAGTTAAAAATACCAAAACAGATGCTGAAGGCCGTTGGAAAGTGCTTTTAAATTCAATGGAAGCTGGTGGACCTTATAATATGGAAGTGAGTTCGGGTGGAAAGCAAATTCGTTATACCGATGTACTTATAGGTGAAGTCTGGTTTGGTTCCGGCCAGTCCAATATGGAGGTGTCGGTTAAGTTTTTACCGAAATTTGCAAAACCAGAAGCGCCTTACGAATGTGACGATGATACCCGTCAATTTTTGGAAGCTGGCTGCGATTCACTGATACGAATTTCAGCAGTTACCAGAGATCACAATAAAACGCCACAATGGATTGCGCTCACAAAGGACAACTATTTGGATGCTCCGGCGATGATGAGTAGCGTAGCCGTACTTTTGCGAAAAAAACTCAATATTCCTATCGGTATCATTATTCGTTGTGAAAGTTCTTCTTCGTCGGGCATTTGGTTGAGTCGTGATGCGGTAGAGTCGGATACTGTTATTCAACGGCAACTGAAAAATTATACCGAAAATGAATACCCAAAGTTGGTGGCAGCTTATCCCGAAAAACTGAAAGCTTGGGAAGAAGCGTCAGCAAAAGCAAAGCTCGATGGAACCAAAGGACCTGTTAGGCCCAATGTGCCTGATTTGGCCGGTGGTTTTTCATTACCATATCTTTACAACGAAGGACGTTCAGAACATTATGGAGCTAATTATCCCATACGCATTGCCAATGTGATACCTTATGCAGTGACCGGAGTTGTTTGGGATCAAGGTGAAAATGGAACCGGCATTGCGGGTGTAGATCAGTCGGCAGTTATGCCCGCATTGGTGCGCTCTTGGAGAGAGGCTTGGGGAGATGAAAAGCTACCTTTCATCTATGTTCGCAAAAATAAACATCCAGAATCATTGCCTCAAGAAATGGAAAAATTGGGCAATTCCTATCAGGTCAGTAATCAAGGACTTGGTCAAATTAATCATCCACCTGACAAAGCAGCTTATGCTCGTCGGGCAGTTGAGCAAATTGAAATAATTAAAGACCTCAGTATAAAGAAAAAATAATTTAAAATTATAAATATTAGATTTTAATACTCATGAAAAACAAACTATTTACCATTTTATTTCTAGCAATCATTGTTACAACAAACGTTATTTTTGCTCAAAGTACTTCGCCCGATAAATCAAATTTCACCAATGCAGCCGATTTTGGTTTTTTGCCCAATGCCACCGGAATTGAAAATGTAAAAGCATTGCAAAAAGCAGTGGATCTAACTGGAAGCATTATTGTTAGTCAGCCCGGAACTTATAAAATGGCCGGGACTGTGTATGTGGGCAGTAATACCAGTTTAAAATTTGGGAACAATATATTTCTACAAAAAGTAGATGAACAAGGCAAGTTTTCACATGTAATTGTCAATAAAGGTGCAGCTACCAGAACCTATGACCAAAATATCTGTATTGAAGGTTTACAGATTATTGTTAATGGAATGGATGTTCGTGATTTTAAAGAGGCTGTTGGGTTACATGGTCAACTGGCTTTTTTTTACGTTAAAGATTTGCGGATTGATCGGTTTCGATGCCTCGATCTGGGCAAAGCGCAATATGGCATTCATGTATGTACTTTCGAGGATCTAATTATTAATGATGTAATTATCAAAGGTTGGAAAGATGGAGTACATTTAGGGCGTGGTAAACGTTTTTTAATAAGCAACGGTGTTTTTGAAACAGGCGATGATGCCATTGCATTGAATGCGCATGACTATACAGTAGGTAATCCTGAACTGGGTTGGATTGAAGATGGCGTAGTGGAAAACTGCCATGATTTAGCGGGAGTTAAAGAGAAAAATATTGGTTTTTTCTGTCGCATTCTTGCCGGTGCGTGGATAGATTGGAAGCAAGGGATGGAAGTACAACAATCTGATGCGGTTGTATCCAATGGCCGAATTTATCGTGTGAAAGCTAATCCGGATGGGAAAGTATATACTTCAAATACTCAACCTACTCATGATAAAGGAGTTCAGGTGATAGATGGAATAACTTGGGTGATGCTTCAAAATGACCCGATTTACACTTGTGGTGTTCGAAATGTTATTTTCAGGAATATATTTCTTGAAAAGCCCCGTGTTGGATTCTCCGTGCATTTTGACAATGACAAGTTCAGTCGTTCGTACTATCCGGGAGCTCAAATTCCTAAACAAGAACAACTAACATTTGACAACATTCGCTTTTTGCACAATGCTCCAATTGCGGCTTTTGCTATCAAAACTCCCATGGATGTGCTGACCATCAGCAACTCCAGTTTTAAGAATAACAGTATTATATTTACCGAAAACAAAGCTTTAAAAGATTACTTGCCGACAAAAATCAATATTTATGGTTGTGTGTTTAATAAAAAGGGGGCTTTGGAGCTCTTGGTTAATAAAGTGGATGGTAAACAAATACTTTTGAAAACTTCATCCAATATAGAGATTAACGATGACTTTGCAGCTACAGTTGTGCCTGGTAATGGTAAAATAACTGTTGAGTCTGACTTGACCGGACTAAAGAAGTAAAATATCATGAATCATATCAAAAACAGTTTTTTTTTACTTGTATTTGTTTTGGTAAGTAGTTGTTTGTTTGCACAAATATGCAAATCACCCCTCGAAGGGAAGAAATTAGTAACAATAGGTAATTCGATAACCGCTGCTTGTGGTTATCAACCCTATTTAGTGGAATGGTTGGGTGTGAATTGGAGTCAAGTAGAAACACAAAAAGGAGTGGATGGTCATGCCCCAATGGCAAAAGGAGGGACAATTGTTCGCCCCACAAGCGTTAAAAGTATCTCGTACCGGTCGTACGATGCAAAATTCTACAATCCTGACATTATATTGGTTTACGGATGTCAAAATGATAATGAGAAATCAAAATGGGGTACTATAAACGACAAACCTTATTTGTTGCATCAGCTTTCGGACAGTGTAACCCTAGCTTCGGCCTATATGGGTATGATAGTGAATCTGAAACTTGACAATCCCAAAGCACAGATTTATTTAATCAATTTGATGAGAGTAAAGGCTGTGGTGGGTATGCATCCTCAGAATAGTTATGTAAAACGTTACAAAAGTCCACGCTTCTCAACCACTCAGGAAGTATTAGATTGGGAGTTGGATATGCGTTATCCTAAAGTACAACTGGTACGACAAATTGGAAAAAAATACAACTTGCCAGTGATTGATCTTTACGATAGTTCGGGAGTAACCAATGCCAATGCTGAACTTTATTATGGTCAAGCGGCCGATGATTGTACACAGGTTCATCCTAATAAAGAAGGGTACAGAAGAATGGCAGAATGCATTGTGAAAGTTATATTACCTGAATTCAATTTGCCTGTTAATAAGCAAACAACTTTATCCTATATCGTCAAACCTTTTCTGTAATTAAAAACAGTTTTGAAAGCAATTATAACTGTTTTGCACAATTGTCTCAATTAAATGCATGATTATCTTATTTCATTTAGAGGATAACTAACGAACTTTGTACCGAAATTATCATCTACAAAAAAATACTTTATGAAAAAAACGATTTACTTCTTTTTCCTGTTTTATCCGTTTCTGTGTTTTGCACAAAGTTTTTTTACAGAACCCAAAATGACTTTTATACAAAACCCAACCGAAGTGATTTCAGATATGGCCTTTAGCAGTGGTACATCTATTGCCACCATTCAAAGTGCAATTGATGCCAAAAGAGTTGCATTTCCCAATAATATTATACGAATAACTATTTCGGGGACTTTTACAGTAACTACTTTGCCCATTCAGTTGTCTGACAGAATGTTGCTTATACTTAAAAATGCAACCATAATGGCAGCCCCAACTGGAACAGCCACTTCGTTAATTTCAGTAACCAATGGTCATTATATAACTATAGCATCAGTTGGAACAAGTTTATTGGATGGTAATAATCAAAATATTATAGGAATAAGTGTAACTTCTTCGGGAAAAACCCATATTGATAAAATGACCATCCAAAACTGCAAAAGTGGTGGAATATATTATACGGGTGCAGGTGCTGCCGTTTATGCAGATGCCGGATCAGTTACCCGATGTACCATCACTAATTGCAGGGCTTTTGGAATTTATTATGTGAATTCATTCAACTTTATATGTACTGATAATACAATTCAAACCTCAAACATTGGTATTTCGGTAAACAGTGATAATTCTGCTGTTGCAAATAACAATATAACTGGCTGCTCAACAGGTATTTATATTAGTGGAATTTTCGATGCTGTTACTTATAATTCAGTCCAGAATTGTACCAGCGCCATATCGGTTTTTAATAGTGCCAGCCTAGCTTTGGTAGCATACAATACGATAAAGAACAATGTTACGGCTTTAAATCTGACTTGTGGTAAGGCTATGATTTATAAAAACACTTTACTGAGCAACGGCACTGCCATAAGTGGTTCGGGAGCAAATACTACTCAGTTATATTGCAATTCAGGCCTAAGTTCAGTTGACGCAACAGGTAAAAGTTGCATTTATTTTAATCCGCCATTGATAGGGAATCAACATACCGATTTGATAAAAATAGGAAAAACCAGGGTTGATATTACCATAACTTCAGGCAGTATGTCTTCCATTCGGACTGCTCTCAACAATGCGCATACTGCCAATCCTTCTGCGGTGGTGGTTTGTCATTTGAATGGGAACTTTTACACTACAACTGCTTCCGACTCATTATTAGTGAAGGAAGATGAATGTATTTTGTTAAATGGAACGATAGCCAATGGTTCCAGTCAAACTCAATCGGTCATTTATTTCAAAGACAGTGGTATCAATTCTTCATTTTCGGGCGGTACAATTGATGGTAAAAATCTGAATGGCAAAAATGCTTTGGTGTATATTACAGGAGGAGCAAATGTGGTTTTAGATAGCATTAAAGTTAAAAACTCATTGGGTCAAGGCATTTCCAAAAAATATAGCACAAGTCCAACCATTATAAGAGGATGTTTTGTAGATAGTTGCAAGTCAAGAAATATCTGGCAATTGGCATCGAGTCGCCTTTATGCATTTTCAAATATATCCACCAATGCACAGAGCGATGGGCTTGATTTAGACGCTTATAGCAAATATTCGGTAGTAATGAAAAATATTTTCAGTAACAATCCGCGAGATGGTGTTTTTATCGAGGAAGGTGCAAATAATCATATTTTAATGGGAAATACAACTAATTATAATACGGGTCCAGGTATATCGACCTACAATATGAATGTTGCAAATCAGCACACATCCTGCAATTTAATTGCGAATAATACTAGTATTGGAAACAATAGGGGAGTGCATTTAAACGCTTCAGCACTCGATAGATCTACAAGAGACAATACCATCTTTAACAATATTTGCAACAATAATGATATAGGAATTGGTGGATTGTATAATGCAACTGCAACAGAAAATAATTATATCGCATTCAATACAATGCAGAACAACGTTCTTAGCGTATTTGCCAACAAAAGAGATTATGTTTCCAATACGGATTGGAATTTACTATATCCTCCAGATATTACAACTAACAACGATATTCGGGCTGCAAATTTTTATGTGAAATTGCTCGGAAATATTTCAGCTTCCAATATTTTAAAAGTTCAAATTGAAGGAGCTGACACCATATATAATTTAACATTAAAAGATATGCAAGGTAAAACTATCCGACTAATGAAAGTAGGTAACGGGGAAAACAATATTTCTGTTGAGAATCTAGCTTCAGGCATCTATATCCTTGATATTAGTAATCGTAAATCAACAATAACTATGAAAACGATGAAACCTTAAAATTACAATTAGTTGAAATAAAATTGTTCTGAGGTATATGTTGAAAATTCAGTTGAATAATCATAAATTGCACAATTGTTTCAATTAAATGCACTAAAATCTCAACTGAAATTAAAAAATATATGCGTTCTTTGCATTGTGATTATGGCAAAGATACAACGACAAACTATAAAAAATCTATTTAGAAAAAATCAGTAAAAACATGAATTACACAAAAGACAACAAAAACACTTCATCGGTAATGAAACCGATATCTGGTTTACCAATCTTGCTGTTACTATTTATCTTTTTTTCTACTCCTTTTTTGTCAGATCTCTCTGCACAAACAAAGAAAACAGTAAAGGGAATAGTTACAGATTTAAATAGTGACCCGATTATTGGGGCGAATGTCACTATAAAAGGATCAAGTATAGGTACAATAACTTCCATTGATGGTTCTTTCTCCTTATCGGTGGCAAGTAATGCTTTTTTGAACATTTCTTATATCGGCTATGAAAGCGAAGAAGTTGCTGTAAAAGGGAAAGACTTTTTGAAAATAAGTCTTAGAGAGGACTCCAAATCGTTGGACGAAGTGGTAGTAATTGGGTATGGTACCTCCACAAAACGTGATTTGACCAGTGCGGTTTCAAAAGTAGATATAGCAAGTGTTCAGAATGTTTCTGTGGGATCTGTTAATGAAGCATTGGGAGGACGAATGGCGGGTGTTCAGGTTACTTCCTTGGGTGGAAAACCGGGTGAAGCAGTTGACATTGTTATTCGTGGTGCAAACTCCATCACTTCCAACTCATCCCCACTGTATGTTATTGATGGATTTGTGATGACAGATGATTATATCAACACCATTAACCCAAATGACATTGAATCGTTAGAAGTGCTCAAAGATGCTTCTGCTACTTCTATTTATGGAGCACGGGGCGCTAACGGAGTGATTATTATTAGCACCAAAAAGGGAAAAGTGGGAAAACCAACTATAGCCTATAAAACATTCTTTGGATCACAAAAAACGAGTGCGCATGTGGATGTCTTAAATCCTTACGAGTTTGTAAATCTGCAGTTGTTATTTAGTAGCAGAGCAATAAATGACTATCTTACCATTCCAAAAATGACACTAGAAGATTATAAGACTATACCAATGGTCGATTATCAGAATCTATTGTTCAGGGAAGCACCAATACAAAGCCATTCACTTTCAGTGTCGGGTGGAACCAAAGAAACAAAATATATATTCTCAGGGTCATATTATAAACAAGAAGGGGTCATTATTGGATCAAGCAGCGATAGATATACAGCCAAATTAGGAATTGACCAAATTTTCAGCAAACAACTTAAAATGGGAGTAACCGGTAATTTTTCGCTCAATACCATTTTAGGAACAAATCCAAATAGTTACTCCGGAAATTTAATGCATTCGGCATGGTCTTTTATGCCGTTTGTGTATGCAGGGCAAGATCCGGCAAATGTTGATAATCCTGTAGATTTGAATGACCAACGGTATAATCCGATTTTGACAGCATTGAATGAGTATAGGTCTCAAAAAACAACCGCTATTTCGGGAAATGTTTACCTTGAATACGAACCTATTAAGGGATTGATTTTCAAAGTTCTAGGTAGCCTTTCAAACTCTGTGTTAGCTAATGAAAGTTTTAATAATTTTAACACTAAAACAGCAAGAATAACCGGATATGCAGATGGTTCTATTTCGCAGCTAAGTATTTTTAACTGGATGAATGATTACACGGTCAATTATAGCAAAACATTTAAACAAAAACATAAATTTTCAGCACTTTTAGGTTTTACTGCATCCGGACGAAGCATAGGATTATATAGTTTTGGAGCAAGAGATTTGACACGTGATGATTTAGGACTCCATGCATTGGCTGAAGGTACTCCAAGATCGGTATCATTAACGGGTAGTGCTTCAACTATTGCTTCGGGAATAAGCAGGGTAACGTATGGTTACAATAACCGCTATCTTTTCTCGGCATCCTTTCGTGCTGATGGTTCATCAAAGTTTGGTATCAATAATCGATGGGCATACTTTCCATCAACATCAGCGGCTTGGGTTTTGAGTGAAGAAAAATTTATGAAACCACTTACAACCATTTTCTCAAACATAAAAATACGTGGCAGTTGGGGTCGAACAGGAAATAATAATGTAGGTGATTTTGCTACTTATGGTCAATATGTTGGCAGTTTAGCTTCTAAACCCTATACTTACTATTTCGGAAATACTATAAGTAATGCGACCGTAAAGACCCAAATGGCCAACCCAAATCTGAAATGGGAAACAACAGAACAAACCGACCTGGGCATCAACATTGGACTCTTTAAACAACGAGTAAGAATTGAAGCGGATTATTTCTATAAAAAGACGTACGATTTGTTATTAAATGCTGAGATGCCAAATTCGAGTGGTTTTGATAAAGCCTACATGAATATTGGTAAATTGCAAAATCAAGGATTTGAGTTTAGTTTGTTCACTGAGAATATTCGCACAAAAAAATTCAGATGGTCATCTGACTTTAATATCTCGTTTATTCGCAATAAAGTGTTGGAGTTAGCTAATGCACAGCCTACTATGACCAGCAATATCACTTGGGCATATATTGGTGACTATAATACCTGGAACAATTTTCCAGCTTATGTTGCTATAGTGGGTAAGCCACTTTCGCAGATGTACGGCTATATTTCTGATGGCTTATTGAGCAATGCAGATATTGCAACAAATTATCCATCTGCACTTGGAACATCCCTCACCCCGGGTTATATGAAATTTAAAGATATAAACGGCGATGGTAAGATTGACCAATCCGACCGTACTGTTATCGGTGATGCCAATCCAAAACATTTTGGTGGTTTGAGTAATAAATTTGAAGCATATAACTTTGATTTAACTGTTTTTTTACAATGGTCTTATGGTAATAACATTATGAATGTGAATAGATACCTCTATACGGTTGCCGCACCCTATGCCTATAATTCAACCACATTACTCCGCGATGCTTTTTCCGGTAATAATCCCACTGGTCAAGTACCTACAATTGGTTCACAAAGGGCTAATAATAAGGCGTATTACTCAGATTTAGTAGAAGATGGTTCATTTTTAAAATTAAAAACAATACAATTAGGTTATACTATACCGACTAATCTTTTAAAAAAGTTAAATGTTAAAACATTGAGGCTGTATTGTAGTGTTGAGAATATCTACACACTGACAAATTATTCAGGTTTTGACCCCGAAGTTTCGTCAGCAAATAGCGCTATGACAAGGAATTTTGATTTTTCAAGTTATCCGCGGGCATTTTCCCTATCATTCGGTGGCAACATTACTTTTTAATCAATAATTATTCGAACAATTATGAAACATACGATTATTTCAATATTTGCAACAATATTACTCGCTAATTTGCTTATATCCTGTAACGACTTCTTCTCAGTGGAACCACAAGACTTTATCTCAGAAGAACAGTTATTCTCCTCAGAAAAGAAAGCAAATACAGCTTTAACAGGTCTTTATAACTCGATTTCAAATTCAAATGTTTATGGCCGGACTTTGATACACGAGTTGGATACGTACAGCAATGATCTTTGCTGGGGTGCAACAACTTCACAACAAGGTCTTTCAGCCTGGGCTCATACTCCTGCCGATCAGACAGTAACAAATATCTGGAGATATTTGTACGAAGGAATTGACAGAGCAAATGTTTTTTTAGACAATATCGGTAGCGTACCCAACATGACTGATGATAACCGCAATTCAATGATTGCTCAGGCTAAATTTATTCGTGCATTGTTATATTTTAATTTGGTGCAAAACTGGGGAGCCGTTCCTTTAAAACTGACTCAAACCAAATCGCCTGAAGGTATTCATATACCGGTAAGTTCTGCCGAAATTGTATTTAACACCATTCATGATGAATTAGATTCTGCGATTAAATACTTGCCCAACCGGATGGAATATCCGACATTGGAACAGTCAAGCCGACCATCGAAAACCACAGCCATGGCATTGCAAGCCCGCGTTTATTTACGTCAGGCAGGCGTTCCATTCAATATCAATCCTAAAGAATCATACACACAGGCATCAAAATATGCCAACGATGTAATTGCAACCGGAGTTCATTCGTTAAACCCCAGTTTTAAACAAGTATTTATCAATTTAATTACCGATAAATACGATGATGTGTATAACGAGAATCTTATGGAAATTGAATTTAACTATAATGACATTTATACCAACCTGGCTGGATTTCCTATTATAGGGGCGCCATTAAAATACAATGGGAATGACATTATACGTCCAGGAATGGCTACTCGAATCACCCGGAAATTATTCAATCTATACGAAATCACCTATACAAAAAGTGTTGTTGGAGCAATTACTAATTATTATCCAGTTGCAAAAGACGAGCGTCGCGATTGGACTATTCAGGATTATTCCTTGTATGGAGCCGTATATGGTTCTCCTCAAACCAAATACATACAGAAAATAGACACTTCCAATCCTTTAAGTGATGCTACTCATGTTTATTATAGAGACAATTTGAATGAACTTACTACAGCCCCTCCAGGACGATGGGTAGGTAAGTGGAGAAGGGATTACGAAGTGGCTTCAACTTTGACGGTATATGGTTCACCCTGTAATTTTCCGCTTATTCGATACTCAGAAGTATTGCTTATTTTTGCCGAAGCCGATGTATTGGCAAAGAATCAAGTTACTCCCGAAGCTTTGTTTGCCATAAATTTAGTGAAAGGACGCTCTAAGGCATCAGTTATCACTGCTACAGATCCCAGGGCTTTCGATGTTAATTTATTTCTCTTGGATTTGCATGATGAACGTGCCCGTGAGTTATTTGGAGAAGGACATCGAAGAAGCGATTTAATCCGTTGGGGAATTTTAAATGAGACTTTTGCAAATTTACCTTTGGATGATGCCACTATTAGTAACTGGGCAAGAAGTATTCAAGGAACTAAGTTTAATTTATTACCTTATCCAGAGAGAGAAACTTCGAAAAATAATGCCATGAAAGGATTGCAAAATCCGGGATGGTAAAAAATCAGTTTATAGTTGACAGTTTATAGTTTATAGTAAATAATATATAGTTAATATTTTATAGTTAATACTTAAAGAAATTAAGATGAAAATAGATAAGATAATATCACTTGCCTTTTTATCGCTTGCTTTTGTAGCTTGCGAGAATACAGATGTTCAAATGCCTGCAATGAGCTATATGGCTGATAAAACAATAGTTGCTGACACTTTGAAGTGCTCAAAAGGGGATACAATTACTTTTACACCCGTAGGGAGTGCTGATTATGTGAGTTTTTGGTCGGGCGAAACTTTGGCAAATTACTATGGAGTTAAAGAAACAACCGTTACGAATGCGAAAATAAATTTTGTGAGCGGATTATATAAAGATGCTGCAGCTACATCCAAAAAGTATGAGTACAAGGTTTATTTATCGACCGATTATACTGCCAATCACCAATTAACCGGAACAGCTATAATTTCTATAAAAGCTGCAACTTGGAAAGATATTACTACCCTCTTTGCCGATAATAGTACTACTTCGGCTACAGCAGGTGTAGCTTCGGGCGATTTGGATGTAACTGAATATGCCAAAAAACCATTCTATATTGCATTTAAATATAAAAATGACACGGTTGCAAAAGGACCAACCTTGTATGTGAAATCATTTACTGTAAACGATTCAACAAAAGAGTTTGGGTTAACTTCCAATCTTATCAATCCAGTTACTAGTTTAGTTACAGGAGTTGGAAATACTTCGTGGTTTTCGTGCTTGGTAAGTGGGAGTTCAACTGCAAATAAATGGGTAGTAACAAGTAGTATGGTACAGGTAGGTGGACGTGCTAATGATATTAACGAAACTTGGTTGGTTTCACCCATTATCAATTTGAGTAGAGGCTCAGCCGATAAGGGTGTTGCTATTAAGGATATCAATGGGTTGCCACGGCCTTATCAATATATATACAAAAATGCAGGAACTTACAAAGCTGTTTTTGTTTTTACAAATTCATATTTGGGTGTTTCGCAGCAAGTAAAACAAGAATTTACAATTGTAGTGAAATAACAAACAAATTTATTTGTTTTCCCTTCAATAATAAGAAAATGTGTTGAAGTTGTAATTGTAAATGCATATTGATAAATCCGTTACTAAAAACAATTATATAGAATGCAAAAATCAAGAGCCAAGAATCAAGACTTAATATCCATCATATTAATGTTATACAAGTTATTATGTCAGATTAATTAATTCGTTATATATATTCATTAAAAATTAGAAATCATGAAAAAACTACTTACAATCTTATTTTGTGTGCAACTTGCCGTATTGGCTATAGCTGCACCTTGGGATGGAACTGCAGCAGCTGCTTTTGCCGGTGGTGCAGGAACTCTAGCCGATCCATATCAAATTGCAACTGCCGAACAACTGGCTTATTTAGCTTCGTTGGCAAATGCTTCACCTCAAACAGCCAATGCAAATACAGCAGGAAAGTACTACAAGCTAACAGCTGACATTGATTTGAATGGTCCGACATATAGCTGGACACCCATTGGAATAGCTACAGCCACAGCTTTCGCCGGAGTATTTGATGGTGACAACCATATTATAACCAATATTTATATCAATGATGCCACCACGGTTTATGCCGGTTTATTTGGCTATCCCACCGGTACAGCTACGGCGAATGTAATTATCAAAAACCTAAGCATTGCTTCCGGTTCTATAACTGTCACCAATTCGGGTTCGACTGCCGGGGCGTTTGCAGGAAGATCAATTTATGCTCAGTTTATTAATTGTAAAAATGCAATTAATGTTAAGGGAGTTAGTAGTGTTGCCGGAATTGTTGGCACTTTTGGCTCCGCTACAACAACCGGTATTATTGAGTATTGTTCAAACTCTGGTACAATATCAAGTATTGGTGCCGGACTACATGTAGGCGGTATCGTAGGTAATGCAGTCGTTGCCAAAACTGGAAGTGTTAGTTATATTAGTTACTGTTACAATACGGGTGCAATTACTGCCATTAGTAATGCGGGAGGAATAGCCGGTAGTGCTTCTGGTGCAATCTTAACCATAAGAGAATGTTTTAACAAAGGAATTATATCGGCTGTGGGCATAGATGCCGGGGGTATTGTCGGGATGGGTTATGGCGCATCCTTTAATGTATTGAATTGTTACAATACAGCTGCTGTTAAGCAAACGTCAAGCAATTCACCCCGGTCTGTAAATGGAGGCATATTGGGATATTCGGGAGGCGATTCTACCGGAAAATATTTTCAGGCCATTACAAATTGTTATAATACAGGAGCAGTAACTGCTACCAAAACAGGAGGAACTGTAGAAGCCATTGCCGGAGCTTTAAAAGGTGGAGCACTAACAACCGATGGAACAGGTTCGGTAGTCAACAGTTATTATTTGAGTACTCTGGCTGTAACAAATACTAATGGTGGAACTTCGAAAACGGATGCGGAATTGCAGGATCTTGCTTTTATAAATTCATTAAATAATAATCAGACACCTTCAGTTTGGACCAATGATATAAAAGGTATTAATGGAGGATATCCGATATTAAAATGGCAAATTTCGGCTAATACTAAAATTTTAAACAATTCTAAGTAAGTGTACTAATATAATGTCGTATTTTGAACACAAAGTTGCTAAGTCGAAAAAAAAGCGAATACATAGCTGATTTACAGAAATATATATTCGTTGTGACAATGCATCTTTGTGTTAATACTATATTTTAAAATGGCACATTATATTGTGCTAATTACTTAAGATAAAAAAAATATAAGTAAATTACTTGTTTCCATTTCGGGGAATCAACATTTCATTATTGAAAGAACAACTTTACATTATAAAAAACAAACATCATGAAAAAACTAATTACAATCTTATTTTGTGTACAGCTTGCCGTATTGGCTATAGCTGCACCTTGGGATGGAACAGCAGCTGCTGCTTTTGCCGGTGGTGCCGGTACAGCTGAAGATCCATATCAGATTTCAACTGCCGAACAACTGGCTTATCTGGCTTCGTTGGCCAATGCTTCACCTCAAACAGCCAATGCAAATACAGCAGGTAAGTACTACAAGTTAACAGCTGATATTGATTTGAATGGTCCGACATATAGCTGGACACCCATTGGAATAGCTACAGCCACAGCTTTCGCCGGAGTATTTGATGGTGACAACCATATTATAACCAATATTTATATCAATGATGCCACCACGGTTTATGCCGGTTTATTTGGCTATCCCACCGGTACAGCTACGGCGAATGTAATTATCAAAAACCTAAGCATTGCTTCCGGTTCTATAACTGTCACCAATTCGGGTTCGACTGCCGGGGCGTTTGCAGGAAGATCAATTTATGCTCAGTTTATTAATTGTAAAAATGCAATTAATGTTAAGGGAGTTAGTAGTGTTGCCGGAATTGTTGGCACTTTTGGCTCCGCTACAACAACCGGTATTATTGAGTATTGTTCAAATTCGGGAACCATAACTTGTGCAGGTGCCGGACTACATGTAGGTGGAATTGCAGGTAATGCAGCTGTTGCCACCACTGGTAGTGCCAGTTATATACGCTACTGCTACAATACTGGTGCAGTTACTGCCATTAGTAATGGGGGGGGAATAACAGGAAGTGCCAGTAATGGAGTTTTAACAATAAAAGAATGTTTCAATAAAGGAGTAATTACTGCTGCAAATACTGCTGCTGGAGGCATTGTGGGGTTAGGTTATGGTGCATCTTTCAACGTATTGAATTGTTACAACACGGGGTTAGTAAAACAAACTAACGCAGCTTTCGCTACACCATTTGCTGGAGGAATTCTGGGTTACCCGGGAGGAAATGCTCTAGGAAAATACTTTCAGGCAGTTAGCAATTGTTACAATACAGGAGCAGTTACGGGTGTTGTAAAAGAGGCCATTGCTGGTGCTTTAAAAGGCGGAGCAGCTACTATTGACGGTACTGGTTCGGTTGTAAATAGTTATTATTTAAGTACGTTGACTGCAACTAATACCAATGGTGGAACATCAAAAACTGCAACAGAAATGCAGTTGCCTGCTTTTATTAGTATTATCAACAACAGTCAGTCACCTTCAGTGTGGAGCATGGATGTGAATTTTGGAAACGGTGGATTTCCTGTTTTGGTTTGGGAACTTTCACCTGTACCAGCACTTACAGGTTTAAAAAACATTGAATTTGAAAACTTGAGCGTATATGCCGCTGGGAAAACAATACAAGTTGATTTAAAGGGTGTTAGTAGTTATGATTTATCACTCTATTCTATCAATGGAAATCTTATCAATCATCAAAAATCAACTCAATCACAAATGACTTTAGATGTAAAACAATCTGGTTTTTATTTGGTAAAAATTACCGATGGTACACATAGCTCTGTTAGTAAAGTTATTGTAAAATAAAATAGAAACATTTCTGTGATGAAAAGAATTTCCCATATCATTTTGTTGGTTAGTTTGACGGTAATTGCAAATGCAAGTCCCTGGAATGGAACCGTTGCCGCCAGTTTTTCTGGTGGCAATGGCTCACAGGCCACACCTTATTTAATCGGCACAGGAGAGGAACTTGCCTATTTAGCTTCGTTGGCAAATATTTCGCCTCAAACAGCCAATGCAAACACGGCAGGAAAATATTACAAACTTACAGCTGATATTGATTTGAACGGGCCAACCAAGAGCTGGACACCGATTGGTGTAGCCACAGCCACAGCTTTCGCGGGAGTATTTGATGGTGACAACCATATTATCAGTAATATTTATATCAATGATGCCACCACGGTTTATGCCGGTTTATTTGGCTATCCAACCGGGACATCCGGGACGAATGTAATTATCAAAAACCTAAGCATTGCTTCCGGTTCTATAACTGTCACCAATTCGGGTTCGACTGCCGGGGCGTTTGCAGGAAGATCAATTTATGCTCAGTTTATTAATTGTAAAAATGCAATTAATGTTAAGGGAGTTAGTAGTGTTGCCGGAATTGTTGGCACTTTTGGCTCCGCTACAACAACCGGTATTATTGAGTATTGTTCAAATTCGGGAACCATAACTTGTGCAGGTGCCGGACTACATGTAGGTGGAATTGCAGGTAATGCAGTCACTGCTAGTGGCGTCAGTTATATTCGCTACTGCTACAATACGGGTGCAATTACTGCCATTAGTAATGCGGGAGGAATAGCAGGTAGTGCCAGTGGTGCAATCTTAACCATAAAAGAATGCTTTAATAAAGGAATTATATCTGCGGCAAGCGTAGATGCTGGTGGTATTGTAGGGATGGGTTATGGCGCATCCTTTAATGTATTGAATTGTTACAATACAGCTGTTGTTAAACAGACGTCAAGCAGTGCAAGCAGTTCTCTAAACGGCGGTATATTGGGTTACCCGGGAGGCAATTCTGCCGGAAAATATTTTCAGGCAATTACGAACTGTTATAATATAGGAGCAGTAACTGCTACCAAAACAGGAGGAACTGTAGAAGCTATTGCAGGAGCTTTAAAAGGCGGAGCACTTACAACCGACGGAACAGGTTCGGTAGTCAACAGTTATTATTTAAGTACCCTTGCTATAACCAATACCAATGGTGGAACTTCTCAAACGGCTTCTGAATTGCAGGACGTTGCATTAATAAATTCATTAAACAATACTCAGACACCTTCAGTTTGGACCAATGATATTAACGGTATTAATGGTGGATATCCGATACTGAAATGGGAAGCTGCGCCCAAGCAGAAACCAAGTTATCAAGTCTCAAATGTTTCAAAAGGCACGATAACGACTTCCAGTATTCAACTAAACTGGACTCCCTCATTGGCTGGTAGTATATCTGCGGACGGATACTTAATGAAATCAAGCGTTGAAGTAATTACGGAACCGATTGATGGAGTTGACCCGATTGATGTTCTTTCCTTTAATGGAGGTTTGGCGAATGTAAAACTAAATGCTACCGCTACAACTGCGCCATCATTTGGCAATATGTTGCCGGGGACAATGTATAATTACAAAATCTATTCCTATACAAATTCAGCAGCAGACATTCTTTTTAATACAACTTCAGTGCCAACTGCAAATGTGGCTACTATGCCCAACGAGGTGAAAGGTGTAACGCTGATTTCAACAGGAACTTCGACCGCCGACATTACTTGGAATGCTGCAAATGCTTATAATTCAGTAAATCATAGCACGCTTGTTTTTGTGAAAGCTGCCAATGCAATTATTGCAGGAACTCCAACGTTTTCGCCATCAAATTATACTCCAAATACTGTTGTTGGTTCTGGAACTGCTTTTCAGAATGATGCTGCGGCTTATTGCGTTTACAAAGGTTATGGAACAACTGTTTCCATTACAGGTTTAAATCCAGCCACAAAATATTATGTCATAGTTTATACGGTTGTTGATGCCGCAAATTTCGATTTAACGAACTCTTATTCAGTAGGTGCCACCGAAGCCATTTACTGGACAGGCGGTGCGGGAACGGATACAAATTGGTCGAATCCTTTGAACTGGTCGGCAAACGCTGTTCCAAGTTCCAAAGACCAGGTTTGCATTGTTGGTGGATATACGGCCACTATTTCTACAAATGTGGGCACAATTGACAAACTAACCTTGGCAACAAATGCCGATGCAACACAACCAATATTACAGATTACTGCTTCCGGTTCACTTTCGGTAAATTCCGATACGCCAAACCAAACACAGGTATTGTTGCAAGGTGGAGCTATTGAAAATGCTGGTTCACTTTCGGTTAGTGCTGGTACAGGCACAGGCAACGGAATAAGTTTTGCCAACTCCGCAGGAACATTTGTCGCTCCATCTTCCTATTCGGGCAGTGGAAATTTAAGTGTAAACACTGAAGCAACCGGTAACTTGGGAAATTGTATAAGCTTTACTCAAACCGATGCAAATCCTACTTTTGCTACCAATGGAACAGTAACTTTAACTGCCTCAGCAGGCAATTATGCCATTGGAATAACTGCCGGAACAGCCACTTTGAGTGGTTCGGGCACAATCAATGCCGGTACCAATGTTTTGTGCGGATTGATGAAAATCAATGCAGCGAGTTCGGTAACATCAATGACTGTTGGTGCTGGATTGACTTTGAATTCATACAGTTCAGGTTTCTCTACTACATCTGCTCCATTGTATTTAGGAACTGCTTTTGGCAATAAATTAATCAATAATGGAACACTAAATTTGGGTGGCGCAAGTGCCAATGGCATTTACTGCGAACCCAATGCAGTGACCAACGAAATTACGAATACTGGAACAATAAATCTGGGCGGATTTTTATCGCAAGCCTACATTTACATTGGCGGCACAGGAACAACCACACTTAACAATAGCGGAATAATTGCCATCAACGGAAACAATACCGCCGAAGGAATTACCGTAAAATCAAATACAGCAACTGCTACCATTACAAATACGGGTACAATGACTTTTGGTGCTACCGGCTCACAAGCAAGAGCCATTGCATTGGGTGATGGGAAAAGCACGTTTAACAATACAGGAACAATTACTATTGGAAAAGGCTCAATTTCAGGATTAACTGGAACAGGTAAGGCGCAGTTCAATAACAATACTAATGGCATAGTCAATTTCGCATCGCCCTGGGCAAAAACTTCCAATGTAAGCGATGTTCAGTTAGTTGGAACTTCTAATCTTGGTTTTTTTGCCGAAAAAGTAAGGAATAAACTTCCGGTAACACTTTGTTATCTGGGTGGTTCCATTACGCAAGGAACTGGTGCCAGTGGTTATTCCAACTGCTATTATTCCAAATCGTCGGCGGCTATTATTGCCGAAATAACTAAAAGAGGAGGTGCAGCCACTTCGTTCAATGCAGGTGTAGGTGGAACACCATCGAGTTATGGAGCATATCGAGTTGGAGCACAACTTTTGACACGTAATCCCGATTTATTGGTGGTGGAGTTTGCCGTGAATGATGCCAGTTCATCCGATTTGAACCGTATTGATGGTATGGAAGGAATTGTACGTCAAGCCATTCGCCAAAACCCTAAAATCAGCATTGTTTTCCTTTACACCAGTATGGCCAATTACCAAACCACTTATTATGCAAACGGAATTGTTCCACCTTCGGTGCAAACATTCCACAAAGTGGCACAAAAATATGGTATTACCGAAGTATTGAATGGACCAAACATTAACACAGGTCTTATAAACGGTGATTATACCTTGGCAACATTTTTCCCTGATGGAACTCATCCATCAGATATTGGACATGCAGTGTATGCCAATGCGCTTTCTGCAACTGTAATTAGTGGTTTAGACCAATCTTTACCAACATCAGAAATGCCTCTTAACACATTAGTTGGAACAGGGAATCTTGAATATGCACGTCTCGATGGAATTACCCCAATCGGTACAACTCAATACTGGACAGCCAGTAAGAATTGGTATGGTGTGCCGGTTTATACCACCGATTTTCTTACAGAACCCATCAGTTTTCTAGGAAAAGGCGAAGGAATTATTCTGAAATACAATGGTAAAATCAGTGTGAGCTGGACAGTTGGAGGTATTGCAAATTACCGAGAATTAACTCCAACAACAGGACTTCCTTACCCAAATACCTTTACGTTTCCAACCACTGCCAATCCAGACGGAGAAGTGATTACGGTTCAGGCAATTGTCAACACAGGTGTAGCTACACATGGTGAGATTTGGGGATTATTTTCCATTCAGCGACCTACTACAGGAAATGGTTCGGGGAAAATGACGGTACGTCCTTTGAATAAAATCAAAACTGTTTCTCCTGCTACTTACAATTCAGAAACGCTAATCAGCAAAGTTACTAAAAATACAGTTGCTGCGGTAATAAACGACAGCACAGGTATAGCCAATGATGTTGCTTTTAATAATAACGGTGGCACGCTTGCCGGATATTGTGGCATTGTTGCCGATAATTTTATAGGTGCTGGAGTTATTTCACCAGGAGGTTCGGGAATTGGAAAGCTAAATTATTATGCCAATACTAGTGGTGGTACTTATTCATTAACCGAAAATTACATGGCTAATGCAACAGGGAAAGTGATTGCAGGAAAAGATTTTGACCAAATAAGCTTGGCTTCAGCTGACGGGACATTGGATGTTTCAGGGTTGTCTCTCAATTTCACGGCAAATTACTCACCTCAGTTGAATGATACAATTACTCTAATAACAGCTACGAAAGCTGTAACCGGAACTTTAAGTGCAATCGCCTTGCCGGCCAACTGGCATTTGGTTTACGAAACAAAAGCAGTAAAAGCAATTTATGACAATCAAACATCGATTCCTGTTGATACTAAAAATAATTTTAATGCCTATGGTATTCATAATGCAATTATAGTAAAAAAAGGATTCGGTTCTAATATCAGTATTCAAAATGCATTAGGCCAGCAACTTTTACGAATAAATGCATCATCCGATTTTGAAAAAATAACATTGAAAAAGGGTATCTATTTCGTATCCAACAAAACAAAGACCTTTAAAGTAATCGTAAAATAAAAAGCAATTCAACTTATTAAATTCTATCAATATGAAAAAACTACTTACATTATTATTTTGCGCTTTGCTGGCGGTTTCTGCCATGGCAATCACACCTTGGGATGGAACTGCAGCGGCTGCTTTTGCAGGTGGCTCAGGTACTTCTATCGACCCTTATCAGATTGCTACTGCCGAACAATTGGCTTATTTGGCTTCGCAGGCTAATGCAACTCAAACTGCGAATGTAAATACAGCTGGAAAGTATTATCAGCTTACTGCTGATATTGATTTGAACGGACCAACCTATTCATGGACACCCATCGGAATAGCCACAGCAACCGCTTTTGCTGGTGTTTTTGATGGTGACAACCATATTATCAGCAACATCTATATCAATAATGCTACCACGCTTTACGCTGGTTTATTTGGCTATCCAACCGGTACATCCAGTAAGAATGTGATTATCAAAAACCTAATCGTTGCTTCTGGATCAATAACGGTTACCAACTCGGGATCGACCGCTGGAGCATTTGCAGGAAGATCAATTTACGCTCAGTTTATTAATTGTAAAAATGCAATTAATGTAAAGGGAATTAATAGTGTGGCAGGAATTGTTGGCACTTTTGGTTCCGCTACAACTACCGGTATTATTGAGTATTGTTCAAATTCGGGAACCATAACTTGTGCAGGTGCCGGACTACATGTAGGTGGAATTGCAGGTAATGCAGTCACTGCTAGTGGTGTTAGTTATATACGCTACTGCTACAATACTGGTGCAGTTACTGCCATTAGTAATGCGGGAGGAATAGCAGGTAGTGCTTCTGGTGCAATCTTAACCATAAAAGAATGCTTTAATAAAGGGATTATATCGTCTGTGAACACAGATGCCGGGGGTATTGTGGGGTTAGGTTATGGCGCATCCTTTAATGTGTCGAATTGTTACAATACAGCTGTTGTTAAACAGACCTCAAGCAGTGCAAGCAGTTCTCTAAACGGCGGTATATTGGGTTACCCGGGAGGAACTGGAACTGATAAATATTTTCAGGCAATTACAAATTGTTATAATACTGGTGCAGTAACTGCTACAAAAACAGGAGGCACTGTTGAAGCTATTGCAGGAGCTCTAAAAGGCTCAACTGCCACCGGAACAGGTTATGTAACCAACAGTTATTATTTAAGCACTTTGACTTTAACTAATACCAATGGTGGAACTTCGAAATTGGCATCTGAATTGCAAGATGCAGGTTTTATTACTTTGCTGGAGAATGGTCAAACTCCATCAGCATGGGCAAGTGATGCAACAAATTTGAATGGAGGTTATCCTATTTTAGCTTGGCAATCAACTTACTCTGTTTTAACAGCTCCTACTGCTAATGCAGCAACTTCAATTACAACAACTGGTTGTACTGCCAATTGGACAACAGTAGCTGGAGCAGTCAATTATATTGTTAAAGTCTATGATGCTACTCCAACACTTAAGTTTACATTTCTGGCGAGCGGTGCGGCAGCTACAAGTTTAGCTTTGAATGGCTTAACTACAAACGTTACTTATACTTACAAGGTAACAGCCGTAGGTAATTCATCTACATTCGATTCTCCGGAATCAGCTGCTTCAGCAAGTTTTGGTACTGGAATGCCGGTATTAGACAACACATCAACTCCCACTCAGTTAACTTCCACTTCTGTAACTGTAAGTGGTAATGTTACAAGCGATGGTGGAGCATCAATTTCTGCACGCGGTGTATGTTGGGGAATAACTTCAAATCCTACAATTAGTGCTCCAAATACTGTAGTAGCAGATGCAACAGCAGGATTAGGAACTTTTACAGAAACTATTACGGGCTTAGAAGCAGGTACAGCTTATTATGTAAGAGCTTATGCAACCAATGCAACCAAAACGAACTATGGTACCCAAGTGAGTTTCAAAATTCTTTCTACTCCCACAGTTTCAGATGCTACAGCGCTAAATGCCACAGGTTTCACTGCCAATTGGACAGCAGTAACCAGTGCTTCAAGTTACGATGTGAATGTTTATCAAGAAACAAGTTTGATTAAAACGTTGAACGCCAGTGGACAAGCTACAGCAAGTTTGGCAATTACTGGTCTTACATCGGAAACGGCTTATACTTATACAGTTGTCGCCAAAGGAGATGGAATTTCTACTTTGAATTCAGCTGAATCGGCAGTCTCCAATTCGGTTACTACAAGTACCGCAACAGCATTAAACTCGGTAAATGCTTCCAATTCAATTTCTGTAATTGGTAAAACAATTGTTGCAAATGAAACAGGCAATTTACAGATTTTCAATCTTCAAGGGGCGCAAATTCTACAATATAAAGCTGTAAATAAAGCAATTACCAATTTGAGTCAGGGGATTTATATTATTCGTTTTACTAACACGAAAGGAAAACAAACGGTTCAAAAAATATCCATTCTCTAAAATACAATTAATGTTTTGCAAGTATAGCTAACTACGGTTTTTTTGCTGTAGTTAGCCAAACTACACCCAAAAATTACTTCAAAAACAAAGGCAATGATAAAAATAAATTATAAAATGATGGTGGTGGCACTTTGTGCGTTTTTTGCCTTTCAGAATTTGTATGCCAATAATAAGCTGATTACATTTTCAGCAGATAATGTTGCTTGGAATCAATTGTTTATGAAGGAAGTGAACCAACATTTGCAGTCGGGTTCCCTGTCAGACACGCTTATTGTTGAATTCAAGGAGGGAGTTTATTCCTTGCAAAATACATTGAAATTTACGGGGAAATATCCCTCCAAAATGAATGCGCCCATCATCGTAAAAGGAACAGGAACAGTACTCTTTTCGGGTGGCAAAACGCTGAACGCCAAACTTTTCAAACCACTCTCCGACCCCAAAATAAAAAGTAGAATTATCAGTAAAGAAGCCAGAGAAAAGGTGTTAGAGCTGGATTTGAAAAAAGCTGGAATTACAGATTTAGGCGAAATAAAATGTATCGGTTTTGGCAGAAGTGCCGGAATTGCCCCTCCACAACTATTTTATAATGGAAATAGAATGACCTTGGCGCGTTATCCAAATGGGGGTGACCCACAATTATTGAAAAACAGAACAACCGTTATTCCAATAAAAAAGATAACGAATCCTGGATTCAAAAAAGTGGAATTGCCTATTGATGAAAGCAAAAAAACAGTATCGGCAGGTCAAGGCGGTAGTTTTCAATACAGTGACAAGCGGGTTGAAAAATGGCTGGAAGCCAAAGACTTGTGGGTAGATGGCATCTTTTCAAGGGATTGGTCGTGGTCGCTCAATAAGGTGAATGCAATTGACACCGTGAGCAAAACTATTTCGCTCACCTACGATGAAAAATATGATATGACAAGTGTTCATTCTTTTTTCTTTGCCACTAATTTGCTCGAAGAAATTGATGTGCCGGGTGAGTATTTTATTGATAGACAAAGCGGTAAACTGTATTTCTATCCACCAGCAGATTATAATCCAAAAACAGCCAATATTGCCCTTACATATACTTCGCAAGAGCTATTGAACCTCGAAAGTATTAGCAATTTTAAGGTTGAAAATATATGTTTTGAACTCGGCAGATTAAAGGCTGTATCGCTTCATAATTGCAATGAAGTTTCATTTAAAAACTGCGAATTCAGAAACTTTGGAATTTCTGCACTGATTATAGATGGCCAAAATAATAGTGTCGAAAACTGTCTGATTCATACCATTGGAAGCTCAGCCATTGTATTGGAAGGCGGAAATTATGAAACGCTGGAAAAAGGAAATAATTCGGTGGTGGGTTGTGAAATATACGACTGGGCATTCTACGACAGGGTTTATTCGCCCGCAATAAAGCTATCGGGCGTGGGAAACAACGTTATTGGCAACAAAATACACGATGCACCACACGGTGCTATTACCATTTCGGGAAACGACCAGCTGATAGAGAAAAACGAAATTTCAAACGTGTTGCTTGAGTTTAAGGACTTTGGTGCTATTTACGGTTTTCTTGGAAAAAACCAACTGATGAGAGGGCAGATAATCCGCGGGAATTATTTTCACGATATAGGTTTGATTGGTGAAAGTGTTTATGCCATCTATGCCGATGAAGCCAGTGCGGGCTGGCGTATTGAGGACAACCTTTTCTACAAAATTGGCAACAAAGGCGCACGTGTAGCAGCAGTTTTGGGAAATACCTGCTCCTATGTAAACGTAAAAAACAACCTATTTTTGGATTGTAGTGAAACCTTTGAGTTGAGTTTTCATTTTTCCACTTGGGGTAAAAAAAGATATACCGATTTTTTTGCCAAAGTATGGAAAGAACAATATGGAAATGAAGGCTCAATACCAGCACTTTATATTTCGCATTATCCCGAATTGAAAAATTTTATGAAAGAGGAAAGGATTTACGTAAACTCTAACTCATTTACTGATAATACTATTGGCAATTTTTCAATTCCATTGAAACATGAAAATTACTTCAGAACGCAAAGCTCTATTCAAAATGCCGATAGTTTGATAAGTTCAAAAAATAATATTTTTACAGAGGATAAATCGCTGGCTGTTTTTCTGGAAAACTGGAATAAACCCGTTGACAGAAAAAAGTTAGCACTTACAATTCCAGAGAAACTTATAAACTATTTGTATATTAAAGAATAGTAAAAAAACTTTCACATAAAAAAAATGAAAAAACGAATTATCACTTCACTTGTACTTCTTATAGTTTTGTTTTTGGCTATCAATAAAATAGCAGCACAACCCTTTTCTAACCACATTAAACCAGTGGAAATAAGTACAATGAAAAAGACGCATCCCCGCGTCTTGGTAAATGACTTTGAAGCCATAAAGCAGAACCTGAAAACAAATGCCACTATGCAAGGTTGGTTGAAAGAGCTAAAAGAGGAAAAAACAATGGATGCGTTGGCTCTTGCTTTTATATTGACCGGTGATAAGCAGAAAATGGATGAAGCAATCTCTACAGCATTGACTTACGATTGGGATAAATCTATAAAAGCGGGCGGACACCATTTTGGACCAATGCTTATGCGCTTGGGCTGTGTGTACGATTGGTTGTTCGATTTCATGACCTCAACTCAACGAGAAGATTTGCGAAAACTATTAATAAAAGTGCTGGATGCTTATCTGAAAGACCCGAATAAAACCAACTTCCACAATTTTAATCATGTGATGAATGCTGGTGCAATAGTTGGTTCAGTGGCTATTGCCGATGAAGAGCCTGAATACGCCAAAAAGATTTTTAATTTGGCAATCAACACTTTAAACCTGACATGGTACAAACCCGATGGCGTTACTCCCGAAGGACCACATTACATGGCCTGGAGTAATTTGGTGCTATTTTCGGGTTTGGCAACATTGGATACTGCTTTTGGTGAGAGTTTTGGATTGAGCGATGAACCCAGTTTGATGGGCTATGGCGATTTTGTAATGAACACCACCATGCCCCGAAAAGGTATTTGTGTAAAATACAGCGATTGTTACAGCAACGGTGGTTTTTATAATTTGGGGCAGATGTTCTGGATTGCCAATAAATTTAAAAGACCTGATTTGAATCAGTTTGCACTAGAAAATGACGCTTTCGTTGCAAAAGGTGAAAACCCCGATTATAGCGGAAAAGTCAATAATCTGCTGTGGTACAATCCTCAGAAGTTTAAAACCGACCCTCAAAATTACCAAAAGCTACCACTCGACAAACAATTTATCGGTGCACAGTTGGCTGTGATGCGTAGTGGTTGGGAGGATGAAAATGCGTTATTTGCAGGCATTAAAGGAACTGACGATTACCGACAAGCCAATTTCTTTCACCGCCATACCAATACGGGAACATTTTTCCTGAATGCGCTTGACGAACAATGGTGTCTGGATTTGGGTCTTGAAAATTATACTATCAAAGATTACAACGTTCAGCCTCGACTATACTATAAATTGCGAGCCGAAGGTCATAATTGTAACATTATTAATCCGGGTTTGGGTATTGACAACAAAGGCTGGGAGAAATGCCCTATTGTTAATCAGGGAAGTAATTTGCAAGAATCATTCGCTGTAGTTGACATGACGCCCGACTATGCCAATATTGCCAAATCGGCCAAACGGGGATTGAAAATGTTCGACTCACGCCGAAAAGTATTGATACAGGATGAAATTTCAACATTAGATGGAAAACCGCTTGATTCTTATTGGTTTATGCAAACCGAAGCTGGTATAGAAATCGCACCTGATGGCCGTTCGGCAATGCTGTATCGTGGCAATGAAAAAATGTTGGTTTACATGGCAAAAGCTCCAAAAGATGCCCGTTTTACGGTTATGGGAACTGAACCGCTCGTTTATACGCGCCCTGTTGAAAGTAAGCAGGACTGGACTTTTGAGGCAAAAAAACTGACCATTCATACCAATACCGAAACTGATTTGAAATTGGCAGTGGTATTTGTGCCTGTCCGCAATGGTGAAACGCCTAGGGTGGAAACATTACATTTTCAGGCTTTAGATACATGGAAGATTTCTGTTGAAAAGGAAGCTATGTTAACCAATATTTTAATTGACAATAAGACTGTTGAGCATTTCGATGCCCGAAATTTTACATACGATTTTTATACTGAAAATCAGAAAATTCCGGTTGTTACTTCAAAAGCAACTAATGGCGTAAAAATTACTGTAAAACAAGCCAAAACCATTCCCGGAAAAGCCGAAATAACAGTTTCTGCCGAAGGAATGAAATCCTCAAGCTATTTCGTTTATTTCCGCGAAAAACCGGTGCAGATAGTTGCCAGTGCAGCTAAAGAGTACAGCAACTGGGACGAAAGCTTTGCCAATCACCGCATTGCAGCTCCTAAAATTGTAGGCGGCACTTATGCCGAATATGATTTAGGGGAAGTTTGTTCTGTTGGTGCGGCTACTATTGGATTTACATACCAAAATGCAATTTATACTTTTGAAATTCAGACCTCAATTGACCAAAAAACGTGGAAATCGGTTTACTCAGGAACTAGCTCTGTTGTCGATGGTTTGAAAGTTGCGATGCCTCAACTATTTAGTTTTCCGGCTTTTAAAGCACGTTATGTGCGCATCTGCAATCCCGAAAAATCAAGGAGTTTTACGATTGATATTTTAAAATTCCACAAGGATGAAGCCTCGGCAAATGAATATATCAATCATGCTTACCGTGAAGTATTTTCGGATGTAAAAATCAATCAGAAAGATATTAATCTGAAAATCGGCGATAAACTGAAACTAACATTCGAAGGAATAACGAATTATAACCGACCTGTAAATCTGTCTGATGCAAAAATAAACTTTCAATCGGAAAACCCCGAATTGGCTGAAATATCAGCTTCAGGCGAAATTACTGCGAAAGGAACCGGTGAGACCTGCATCCGTATTATTATTCAAGAAGGCGATGTGGTCTTGCATAAAAAAATAATGGTGAAGGTTGTTGGTTCAACAGCAGTTTTGTAATTTATAACAATAACAATGTAACTTCTCTCTATTCCCCCTTTAGGGGGTTAGGGGGCTTATTTCAATTATATGAAAAGAATTATTTTCCTGATTTCGGTAGCTTTAATTTGCACCAGTATTTTTGCACAACCGCTTTTTAAGAACAATGATGTAGTTTGCTTTATGGGTAACAGTATCACCCATGGTGGCCGTTATCACTCATACATTTACCTGTATTATGCCACGCGTTTTCCGGAAATGAATCTTAAGTTTATCAACTGTGGCATTTCGGGCGACGTGGCTTCGGGCATGTACGGCAGATTACAGAAGGATATTTATGATAATAACGCTACGGTAGCTACTTTGAGTGCCGGAATGAATGATGTGAACAGAAATTTATATTCAAGTAAAAAAGTGGTGGCAAATGCCGACAGTTTGAAGAAGAAAGCCATTGAAAACTACAAAAAAAATGTTATAAGAATCGCCGATTCATATCGTAGTCACAAACTGAAAACCATTTTCTTTACACCCACCATTTACGACGAATCTGAGGCTATTGCGGTAGAAAACCTGAAAGGGGTAAATGCCGCTTTGGGCGAATGTAGGGACTTTGTAATAAGCCTTGGGAAAGAATACAATGCCACGGTGGTTGATTTTTGGAAACCGATGTTTGACCTCAATAGTCGAATGCAGCAAGCAAATCCCAATTTCACGCTGATTGGAAAAGATAGAATTCACCCGCAAGCTGCAGGGCATTTGGTAATGGCTTACCTCTTTCTGACTCAGACCAAAGCCCCAAAACAGGTGTGGAATCTGGCCATTGATGTAAAAAACAAGAAAACTCAGTTGCAGGAAAATTGCGAAGTTTCAAAGTTGACTTTCAAATCCAATAAACTTTCATTTAAAAACAAGGAGTTGGCATTGCCATTTCCAAAAGTAGAAGCAGCAAAAGAAGCCTACGATTTAGTCCCGATTATTGATAGTTTGAACCAACAAATACTGAAAATCAGTTATCTCGATAAAGGAATTTATCAAGTTAAAATCAACACAATAAATATTGGAACCTATGAAAACTCTGATTTTGAAAAAGGTGTAAATCTCGCTTTAAACAACAAAACACCGCAATATCACATTTCGGACAGCATTGCCAAATTGGTGGAAGAACGGTTTGCGAATGAGAACATTATCAGAACTTTGCGAAGAATAGAAATAAAGCAACTTACGAAATTGAAGGACAGCAGTCCCGACTCAGCAAAAGCCTACCTGAAAAGGTTTATCGAAGAAATGAGATTGCAAAAAAACAATCCCGAAGCAAATTCAGGCTATTATATTATGACTGCTCAAACTTATTTGAAAGAAATTGACAATGAGCCGAAGCTGAAAGCAAGAATAATCGAAATTGAAAAACTAATTTACATACTTAACAAACCGCAAACCTATTCGTATGTTATCGAAAAGATTTAAAAGCATTTATATCACTGTTTTATTTGCATTTTGCACCCAAATAACTTTTAGTGCCGAAAAAGCGAAAAGTATGAAAGTGCTTATTGATGACGTTTTTACGTTTGCACAAAAACAGTACACGCCATTTGCCAAACAGGTGTATAATTTAGACGGTCGTGTTCCACGCTCAACCGATGCAAACGGAAATCTTGTAACATCGGATATCAGCTGGTGGACAAGTGGATTTTTCCCTGGTTCGCTGTGGTACCTTTACGAATACAGCAAAGACAGCACGATGCTCAATTATGCCCAAAAATTCAGCAAACGCATTGAATCAGAGAAATTTAATACCAATAACCACGATGTGGGTTTCATGTTGTATTGCAGTTTTGGAAATGGTTACCGAATTACAAACAACCAAACTTATCCGGGAATTATTATGACTGCAAGCAATTCATTATTAACACGTTATCGTCCGGAAATCAAATCAATTCAATCGTGGGATAAAAGCGAGTTTTACAATTGTCCGGTGATTATCGACAACATGATGAACCTGGAAATGTTGTTCTGGGCAAGTAAATTTTCTAACGACCCGAAATACCGGGAAGTAGCTATAAATCACGCAATTTCGACCATTAAAAACCATTTCAGAAAAGATTACAGCAGTTATCATTTGATAGATTATGACCTGACAGATGGCCATATTATCAAAAAAGTGACCAATCAGGGTTGTGCTGATGCATCTGCTTGGGCGCGCGGGCAAGCCTGGGGATTGTACGGTTTCACGGTTTGTTATCGCGAAACGAAGGACAAACGTTATTTGGCACAAGCTAATAATATTGCAAAGTTTATTCTTAATCATCCAAATTTACCGAAAGATAAAATACCATATTGGGATTTTAACGCACCCAAAATACCCAATGAGCCACGTGATGCCTCATCGGCTGCTATTATTGCATCGGCACTCATTGAATTGAGCGGTTATGTAGGAAAACAGGATGCCATAACTTATAGAAGTGCTGCGGAAAAGATATTGAGAAGTTTGGCTTCATCTAATTATTTAGCAAAACAGGGAACAAATGGCGGATTTTTATTGATGCACAATGTGGGGAATATGCCAAAAAAATACGAAATTGACAGCGCATTGTGTTATGCCGATTACTATTTTCTGGAAGCATTACTGCGATACAAAGCTAAATATATTAAATAAAATACTATTTAAATGAAATCCAAAATCATTCTGTTATTCCTTACAATCGCTTTAGCACTTAATGCCCAAAACCAGAAAATGCAATGGTGGAGCGAAGCCCGTTTTGGTATGTTCATCCATTTTGGCGTTTATGCGCAATGGGGCGGCATGTATCACGGTCACAAAATGAATAAAGGCGGTGCTGAGTGGATTATGAACCGCAGCAAAATTCCGATTCAGGAGTACAAAGATTCTGCGCGCAACTTCAACCCGTCGAAATATGATGCTGAAGCGTGGGTAAAAATGGCCAAGGATGCAGGCATGAAGTACATTGTAATCACTTCCAAACACCACGATGGTTTTGCCATGTTCGACAGTAAAGCCAGCGACTGGAACATTGTAAATGCTACGGCTTACAAAAAAGATTTTCTAACGCCGTTGGCAAATGCCTGTCGGAAATACAAAATGAAACTCGGATTTTACTACTCACAAGCGCAGGACTGGACTAATCCGGGCGGTGCAGTGGGCATTAAAAAGTCAATAGAGGGTTGGAGCAATCCCGATTCCGCACGCATAGATAAATATACAGCAGAGCATCGTGGTCATTGGGAACCGATTCAAACATCCAAAACGCAAGCGCAGTATTTCGACGATGTGGCCATTCCACAAATCAAGGAATTATTAGCAAATTATGGCGATATAGGCATTTTTTGGTGGGACACACCGGTGGATATGACGGACGATATGGCCACGAAAGTGCAGGAAATTCTGAAAAAATACCCGAATGTAATTACCAACGACCGCCTGAAGCAACCTAACTTTCCGGGAGATTTTAAAACGCCAGAGCAACGGATTCCGAAATGGGATGAGTTGGATAATAACAACTGGGAAACATGCATGACCATGAACGGTTCGTGGGGTTATAAAAGTTACGACGATAAATGGAAATCGACTGAAACATTGGTGCGGAATCTGATTGATATAGCTTCGAAAAATGGGAATTTTCTGCTTAATATTGGTCCAAAACCCGATGGAACTTTTCCACAAGCAAGTATCGAACGATTGAAACAAATTGGTGATTGGATGAAGTTAAACGGTGAAGCTATTTATGGAACGAATGGCAGTCCTCTTGCTGAATTGAGTTGGGGCCGCTGTACACAAAAACCATTGAAAAATAGTACTATTTTGTATCTTTGCGTTTTCGAATGGCCAAAAGGAGGCAAATTGGCTGTACAAAATTTTAGGAATAAAGTTGTGAGTTGTAAGTTGCTCGAAACGAATAAAAAGCTTAAATTCAACTTGAACAACAATGAGTTGCAAATTGAAGTACCCGCCACAATGCCAAATCCGATAGCAACTGTTGTTAAATTGGAAATTAAAGGAAAAATTAATTTGAACGATACCAATAAAAGTTTGAAAATGAAAACCGGTGAATTGGATTAAATTTAGGAGAAAATACTTGATATTCTTATTGTTGGCTTATTTTATCTGGGGGAAACGATGTATCAAATTAAAGAAAAATGAAACGAATCCTGTTTTTTTTATTCCTATTTGGAAATTTTACATTTATAGTTGCTAAGAATCAACCTTTTAAGCTTTGGTATAAAACGCCCGCAGAGTCATTTATCTATGCACTACCAGTGGGGAATGGGCGACTTGCCGCTATGGTTTATGGTCGTCCTGCAGAAGAATTCATCAACTTGAACGAAGAAACTTTATGGTCAGGTGGTCCGGTAAATGGGAATCCAAATCCCGCTGCTCCAAGCTTTCTTGCACCTATTCGTAAAGCATTAGACGAAAATAACTATGAATTAGCCGACCAGTTGAGCCGTAAAATGCAGGGCAATTCCAGTATGACGTATATGCCTGTGGGTGATTTGGTTATGAAGCAAAGTACGGATGCCGAAGTATCAAATTATTACCGTGAACTTGATATCTCAAATGCCATTACGACAACCCGTTTTACGGTAGGGAAAACAACCTTTTCCCGTGAAGTTTTTGTTTCGGCACCCGATCAGGTTATCGTCATTCGTCTTACTTCATCAACCCCAAATAAGCTAGATTTTAATATTTCAGCCAAATCAGTACAGAAAACAACATTTTCAACAGACGGAAAAGATTGGTTGATGAATGGTAATGCGCTGTCTTCGGATAGCCCTCAACAATGGGGCGATGCCTGTAAAGGGATGCGGTTTCAATTGCGGGTAAAGACAATTGAAAACGATGGAAAAGAAATGATTGATAACACAGGCATTAGCATTTCTAAAGCAACCAATGTGACACTTGTTTTGTCGATTGCAACAAGTTTTAATGGCTATGACAAATGCCCTGTGAGCGAAGGACGAGACGAAGCTGCATTGGCCAAAGAATATTTAAATGGTTTGGGAAACAAAAAATTCAAAGAGCTAAAATCCAGACACATTGCTGATTATTCGAATTATTTTCAACGCTTGAAGTTTGAATTATCGCACAATTCAGAAGCAGAAAAATTACCAACTGATGAACGTCTCCAACGCTATCAAACCGATAAATCAGACCAACAATTGGAGGTTTTATTGTATCAATACGGTCGGTATTTGCTTATTTCAAGTTCAAGACCCGGTGGTATACCAGCTAATCTTTCGGGCAAATGGTCGGTTGGTCTTCGTCCACCTTGGAAATCGAACTACACTACCAATATCAATCTGGAAATGAACTATTGGGCTGCCGAAAAAACTGGATTGGGCGATATGGCAGAACCCTTGATTCAGCAAGTGATAAATATGTCGAAAACAGGAGCTGAAACTGCAAAAAATATTTATGGTTGCAACGGATGGGCTGCAGCTCATAATTCAGATATTTGGGCATTGACTAATCCTGTTGGTGATATGAAAGGCGACCCACGCTGGGCAAATTTCTCGCTGGCTGGCGTATGGCTATGTCAAAGTGTATGGGAAAAATATGCTTACAATGGCGATAAAGAATACCTGCGAAAGGTGGCTTATCCGCTTATGAAAGGTGCTGCAGAGTTTTGTTTAGACTGGTTGATAGAAGATGGAAAGGGTCATTTAATTACTTCGCCATCTACTTCGCCCGAAAATAGTTTCAAACTTACCGATGGAAAAATCTGGTCGGCTACAAAAACGGCAACCATTGATTTGGCCTTGATTCGGAATCTTTTCACAAACTTGATTGATGCTTCTAATGTATTGGCAACTGATGTAGATTTTGCCAAAAAACTGCAACAAACCAAAGATAAATTATTACCCTATCAAATTGGCAAAAAAGGTAATTTGCAGGAATGGGCTGAGGATTTCGTTGAAAAAGATCTTCAACACCGACACGTATCACACTTGTTTTGTTTGCATCCGGGAAATGAAATATCACCTTTCGAAACGCCGGAACTTTTTAAGGCTTGCAAAAAAACGCTGGAAATCAGAGGTGATGGAGGTACTGGCTGGTCAATAGTTTGGAAAATAAGCTTTTGGGCACGATTGTTAGAGGGCAATTATGCCTACAAATTACTTCAAAAAGACATGACCTTCACCACCGAAAAGGGATTCACATTAAAAGGTGGTACCTATCCAAATTTGTTGAATGCGTGTACACCGTATCAAATTGATGGAAATTTTGGTGTTGTCGAGAGCATTTCAGAAATGCTGATGCAAAGCCATCAAAAGGAAATCTATTTGCTGCCTGCCTTGCCCGATGCTTGGGCTAATGGTTCCATTTCGGGACTAAAAGCACGTGGTGGATTTGATGTTAATATAAACTGGGATAAAGGCAAAATAAAATCAGCAACTATTTTGAGTAATAATGCTGGAATTTGCAAACTCAGAACCAATTCGCCAATAACGGTTAAAAATATTAAGGTGCAAACTGAAATTCAAGAATCCATTGTTGGGAAAAGTTATCTGAACACTTTTGAAACAAAAGCAGGGGCTACTTATCAAATTGAATCATCCAAAAAAAATTCTCTTAAAAATGAATAAAGAATTGTTCTTCAGAATCAGTATAATTGCCATTGTTTTAATATTTACCAGCCATCTTTCTGCTCAATCTATTTATCATAAAGATTGGATTGACTTTAACAAAAACGGTAAAAAAGACATTTACGAAGACCCATTTCAACCCATTGAAAAACGCGTGAGTAACTTGTTGAAGCATATGAACGTGAATGAAAAAACCTGCCAATGTGCCACTTTGTATGGTTACAAACGCGTTTTGAAAGACGAATTGCCTACACCCGATTGGAAAAACGAAATCTGGAAAGATGGTATTGCCAATATTGATGAACAACTGAACGGACTAAAAACAACGCAATATTCTTACCCTTACAGCAAACATGCTGAAGCAATAAATACCATTCAACGTTGGTTTGTGGAAGAAACCCGATTGGGCATTCCGGTTGATTTTTCGAATGAAGGCATACATGGACTGAATCACGACCGAGCCACACCATTTCCTGCTCCCATTGCCATTGGAAGTACATGGAATAAAGCCTTGGTTCGACAAGCTGGTGTTATTGCCGGTCGCGAAGCAAAAGCATTGGGTTACACCAATGTATATGCACCCATTCTCGACCTTGCACGTGATCCACGCTGGGGACGTGTGTTGGAATGTTATGGCGAAGAACCATTTCACGTTACAGCACTTGGCCAACAAATGGTGGAAGGCATTCAATCGCAAGGTGTGGCTGCCACATTGAAACATTACGCCGTTTATAGCGTACCAAAGGGTGGTCGAGATGGTGATGCCCGCACCGATCCACACGTTGCGCCACGCGAAATGCATCAATTACATTTATATCCATACCGAAAAATCGTTAGCGAATCGCATCCTATGGGCGTAATGAGCAGTTACAACGATTGGGATGGTGTGCCAGTGAGTGCCAGCTATTATTTTCTCACAGAGTTACTTCGCAATCAATATGGTTTTAGGGGATTTGTGGTTTCGGACAGCGAAGCGGTAGAATTTGTACAAACCAAACACCATGTCGCCGGCGATTACAAAGAAGCCGTTCGTCAGGTTGCCGAAGCAGGACTCAATGTACGCACGCAATTTACACCGCCGCAAGATTATATTTTACCGCTTCGTGAATTGGTAAACGAAGGTAAACTCAGTATGAAAACATTGGATAGAAATGTGGCGGATGTGTTGCGTGTGAAGTTTCAACTTGGTTTGTTCGATTCGCCTTATGTAAAAGACACCAAAGCGGCAGACAAAATAGTAGCTTCGCCCGACACCAAGGATTTTGTATTGCAAATGGCGCATGAATCACTCGTTTTGTTGAAAAATGAAAACAACCTTTTGCCATTGAACTTAAAATCACTAAAAAACATATTGGTAACTGGTCCATTGGCCGATAATAAAGATGTGTATGTCAGCCGTTATGGGCCACAAAACCTGACAATAACCAATGTATTGGATGGATTAAGAAACTATATTGGACAATCGGCTACTGTAGATTATGCGCAAGGTTGCGAAGTAATTGACGCTACCTGGCCGGAAAGTGAAATAATTCCAACTCCATTAACTCAGGAAGAACAAAAATCAATTAATGAGGCTGTTGAAAAAGCAAAACAATCCGATGTAGTTATAGCGGTAGTGGGACAAGATGAGCAGCGATGTGGAGAAAGCCGTACACGTACAAGCTTGGGGCTACCCGGTCGTCAGTTACAATTATTACAGGCACTTAAAGAAACAGGAAAGCCGATTGTGTTGGTGTTAATCAACGGTCAACCGCTAACCATTAACTGGGAAAACAAATACTTGCCTGCTATTCTTGAGGCGTGGTTTCCCAATGCATTAGGCGGACTAGCGATTGCAGAAACCATTTTTGGCGATTATAATCCGGGTGGAAAACTATCGGTTACATTCCCTAAAAGTGTGGGTCAAATAGAATTGAATTTTCCATTTAAACCAGGCTCACATGCACGTCAATCGGCTTCTGGTCCCAATGGTTCGGGCAATACGGCTGTCGAAGGTGCGCTTTATCCCTTTGGATATGGTTTGAGCTACACCACTTTTGAATATAAAAATCTGAAAATTACGCCTGAAAAACAACAGAGTCAGGGAGAAATAACTGTTTCGGTAGACATTACTAATACCGGAAGCAGAAAAGGCGATGAGGTGGTTCAGCTTTATATAAAAGATGTAGTAAGTAGTGTAACCGTTTACGATACACAACTAAGAGGTTTTGAGCGTATTTCGTTGAATCCAAACGAGACAAAGACAGTACACTTTACGCTGAAACCTCAGGATATGGAATTGTTAGACAAAAATATGAACTGGACAGTTGAGGCTGGAAAATTTGAAGTGTTGATTGGTAGCAGTTCGGAAGATATAAGGGTGAAGGGTGAGTTTGAAGAAATGAAATAAATTTCAGCTATATATTAATTTTTTTGAGGTAAAGTTTTCACCCACTCTGAGTTTTAAAAAAGACTTAGAGTGGGTGATTTTTTTGATAAAAACCCAAAATTGTTGAAAGATTTTTTCCACATCCCATTTATGTTAAAAAGAAAATCACTATTTTTGTAACTGAGATTAATAATTAACACTATAAACACAAAACAGAGAGCCATTTACGGAGAGCAAAACCGATTTTGCCAATTGCCTTTGATTAACCCGACTTACGATTATGCATTTTGTTTATCAATTCCCCTTGTTTACAGCTTTTTTGCGTGGCAATATGTCGCCTCTCAAGCCGGAAAATGGTGCTAACACCAACTTTAAACTGCGCTTGCAGGAACAACTTACAGCTTCTGCCTCCGACGAAGGATTGTATGCACTTCGTTTCCTCAAACCCTTGCACCCCAAACAGGAATATTACCGCAGGGCTTTGTTGAGCGAGACTTTTGCATATTGCAACGAATTGCGCACCGAACTATTGGCCGAGACCAATTCTGATATCCGCGCTTATTACCGAGAACTTATTCTTGACAGGCATTTAACCACCTGTCTGCAACAGCTGGGCGAAGAAATGGTTGCACGCAAGCTCACGTATGAGAAGGCACTGAATCCCGCTGTGGATGTGAGTCAGGAAGAAAGTATCAATGCTTGGTGTTTTCAGTTAATGAAAGTGTGCCTTGCTAAAGCCTATCTGGAAGTGCAGGATGTGCTGGCTGATGTGGTGGTGTATGCTATGACTGAAAAGGAACTTTACAGTACCTATTTGCAGGAACTAAAACCCATTATCACTTTTCTACAAAAGCGGGATGCTGTGCCCGAAAAAGCAAAGCCAACACAGCTTTATTCCGAGAATCCGGTTGCTAATACAATGGTGGCGTCGCCTTCCGAAGCACCAACTATGGATTACCTGACCACCAAAGAAGTGGCTGCAATTTTAAAATCGGACACTCGAACTATTACCCGAAAATTAGAAAGTAAGAAATTGAAAGGATTAAAAGAGGGCGGAAAATGGCATTCAAAATCCGTTTAAACAGGAAACAGGTTTAGTTTAACAAATTAGTTTTTTTGAGGTCAGAAAGAATGCCCGATATTCAGTAATGAATTTTCGGGCATTGTTTATTCATAAAGGCAAAAAAATATATGATGTTTAGTGATCCGCTCCCCTCACTCAGTTAACGGGCAAGATTTGCAGTTTGACTTTCAATTAAAGCCCTTGAAACACACCTCTCTAAACTTTAGATTAATTTTTCAACAGCCATTCAAATACATTTTTGTGTATTATTCCTGCTCTATTTTGTGGATAAGACTCGGTAGTTAATAGATATTTAGCGTAATTATCTTTCACCGATTCTAATGGGGCAAATTCTCGGTTTGCAGTTTCAGCAGTTGATATTTCCCACGAAACTTGATAGTATTCAATTTCACCATCACGGTTTTTGACAGTGAAATCAATTTCACTGTTGCGTAATGCGCCAGTCCAAATTTTATAACCACGTCGTAAAAGTTCAAGATATACTATATTTTCCAGGATATGTCCTCTGTTGGCATCTCGTTCTTTTCCAAGTAATACATTCAATAAGCCCACATCCACCAGATAGTATTTTTCCAATGTTGCTAGTTGTCTTTTACCTTTTATATCAAAACGATGAACGCAATAAAATACAAAACTTTCGACTAAATATGCAATAAAATTTTCAACAGTTGAATGGTGAACTGTTTGATTATCTGCTTTTAAAGCTTTAGATATACTGCTGGGCGACACTTGACTACCGATATTTGCAGCGATAAACTTTACAACATTTCCAAAAGCTCGTTTATCGTAAATTTTATGTCGTTGTGTTATATCTTTCTCAATAATAGTGGCATACAGAGCTTCGAGATATTCGTAAACAATATTATACCCTTCCTCACGCAAATCTACGCCTTTAGGAAGTGAAGTTTCATTTACATATTCAAAAAAATAGGCTTCGTAATTGAGGTATTTGTTTTTTATGTCAACACCTCTGGCTTCCAAATACTCAGCAAACGAAAAGGGTAAGATAGAGATTTCTATATACCTACCACTCAATAATGTGGCTAATTCACTAGATAGTAAATTTGCATTTGAACCAGTGATATAAACATCTGTATTTTTGGTGACATAAAGCCCATCTACTAATTTCTCGAAATCTGTAATATTTTGAATTTCATCCAGAAAAATATAATTCTGTTTGTCAGTTTGTATTTTCGATTTTATTTCAAAATATAGCGTGTCCCACTTTTTATTTAAAAAATTTTCGGGAAGTTCAAAATTGTAAAACTGTATTTGTTCAGGCATTACACTTTCGTTGAGCAATAAAGTTCGGAACAATTCTAACAAGGTTGATTTTCCCGAACGACGTAATCCAGTTATTACTTTGATAATATCTTTGTCTTTGTACGACAAAAGTTTATCAATATATTCTTTTCGCTGTGTTAGATTTTTCATATTGCAAAGATACTATAAATTATCAAAACTTGAAAATAATGCAAGTTTTGATAATTTATAGCCTTGTTGAACTTATAGAAGAACCAATTATAGCTCTCAAAAACTTTAGACAAGTAACTGTGATAGCTAATCTTAATCAGTTAAAAAGAAAATCACGATTTTTGTTGTACGGGTTGAGTATCTATCTGCAAATAGACCTGATAGGCTTTTACAACAAAATTAACAATGAATTTTTGACAATTTTTTACGATGTTTTTTCCATAAATAATGTTCGTAAAATTT